>CAZMUM010000005.1:0-71088 GCA_964569385.1 uncultured Acidimicrobiales bacterium
CACCACCAGGCGGCGTCGACGCAGCCTTAATGAAGATTTGGTGGAGGGCGTCCATACGCCTGTTGCCATCAGAGCGTTGGAGCATGTCTCGGGCGACGGTGCCTACACCATGTACGGCGACTGCTTTGGCCCAATCGGTTTTGAACTCGGCGTCAATAAACTTGGCCCAGATCTGGTACATCTCCGCGCCTTGGAACGCGGCGCACCAGGCTTCGAATGTCCAGCCTTTATCGAAGTCCTGCACCATACGAGCATCACGCTTCTCATGATTACGCTGATTGGCGTCGCAAGTGCCGTCCTCGTCAGCCAACGACTCCCAATCACCCACCCAAAGTTTGAACTCCAAAGCCGAAAGACCGGCAGCCTGTTCGCACATCGCCTCCTCAGCTTCAACAAGCTGGGTCCTGACTCGTTTGTTCGAGAACACGTGAGCCAAACAACGCATATTGCATGTTGAAATCTGGCCAGCCCGATACGCGGCCTCCACCACAGGCATACGGCGGCAGCACTTCACAACCTTCAACCTTGCCCCGGCCTCGGCAGAAGACACCCCGGTGCGATGGCGGACCATAGTTTTCGCCGACAACATCCCATCGGTAGTCCACAGATTCTTGACATCGACACGGTCCATCAACTGCACATGGCCAGCTTCAACCCGCCGCGACACCGTCTCCAACGCTTCCAACAGAACATTCGCCTCATCGGCAGTATCAGGCAACAACCCGAACCCAAGAACGCTGTCAATGGCCGTTTGCAGCGTCTCAACAGCAGACAGAACATCACCACCGGCCTGCACGTCGTTTATGTGCCTATCAGTTGTTGTGTCCCCCGTTGATAACATACATCAACAACACCGCACACTTGTTCGCATAACTACCCCCAAAGCCAACAAAACTGCCGTTATCGACATCGAATCTGGCCCGAAACCAGCAACCAAACCCAGTTGTCGCTACAAGGTGGCAAAACACCCCACCCAGGCCTCGCTCGTCGCCAACCTACGTCGCTGCGGCGACGAGCTAAGCCGAGCCGGTCGGCCTCATGGGCAAAGGTAACTACCCGCCAGCGAGTTCGTGGAGGTCGGCGCTGATCTCACCGACTTCGCGACGTACGTGGTCGATCGTCTTGGAACCGTCGATTCTCGATCTCCAATCGCGGCGCCGCATCTGGGCGATCTGGTCGAGCACCAACTCGGTGGTCGTCTCGACCTCGGCGTCGTCAACCACCCGAGCATCGACGGACCCAAGGTCGACGGCCAACTGTCGCACCCGGTGCCGAGCGGCGGCAAGTAACTCAGCAAGTTCTGGCACGGTCCGGCTCGGCATTCGTTTGGGTAACAGACGGAAGAAGACCTCGATGTCTGCTGGTGTGATGCGATTGAGCCTAAGGCCCGCGATGTGTTCGGATCGTTTGGTCACGACTCAGTCCGGGTCGCGGCCGAGGATGCGCAGAACCGACTTCCATTTGGAATCGTCACTCTCGATGGGTAGCGATGGCTCGAATTGAAGTGATCCGTCAGCGAAGCGGGTCGCTATGGGCCAGACGAACCCGGCCACACCCTCAACAAGTTCTGGGTCGAGATCTTCGTCGCCGGCGAGCGCCCGGCCTAAGTCCCAAGAATGGACCGCCATGTCGACGGTGCGTTGGCGAACATAGTCGGCCGCATCGGTCGTGCCGCTGCTAAGGAAAACCTCGGCGTTGGAGCTTGCTGCCTCAACTGCCGTCATCGCGTCGCTACGGGCGTCCTCCCAGACATCGAGAGGATCGCCTTCGATGATGTCGCCATCGAGCCCGCCCACCGAATCGGGGTGATGGCCCGCCAGCAGGACGGGCACCCAGAGGCTTTCGGCCACCACATGGTTGACCAGATCGTAGATGTCCCACTCGGCACAAGGTGTTGAGGCCCCCCACCACTCAGGCAAGATCTGGCGCAGGCGCACGTCGAACTCGCTGTTGGCGATCCGGTGCAACCTGGCCCAGTCGTTGTAACCAAGCGAGCTCATCGCTGCCGGCTCTGATCGATGGTCACAGATCTAGCTGGCCACGCCAGTTGGCTCTGGACTTCGACTCCACCTCAGCGGGCGACTGCCGCAATGTCGCCTCGGGAACGCACGCCACGAGCGCACACATATGCGACCAGTGGTGCGGGTTGGCAACGCCGTCGAACCTCGAGGCTCTCTCGGCCACTTGCTCTGGCGGCGGTGCATCGTCGAGGAAACCCCACAGCCTGAGAGCGATGGTCAGATCGTGCACTACCGGAGCCCGACCGAAGATGGATGCCCTCTTCAGACCTATCTGCACTGCACCCGCGAGAACATCGTCGACCGACTCAGACCCGGCGAGACGCAGTCGGTCGGTTAGGTGTCTGGCCAGCACAAAGGCGTAGCCCTGATCTGGTCCCTGATGGCCAAGCATCGGACCAGCTGGCTGACGTGGGCCCACCGATGCGCCCCGATCGTCTGACCAGGCATCGGGCACCACATCGGGTGCCCGATAAGTACGAGGCCGTGCAGTTGGAGAAGTTGGAACGTACTCGGGTGCAGCCATCGGTTCTGAGCCTACCGACGCAGGACCGTTCCGACCGACGTCGCACTACCGCGTCATGAAACGGGGCCAACACCTAGCGGCCATTGCGCAGCAATCCGTAATAGATGCCATCGCGAAGCGCCAACCAACTGGCCTCAATGATGTTCTCTGATACCCCGATGGTGGTCCATACATCGGTGCCGTCGGTCTGATCGATGAGCACCCTGGTAACAGCTGCGGTGGCCGAAGCTGAGTCGATGACCCTGACCTTGTAGTCCGTCAGGTGGATCTGCGCGATCTCGGGAAAGAACTCGCCAATGGCATTGCGCAAGGCGGCGTCGAGGGAGTTGACCGGTCCGTTGCCCTCCCCAACCGAAACCCGGCGTTCATCTCCGACCAGGACCTTCACCGTGGCTTCGGTGTCGAACGATGCGTCGGTGCGGCGGTCGGTCACGACCCTGAACGACTCGACGTCGAACCAGTTCGGCTGGAGCCCACCAGCGCGTCGCATCAGAATTTCGAGCGACGCATCAGCGACTTCGAAGTGATACCCCTCGTGCTCAAGTTGTTTTAACTGGGCGACCAGCTGTCCTACTGCGGCGCCATCCAACTCGACGCCGAGCTCCTTGGCTTTGAGATCGATCGTCGCCCGGCCCGAAAGGTCAGACACCAAGAACCGGCTGTGGTTACCAACCTCGGCCGGGTCGACATGTTCGTAGCTATCGGGCCGCCTGGCGATGGCGCTGGTATGTAGCCCCGCCTTGTGCGCGAAGGCCGACTTTCCGACATAGGGCTGCTGATGCATGGGTGGCATGTTCAACAACTCAGCCACATGAAGGCTAATCCCGGACAACCGTTGCAGCCGACCCTCCGGCAAGGTTTCAATGCCCATCTTCAGGGTCAGGTTTGGGATGAGCTGAGTGTTATCGCAGTTTCCGGTGCGCTCGCCGTAGCCGTTCATCGTGCCCTGCACCTGAGTGGCCCCGGCCCGAACCGCGGCCATGGCATTGGCCACGGCACAGCCGGTGTCGTTTTGGGTGTGGATTCCGATAGCCAGGTCGAAGTGACGGACAACATCGTGCACGATGCGTTCGACCTCATCGGGTAACGAACCGCCATTGGTATCGCAAAGAACCAGCACATCGGCACCGCTAGTTGCAGCCGCCTCAAGCACGCCAAGGGCAAACTCGGGGTTGCGCATGTAGCCGTCGAAGAAGTGCTCGGCGTCGAAGAACACACGAAGACCGGCTTCGACCAAGAATCGGACCGAATCGCCAACCATGGCCACAGCCTCGTCGAGGGTTGTGCGCAAAGCATGAGTTACGTGGTAATCCCAAGACTTGCCAACAATGCAGGCCGTGCCGGCACCGGAGGTAACAAGAGTGTCGAGAGTGGCATCTTGATCGACACGACCAAGAGGTCTGCGTGTCGATCCGAAAGCAACCAACTGTGCTGTGGTCAAATCGAGTTCGGTCTTGGCCCGGTCGAAAAAGTTGCGATCCTTAGGGTTGGCGCCTGGATATCCGCCCTCGATCCAATGCACACCAAGCGCGTCGAGTTGGCGGGCAACCTTGAGTTTGTCTTCGCTGCTGACCGAGATCCCTTCGAACTGCACCCCGTCTCGGAGCGTGGTGTCGAAGATCTCGACACTCGCGGGCCACGATTCGTTTCGGCGAGCACTGCGATCGACCCCGGGCGCTTCGGCTGACGAGTCCTGAGAGGTCATAGAAGTTCGTTCCACTGTTCGAACTGAGGAAGTTCGCCACGCACAGCCTTGAAGAAGGCGGCCTGGATCTCTGTTGTGATCGGGCCACGGTCGCCGATGACGCGATCGTCCACAGAACGAATCGGCACAACCTCTGCCGCTGTACCGGAAAGGAAGGCCTCGTCGGCGGTGTATAGATCGGATCGAAGCAAGTTCGCGGTGCGGTACTCGATGCCGAGGTCGTCGGCGATCTGGTGCACTGCGTCCTGGGTAATGCCCTCGAGTGCACCAGCCGAGGTAGGCGGCGTGATCACCGCGCCGTTCTTCACAATGAAGAGGTTTTCGCCGGTGCATTCGCTAACGAATCCTTGTGGCGATAACAAGATTGCCTCGTCGTAGCCGGCATTGACCGCAGCGACTTTCGCCATTTGTGAATTGATGTAATGACCGACTCCCTTCGCGGCAGGAGGCATAGCGTTAGGGTCGTGGCGTTGCCACGATGAGATCATCATGTTGACGCCGGAGCGAAGGCTTTCCTCGCCCAAATACGCACCCCAGGGCCACACAGCAATAGAGACGTTGACCGTACACGGCAGAGGGTTGAGACCCATCTCGCCGTAGCCAAGATATACAAGCGGTCGAATGTAACAAGATGCCAAACCGTTGACCCTCACCGTTTCTTTGGTCGCATCCATGAGCTCGTCGAACGAGAAGGGAATCTCGATGGCCAGAATCTTGCAACTGTCGAACAGACGGTTGATGTGTTCGGTAAGCCGAAAGATGGCCGTACCCTTTGGAGTCTCGTAGGCCCGGATTCCTTCGAACGCTCCGTTGCCGTAATGAAGGGTGTGGGTGAGTATGTGAACCTTGGCATCGTCCCAGTCGACGAGTTGGCCGTCCATCCAGATTTTCGAGGTTGGTGTGATGGGCATCAGGGTCTCCGTGATGGCTAGTGAGATGGTCTAACGACTGACCGTGGGGTCAGAGTTTGGCGCGAATAGCTGTGGCAATAGTGGCAGTGTCGCCGCTATCGAAGCCAGCTACAGCTGAGGCCGCATCGACAGCGGACCCGATGGTGGTCGCAGCTTCCTCTTCGCCCAGGAAGTCGAGCATCATGGCGGCCGAGACCACGGCCGCTACGGGGTTAGCGATGCCCTGGCCGGCGATGTCTGGGGCAGACCCGTGCACTGGCTCGAACAACGAAGGGCTAGTTCGGGCCGGGTTGAGGTTCGCCGACGCAGCCCGCCCAATACCGCCCGAAACCGCACCCGCTAGGTCGGTAAGGATGTCGCCAAACAAATTGTCGGTCACAACAACGTCGTACCGGCCTGGATCTTCGACGAAGTAGATACAAGCGGCGTCGACATGGTTGTACGCGGTCTCAACATGGGGGAAGCTGGCAGCGACTTCGTCGAATGTGCGCTGCCAAAGATCGCCCGAGAAACTAAGTACGTTGGTCTTGTGCACCAGTGTTAGGTGTTTGCGAAATCGACGATTGGCGAGATCGAATGCGTAGCGCACGCACCGCTCAACACCCATCCGGGTGTTTACCGAACCCTGGGTCGCAACCTCGTTAGGTGTCCCTTTTCGGAGGAACCCACCCTCGCCCGCGTACATACCCTCGGTGTTCTCACGAATCACGACGATGTTGTGGTCGTCAGTGACGAACGGTCGAAGGTTGATGTACTGATCCATTTCGAATCGAATCTTGAGCAGCAGGCCTCGCTCGATGACTCCAGGCGGAACGCCAGGAGATCCGACCGCTCCCAGCAGAATCGCATCGTAGGTTCTGAGCTCTTCGAGCAGCTCGTCTGGAAGCACGGTTCCGTCGCGCATGTAGCGCTCGCCGCCGAGATCGTAATCGGTGGTGTCGAGTTCGACGCCGACATCCTTGATCAGATCAAGGGCTACGGCGATGACCTCTGGACCAATGCCGTCGCCACCTATGACTGCTACTCGATGAGTCACTGCGTTCTCCTAGTGTGCTCGAAGATTCAGCCCGCCATCCTGTCAGACGTTGACGACGGTCGGTGCCCCTCTATCATTGCTTAGATGGCTGAAGTCCATCGCATCTCCCAAGCGGCATACGACCGCCTCGCCGAAGAACACCGCGACCTGACCGGTCGCGGTCGAATCGACATCGCCGACAAGATCGAACAGGCGCGCCTGCTCGGCGACCTCAAGGAGAACGGCGACTACCACGCGGCCAAAGAAGAACAAGGCAAGATGGAAGGCCGTATTGTTCAGCTCTGGGGCATCATCGAAGACGCCGAGATCATCGAAGTAGCCGCGAACGGACTGGTCTCGCCTGGCTGCATCGTCGAGCTTCGTTACGAGGGCGACACCACCACCGAAAAGATGTTGTTCGGCAGCATCGAAGAGCAACGCGACGGCCTCGAGATCTGTTCGCCGGGGTCGCCCCTTGGCAAGGCTCTCGAAGGCAAGGAACAAGGCGCCACCATCGTATTCGCAGCACCCTCGGGGGTCGAACTGCGCGTCGAGTTGGTGTCGGTCAGCGTCTAACGGCTAACTCGCTATTCGCTTCGAATCGAGTTGTGGCGATCAGCGTGGCTGTGCGCTCTCGTCTCTCTCGAGTTCAGATGGGTTCGGTGACGTGGATTCCGATGTTGAGATCGGCGGCGATCTCGGTGAGGCGTTTGCCTATGTTGCGGGCGGTCCCGAACCAGAGTTGACGGCCATGCGCGAGCCCGGCGGCCAGGGTTTCGCCGACGAGTAGCCCGGCAGCGTTGTAGGCGGCGGCATCATCGAGCAACGGTCGCGGGTCAAGGATCTGCAGGACCTCAGGATGCGGGCGGCGGATCGCAGTCAGGTCGGTGTCGCTCAACAATCGGGAGAGCTGACCGGTGCCTGGGGCGTGGACACGTTGGAGGAGCCGGTAGTGCCGGTAGGCGGGCAGACCGAACGTTTCATCCGGGTCAATCTCGGCAGGGAGATCACCAACGAGGATCCGAACCGCTAGGTATTCATCAACAACCAACACGACCCGGACGCCTGCTCAGTCGTCGAGCGGGTCGCTGCCCGACAATGCCGGATCAGCCTCTGCGTCAGCGTCGAGAGCGTCCTGAAACACGCCCATCAGATCCCCGGAAACGAAGCGGCGCAGTGTCTCACGCCCAGCTGGCGAGATTCGAGGGTCGCCGTCACGTCGCCGCCGACGTCGGGCCTCAAGAAGTTCTTCACCAACAGTGGACATAGGCTCCAGTGTAGAACGGGTTAGTGGCGGCGTCACTGGCGGTTCTCTAGATCAAGTACGCATAGGCTGGAACCGTCGGTGTCGCTTCTACGGTGGACAACACGATGGTTCCGCCAACTGCGCCGGGATCTGCGTGGGAGACCCAGCCGACGGCGTCAACAGCATTGCGATGCATGAAAGCGTCGACGCAAGTCATCTCCCTGGCCGCCGAAGGCGCCACACATTGGGAGATCCCGGCGCCAACGACCACAACCAGCGCGACAACCGTCCAAACTACGAGACTGACGAACACGCAGTTGCGCGAGAACACCAAGGCTACATTCCGATTCACTGGCTTGTGTTCTGATCTACTAGGAGAGCTTTGGCCTCACATCCGAACGTCTCGTCGTTGCGAAGTGACTCAAGAAGCTCCCGCCCTCGAACACCCCCTAAGCGCATGATCGGCCGAAGGAAGTAGATCCGCGAGTCTCCGCGCTCCTCGATTGACAGGAAGCTGATGAGTTCGTCAACGTGTCCCTTCGTGGCACACGCAGCCAGAGCAGCCGCCGTTCCCTCCTCCTCACCGGGGTTCCTGGCATCGAGGTAGAGAGCCCTTGAGACGGTCCCAGAAGGTGGCCGCTGGCTTGACCGCGAGGGCACGCCCAAGACTCTCCATTACTCGAACGGGGTAACCCCCTCGTTCCAGGTGGTCGACAAGCACCGACAAGGCGGCAGGATACGGTTCTGAGCTGTTGACCAGGTCCCAGACCGAGTCGACCTCGACACCAGCCACACGCAGGTCAGCCACGATCGGTTGCTCAGCTGCTCGGAGCCCGTCGGCCCGTTCTTGGAGGTCAGTATCAAAGGCCGCCTTCTTGGCTTGGTACTCCTCGTCCCTTGCCATCTGGGCCATGAACTCGGTGGCGCTCATCGGTCCAGACTGCTTCTTGTGGCGGGTCATGGGATGAAAACTAGGTTACCCACACAATCCATCAAGAATTCTAGTCCGGCCATTGATCTGCACGGTCGCCTTCGGACTTATGCCGTACGCTCCACGGACGGCATTCTCGCCAGCTTGCCCCACCCGCACCGGACACGCTCCCCGTCTTGGAGCAACTGAACAGCACCCAACCTCAGGCGCGATAGACCCGGCCAGCACAGGCTAACCCACACCAGCAGCCAGTAAAGCAGCGCCGCAAGAAAGCCGGTCAGCCGCCCGACGGTGCCTCCAGCGAGTCGAGTTCGACTTCGAAACCACCGGCCAACGCCTGCCCTAGATAGCCAGCGTGGGCCCCGAGCAACTGCCGCTGCGGCCCTGGCACATCCGGCAGGGTGACCTCGATTTCCAGGTGCGGGCCCGCACTGCCTTCGTCGTGCCGCAGAAAGCACACTGCATGTTCCGGCTGACCTTCCGCGGCATCAGAAATCACCGATCGGAGTCCAGAGGCCGCTGGTTACACTGTTGCCTAGGGACGAATGTCGTCACTCAAACACCAGACTTTGAACGGTTCAGCAACCTCAGAATCACCAACCACTGGAACTGACCACCACAGGGCGATTCCACGAGCTGCCGCCGCTGGTGCACCGTTGCGTGACAGATCAGCCGCTCGAAGGAAGCCTGTCGCTACGCCGAGAGACCACGACACCACGAACTCGGCGAAACGATCTGACCCAGAGACTGACACCGGAGCGCTCCACACGCGGCCACCGATCAGGTCAACACAACGGTGCCCATGAAACCCGAAGCGCCTGTCAACGTGATGCCAGGATTCGGTCGGCAAGTTCGTCGGCGGCCGCAACCACGTGGCGACCGTGAAGCGATCCTGGGTCTTCGGTTAGCCGCTCAATCGGACCAGAAACCCCCAGAGCCGCAACCACCTGGCCAGAAACAATCACTGGAGCACTCACCGACGCTACGCCGGGCGCCCTTTCGGCAACGCTAGCGACCCAACCTTTCGGACCAAGCCTCGCGGTTAGGGCTGCTCCCGCCGAGCCGCGGTCGAGGGGCAACCTCGCGCCCGGCTGCACCACGGTGCGAAGTTCGTCCGGCGAGTCGATCGCCAGCGCACACACACGCACGTCGCCGTGACGCACGTACAGCTGGACGCTCTCGCCAGTCTCAACTCGCAGGGCTTCGAGCACGGGCCTGGCTTCGACGGCCAAATCCCACCGGGTCTCGGCAATTCGGCCCCATCCTACTAGTCGCCAACCAAGGTCATAGTTGCCGGTCTGATCCCGACGAACCAGTTGGTGATCGACCAGCGACGAGAGCAAACGATGTGTGGTGGCACGACTGTAACTCGACGCCTCCACTAGCTCAGATAACGACTGAGGTCTGGCCTGTAGTAGCTCGACCAAGTTCATCGCCTTGTCTATTACGCCTACAGCACTTACGATGGTGTCCACTTAGTGAGACTAGCGTCTCATTATATGAGATATCAAGTTGCAGGAAGTAACGAGCCACCGATGGATACCAGGGGCCAACAAATGGCAGACCACGAGACCGCAGCACCAGAACGGCCACAGACGCTGAGTCAGAAAGTCTGGAATCGGCATGTCGTACGGCACGATGAGGGTCAAGATCTTCTCTATATCGATCTACACCTCATTCACGAAGTCACGTCGCCGCAGGCATTCGACGGCCTCCGATTGTCTGGCCGAGGGGTAAGGCGGCCCGAGTTAACAGTGGCAACCGAAGATCACAACGTGCCCACCGCCGACATCGATCAGCCAATCGCCGACCCAATCAGCCGGATCCAGGTCGACACCCTTCGGGCCAACACCTCGGAGTTCGGTATAACGAACTATCCAATGGGCGACCCTGGGCAAGGAATCGTGCACGTCATTGGGCCCGAACAGGGAATGACCCAACCAGGGATGACGATCGTGTGCGGCGACAGCCACACCGCTACCCACGGTGCATTCGGGGCCTTAGCCTTCGGCATTGGAACCAGCGAGGTCGAACACGTTCTGGCAACACAGACGTTGCCCCAACACTCTTCTGGAACCATGGCCATCACGGTCAACGGTGAACTCCCGCCAGGATCATCGGCCAAGGACGTCGTTCTAGCCATCATTGGCCGCATCGGTACAGGCGGTGGCATCGGCTACGTAATCGAATACCGCGGACCGGTCATCGAAGCCCTCTCCATGGAGGGTCGAATGACGGTGTGCAACATGTCGATCGAAGCTGGGGCCAAAGCCGGACTCATCGCTCCAGACGCCACCACGTTCGAGTACTTGCGAGGCCGCAAACAGTGCCCAACCGGCGCCGATTGGGACGCGGCGGTAGCCGAGTGGTCGAGCTTGCGCAGCGACGACGACGCAGTGTTCGACAAAGAGGTGATCCTCGATGGGGCCGACATCGTCGCCTATGTGTCCTGGGGAACGAACCCAGCCCAGGTGATGCGGGTCGACTCTACGGTCCCTGGGCCTGAGAGTTTCGCCGACACGGCCGAACGCGAGACCGCGCAACGAGCACTCGACTACATGGGTCTCGTAGCCGGAACTCCAATGCGCGAAGTTTCCGTCGACACCGTATTCATTGGATCCTGCACCAACGGTCGCATCGAAGATTTCCGAGCCGCGGCCGAGGTAGCCAAGGGCCGCACGGTTGCCAACGGCGTTCGCACCCTGGTGGTGCCAGGTTCTCACGCCGTGAAACGCCAAGCCGAAGCCGAGGGTCTGCACGAAATCTTCAGAGACGCCGGTTTCGACTGGCGCGAACCGGGCTGTTCTATGTGTTTGGCGATGAACCCAGACAAGCTAAGCGTCGGCGAACGATGCGCGTCTACATCCAACCGCAACTTCGAAGGCCGCCAAGGGCGCGGCGGTCGCACTCATCTCGTGTCGCCAGCAGTAGCCGCCGCCACCGCAATCGCCGGCCACTTCGCCACGCCCGCCGATCTATCTAACGTGGAAGCATCATGAAGGTAGTACGAGTCATCACCGGCACCGCCGTACCGCTCGACCGGTCAGATGTCGACACCGACCAGATCATCCCAAGCGACTGGTTGAAACGAGTCGAACGAACCGGGTTCGAAAAGGGCCTGTTCTCGCAATGGCGAGATGACCGCAGCTTCGTTATGAACGACGAGGCCTACGCTGGCGCGAACATTTTGGTTGCTGGCAACAATTTCGGCACCGGCTCATCGCGCGAACATGCAGTCTGGGCGATCCAGCAGTACGGCTTCGATGCAGTAATCGCGCCGAGGTTCGCCGACATCTTCTCGAACAACTGCACCAAGAACGGCCTCGTACCAGTAGTTGTCACTCCCGAAGTCGGACGACAAATCATGGACGGGGTCCAAACCAATCCAGACCTCGAGATAACAATTGACGTCGAGCGGCTACTGCTTGAAGCCCCCGAACTAGGCATCGAAGTCCGGTTCCACCTCGACGCTTCTACCCAAGAACGATTCCTCGAGGGACTTGACGACATCGGAATCACCGAACGCGACCTCGCATCGATCGACAGCTTCGAGGCGACCAGACCAGCCTGGATGCCGTCGATTTAAGGTTGAGCCTCGCCAGCGGACAGACGCGTTGTTGGTTTGGGTCCTCAGGTGGCCCCCGTTGTTGACGACAGACCCATCGGTTCCAATCTCCAAGCCTCCGTGGCGGATTTCTCAATGACCGACGATCAAGTCGAACTCACATTCTTCACAACCGCGATGACCAAGCGCTGGTATTTGCCGCTCGGCTTAGCGCTACTCGGCCTCTTTGCTGGGTTCACGCTCGCACCGCCTACCCCCGCGGCCGTGTTTGAAGCCGAAACGCGTGTTCTTATAAGGCCAGTGACCGACTCCGTTCTCAACTCAAACATTCGGGTCGATCAGGTCATCAACGAAGGAACCGAGCTCGAGCTTGCCAGTTCTGACTCAGTTATCAGGGCCGCACTCGAGGCTCTCGGCGACGATGCGCCCGTTACCCAAAGCATCGGAGACATCGACGACAACCTCAACGTAAGGCTTCGAGCCAACTCCCAGATCGTCGTCATGGGCTACCGCGACGAAGACCCAGACGTGGCCGCCGCCATGGTCGATGCTCTGGCCGATGCATATCTGGTAGCCAGGACTCAAGGCGCGATCACTGTTCGCGACAGCCAGGCTGCACTCCTTGCCGAGGCGATATCGGCCAGCACCACCCAGCTGACTGCTGCCAATCTCACCGCCGATACCGCCGAACGCGAAGCCGCAGCGATAGCGGATCTTGAACGCCGAATCGAACGCCTCGAAGAAATCGTTGCCATCGGCCAGATCCAGGGCGACGACAACGAACCAACCGGCGACCCCATTGCCGTACTCAAGGCAGAACTAGCAAACCTTCCAACGAATATCTCTCCGGAACAAGTAGCTGCCGCTACAACAACCAAGGAACTCGTTGGCACCCAAATCAGCGGATTCCGCAGGGAACTCGTCGATCTCTCGACGATCGAAATCGACGGCGGCGAGGTACTCGATCGGGCCGAGGCCGGAACGCTCGTGGTATCGAATCCACGGGTTGCATATCTCGCTATCGGGTCCCTCTTTGGGCTAATGCTCGGAATCATGCTCGCCGTCATGGTCGAACGCTCAATAGCGGCGCGACGGGCTCATCGCCGAACGAGACACCAACTTAACGAACCCTCGCCAATCCCGTTCGCCACTGATCCCGCTCCTAGTCCGCAAACGACGTACCGACCTGAGGAACCGACACCGCAGTGGGAACTGTCCGACGACTTCGTATTCGAAGATGAGATTGACGATGTCGACAGCGATTTCCTCAGCGCCGCCGACGAATACGATGGGCGAGACATCGCAGCAACAAGTGCCCCGGCCGCCCTTGCCACCGCAACCCAGACTGCTGAGGTGGCTCCCGAACCCGAGACCGGTCTTGTGGTGTTGGCCGATATTCCAAAGATCCCGCGCTCGGCCCGAGAACCAGTTGTGGTGACCGACCCAACCAACGGAGCTGCGACCGCGCTGCGTCGCTTGGCTCTGCTAGTCCTGAACGACACCCACGATGTCGCCACACCCGCGATAGCGGTCGTCTCAGCCCGCCTGGGTGAAGGCAAGACCACAATCGCAACCAACATGGCGTGCGCCATGCATCAAGAGGGCCGCAGGGTCCTACTGGTCACCAACGCACACCAATCAGTGATCGCCCCTGGCGTTCATGTTCTGCCGCCCGGGATGGGTGTCGGGCCAGACTCAGTAGCGCCAGACGACGAAAGACTACGGACGTTGCTCACCGAGGCCCAAGAGCTCGTCGACGTTGTGATAGTCGACGTACCTCCGATCCTCACAGAAGCCGAGGGCATCCGGATCTCCCAGGCCTGCGACCGAGCACTAATCGTTGGCGTCAGCGGCAAAACCCCTCGTGCCGATGTCGACACCGTCGCTCGGCTAGTCGAGGAATCAGGCACCGCGGTGATGGGCCTGGCCACTACAGAACGGCCCAACTGGCTCACCCGACGCCTCGATCATCGTTCTGTGAGTGATTAGATCTCAACCCAGTAGCATTTGCGACGAATCCAGAGATCTCATGATCTGACATCATTCGTCCGACAGGAACGCATCATCGCCTGTGAAGGACCATCGATTCCATGAAACTCCTTTTGGTTGCCTCCAATGGTGGCCACTTAACTCAGCTGCTCGCGCTTCGCTCATGGTGGGAAGAGCACGAGAGGGTCTGGGTTACCGCGGAAAAACCCGATTCGAAGTCGCTCCTTCAAGACGAGCGAGTGGTTTGGTCCAACCATCCGACAACTCGCAACCTCCCGAACACGCTGCGAAACCTGAAGCTCGCACACCGGGTTATAGGAACCTACAAACCCGATGTCGTTCTCTCGACGGGTGCGGGTGTTGCTCCCCCGTTCTTCTTGGTTGCCAAGCTGCGCAGAGTTCCCACCGCGTTTCTCGAGGTGTACGACCGGCTTGACTCCCAAACCCTTGCTGGACGTATGTGTTACCCGCTGACCGATCGATTCCTGCTCCAGTGGGAAGAACAACGAGCGCTATACCCCAAAGGAATAGTGGTAGGGCGAGTTCTGTGACTCCATCGATCACTCCTCAGACTACGACTGCAAGCGCTTCGGACACACCGGTAGCTCCGCCGAGCGACGCCGTAGAACCATCGAACACGGCCACCACGACGCGGCGCGTGTTGGTAACCGTCGGAACTGACCACCACCCGTTCGATCGCATTGTCACCTGGTTCGACTCTTGGGCCGCTGATCGCGACGACACTGAGATTCAGCTCGAAGCACTCATCCAACGAGCGACGGCAAAACCAGGCAAGACCAGGACCGTCGAGTTGTTGGCGTTCGATGAACTGGTAGCCGAGATCAAGAACGCCGACATCATTGTCACCCACGGGGGGCCAGGATCGATATTTGAGGCCAGACGTTGGGGCAAACTCCCCATCGTTGTTGCGCGCGACCCCGACCTTGGCGAACACGTCGACAACCATCAACAGCTGTTCGCCGAGCGTATGGTTACCGATGGCCAGATTCTGCTGGCAAGGACCGAGTCGGATCTTCGCGATCTGCTCGACGACATGATGACGCACCCTCAGACGGTGCCCCCGCACGACTCCCGCCATGTCGAGGCCAGTGTCCAACGCATTGGCCAGATCGTCGATCGCCTCGTCGCCGGCCATCGAAGATGACATCGACGATGCAGGGCCGCACCCAGAACGTCGACGACCAAACTCGCCCAATCAGAGTCCTGTTTCTCGCGGGCCTCGGCCGATCCGGATCAACGATTGTCGCTAACGTTCTCGGCCAACACCCGAACGCCGTGTCGGTTGGCGAGGTAGTACACCTCTGGACTCGAGGCCTGGCCGACAACGAACGCTGTGGCTGCGGCCAGCCTCTGCTCACCTGCGAGTTCTGGAGCGAGGTCGGAGACCTCGCCTTTGGTGGGTGGGATCAAGTCGACCTGACCCATCTCACCGCACTGGGGCAACGAGTCGACCGCAACCGATATCTCCCTTTCATGCTCGCGCCGAGGTTGGCACCAAGACGCCAAGAAGAACAAACGGAGCTAGCGGGCATCCTCACCGCGTTGTATCGAGCCATCAGATCTGTCAGCGGAGCCGAGGTGATAGTCGACTCAACGAAACACGTCTCGTACGCCTACCTGCTGTCGACGATCGATGCCTTCGACCTTCGCGTGGCCCATCTCGTGCGTGAGAGCCAAGGTGTCGCTCACAGCTGGTCAAAGGTGGTTGAACGCCCGGAGGTCACCAACGGCACCGATGAAATGCCCCGATACAGCCCGGCGCGAACCGCCGGCAAGTGGGTTAGCTACAACGGGTTGCTCCACGGGCTACGGATCACCGGTACACCGCGACGGCTCGTTCGTTACGAAGACGTGATCACCGCACCACAGTCATCGTTCAACGACCTGGTGTCGTTCGCCGGTCTCGATCCGGCGCCCATGAACAGCCTCGTTGGCTCCGATTGGGTCGAGTTGGCTCCTACCCACACCGTTGCTGGCAACCCGTCGCGGTTCCAACACGGACGGGTCGATCTCAAGCTTGATCGCGCCTGGGTCGATGCCATGCCAGAGCGAGATCGAAAGCTGGTAACCGCGCTCACTTGGCCACTGGCTCGGGCCTATGGCTACCGCGGGCGGACCTCCTCATGAACGTCGAGCGCGACACAGCATCGGAGACCAGGACAACCACCGTCATCATCCCAACTCGCGACCGGCCCGAGTTGCTGCGCAAGACTCTCAAAGCCATTGCCGACCAGGACTATCCCGGCGTCATCGAGTCAATCGTGGTTTTCGATCATTCCGATCCAGACGTCTCGCTTGAGTCCGACGATGCGTCGCGCCCGGTGAGGGTGGTCGTGAACGGTCGCAAACCTGGGCTAGCGGGAGCTCGAAACACCGGAATCGATCTTGCCAACTCGTACTACGTAGCCTTCTGCGACGACGACGACACTTGGGCTCCCGACAAGCTGTCGCACCAGGTGGCCGCACTCGCTGCCTCTGGCCGCCTGATGGCCGTCGGCTCAATCGAGGTGCACTACGAAGACACCATCACCCGCCGTTCGCCCGACATCAACCCAATTCACTTCGATGATCTGCTGCGTTCACGAATCACAGAAGCACATCCCTCGACGTTCTTGTTCTGTCGCTCCTTGTTGGACGAGATCGGCTATGTCGACGAGGCACTACCAGGTGCCTATGCCGAGGACTACGAGTATCTGCTAAGGGCCGCGCGGGTCAAACCGATCGAGGTCGCTCCAAAGGCGACAACTGTCGTTCTGTGGCACACCGCAAGCTTCTTCACCGAAAACTGGCAAACCCGTATCGATGCGCTGACATATCTACTCGACGCCTATCCAGAGTTCGAGACCGAACCCACCGGGCTCGCTAGGGTGCAAGGCCAGATCGCGTTCGCTCATGCAGCGATTGGCAACAAGTCCGACGCGAGACATTGGGCGAAGTCGACAATTCGTTCATCATGGCGCGAAGGCCGCTCCTACCTAGCGTTGCTCGTATCAACCGGCGTTGTTTCTGCTGACCGCGTCGTGGCGTTCATTCAGCGTCGAGGTCGGGGCATCTAGCGATGCTCGTCTGGGCCAGACAACCGTCGTGGATCCTCACCGCCACAGTTGCGGGTATGCCGCTGTGGTGGGCTCTCGGCACTTCGTCGTTCATCTGGATTATCGCATCTGTTCCGATGGCTTGGATGCTGTTTCGGCGCACCCCGATCAAGGCTCCGCCTGGATTCGGGTTGTTGTTGTTGTTCCTTGGTTGGGTGCTGATATCGGCCAGCCAAGCTGAAGGGCTGAGGATCATCAGCGTCGGCTATCGCGTGGCGCTGTACTTCGCCGCGGCCATAGTTTTCCTCTACATCTTCAACTTGAGCGAAGAAGAACTCCCCAGGGCCCACGTGCTGAAGCTGGCCACGCTCTACTTCTTCTACGCCATCATCGGCGGGTACGCAGCGTTCATCGTTGGCGACTATCGTTTTACGTCGCCAATGGAGTACCTGCTACCGGGACCAGTCCTCGAAAACCCGCTCGCTCAGCAACTTGTTCGGCCCACGTTCGCTCAGACTCAGGACTTTCTGGGACCATCGCTGCCAAGACCCACAGCGCCGTTTGTGTTTACCAACGAGTGGGGGTCTGGCCTCGGGTTCTTGGCACCCATGGTCATCGCTGCATGGGGCGTCCTCGACAAGCGTTGGCAGAGTTGCATCACACTGCTGGCGCTCGTTGCATTCATCCCTATCATCATCTCGGTAAACCGCGGCCTCTGGGTAGCGATCATTGTTGGCACCATTTACGGAACCATTCTTCTGGCGGCGCGGGGCGACACGAAGTACCTCCGAGGGCTACTGGCAGCGGGCTTGGTTTGCCTAGTGATCACGGTCGCTTCGCCTCTTGGCGGACTCATCACCGCTCGGCTCGCGGCCGACCACAGCAACAACAGTCGTTTGACCATCTATGCACAGACAATCGACCAGATCCAAGACTCGCCATGGATCGGGTTTGGCGCCCCGCGAGTCAATGTAGACGAACCAAACAAACCGGCCGTTGGCACCCATGGCCAGTTCTGGACCGTGCTCTACAGCCATGGGATTCCCGGCGCACTGTTGTTCGTGGCCTTCAGTTTGAGCATCGCCAGGCGGAGCCTCCAGGGCCAAGACCGCGCCGGTGTTTGGCTACACGTAACCGTGGCCCTAGTGCCCGTGATGATGTGGTTCTACGACATCTTGAACCAACCGATTTTTGTGATCATGCTCGCGGCCGGAACTGCCCTCAGGGGAGTTCCGCGCCCATCGAGCAGCCACGACATCAACCCGGTAGTCACCGCGACCTCACAACTATCGCCCTCGCAACCGACGGATACACGAACCCTTGTGGGGACTGTGTGACCGCGGCTCAGACGAAACAGCCAAACAAACTCAACGCCCACCTCGACTGGATACTTGACATTCTGCGAGGCAACGACGACGCATTCGTAGTATCGACGGGCGAGTTGCCAGACGGCCATGTCGAAATTGATCGGCTTACCGTCTACCCGTCGATCAGAGAGCCGCGGCTGCTAGTCAGCGGCGGCTCAAACCGAGTCAGGCACTCGGTGCTTCAGAGATCTGCCGAACGCTCGGGCAAACTCGGCTCGATCGCCAAGCGAGTGTCGGCCCAAGCCGCCCTCATTGGTGCCGACCAGTTGGCACTCGGCCCAGATGTGATCATCAGCCGCCGGCACTCCGAGTGCGCTGTACCAGATGGGTCCATGCCAACAACCTTGCGAGAACATCTCGAGGCCGCCATCGACGGCCACGAGTTGTGCATCGGTATCACGGTAGGCCCACTGCGTCCGAATCGAAAGCCCGTCCTGCAACTTATGGACCACAGCGGACAGCTGGTCGCATACGCCAAGATCGGCTGGGATGATTCCACGCGGGCCATGGTCGATCACGAAGTCGCAGCGCTCGACAGGCTCCCGAGATTGCAACACGTCGCCGCGCCGAAGGTCCTGCACTCCGGTCATTGGCGCGGGTTATCTGTGCTGGTCACCGCACCGGTGGTTCATGACGGCCCAGCCGAGGCTAGTACATCCCTTTTGCTGGACGCGGCCCGCGATATAGCCGCCATGACTACGCCGCTGACGGCAACGCTCAAGTCGGCTGAGTGGACGAAGGTCCAGCGCAAACGCATCGCCAACTTGGGCCCAATTGCAACTGATCTGGCCGTAGTCTTCGAACGCTGCATAGAGCTACACGGCGACCGTTCCTTGGTGTTCGGAAGCTCCCACGGCGACTGGGCGCCATGGAATATGCGCCGAGTCGGGCGTCGGCTCGGTGTGTGGGATTGGGAACGGAGTCGGAACGACGCGCCCATTGGCTTGGACATCATTCACTACAACTTTCAAGAGGCGTTCCACGCTTCGGGGCAGTCTGTAGCCGATGGCATCGACGCGGTGCGCCAAGTGGTCCCGGCACTCCTGACCGAACTTGGCGTCGCAGGCGAAGACCACGAGCTGATAGCTGTGCTGTATTTGGTGGAGCTGACGCTTCGCTTCGGCGAGACATCGATCGCCGATGACACGACCCTCGCCGGCACCCGAGCCGATCTCGTCGTCGAGTTGGAGTACCTCGTTCCTCGCGTCGGCGACCCAACCGAGGACCGACGCCTCGACCGACATCCAGCTACGCCGGGAAAGGGTCGCCTGTTCACCCGCAGGATGTTAGGCGGGCCCGGAGTTCCTGCGCCGGCCCGGCGACTGATCAAATCGTCGGCAAAGGCCGTGGGGCGCGCAACCGCCTCGCACCGTGTGCTACCCAACACCTACATCGTGGGCGGCCAACGTTGCGGCACAACCTCGCTGTTTCGATATCTGACTCAGAACAGATCCGTGACCGGACCCACCCTCGAAAAGGGCGTCCACTACTACGACACCAGCTACGAACGCGGTGCCGACTGGTATCGGTCCCACTTCCCGACCCGCCGAGCAGTGCGGTTGGCGAAGCGATACAACGGCGTCGAGCAGTCCGTAGTCGAGGCATCGCCCTACTACTTGTTCCACCCGTTCATACCCGCTCGCATTCACGACTTAACGCCAGATGCGCGCATTCTCATCCTCGTACGAGACCCTGTGGAGCGGGCTCTGTCTCACCACAATCACGAAGTGAAGCGCGGGTTTGAGGAGCTCGACTTCGGCGCTGCCATCGCGGCCGAACCGGATCGTATGCGAGGCGAGATCGATCGGCTGGCGTCCGAACCCGAGTATGTGAGTTACGCCCACCAACACCACTCATATGTCGGCAGAGGCCAGTACGCAGAACAGATCCGCCGGTACGACAAGTTGTTTGGTGAGCAAAACGTCAAAGTAGTTCGTACCCAGGACCTCGAGGTCAACCCCAGAACCACCGTCGATTCAATTCTCAGGTTCCTCGGTATCCCGCTGATGGGCAAGGGGTCGTTCCCTCATTACAACGCTCGGCAGTATTCGTCGATGGACCCCGGGCTGAAGCGACAACTGACGGACACATTCGCCGAATCCGACGCTTGGGTAGCCGACAGGCTCGGACTCGACGAACTCTGGCCCTAGGCGGTGGCTACTATCGATCCGGCCATCGTTCCCAAGGCCGCTAGTGAGCCCGATATCGGCACAGAAGACCTAGCCAACGAGTCCGACAAGGGCCGAACAGCGCGCACCCTCGCCCGTAGCGGGCTTATCGCTGTAGCCGGCAGCGCCGTCAACGGAACAGCAGCCTTTGTTGTGGCCGTCATCATCGCCAGAGGGTCTGTCGACACAAGCGCTAGCGGTGCAGTATTCGTGGCTACGGCCGTGTTCAACATCGCCTACTTGGTCGCTACCCTTGGTGCCGAGGTTGGGCTCGTACGCTACGTTGCCAGAGATCATTCGTCGACCCGCCGATTGCTGCGCGGCGCGGCCATCCCGGCAGCGACCGCTGGCCTACTGGCAGCCATCGCAATTGTGGCCGCCCGCCACAGCCTCGGCGATTGGTTTAGTGATGGCACCGATGGCGGACAAGTGGCGTCAGCGCTCCGTGGCGTTGGTCCTTTGGTTCCATTGGCCACCATGGCAGCAGTTGCTCTGGCTGCCACGCGGGGGTTGGCCACAATGGTGCCAACTGCGGTGATTGATCGCATTGTTAGACCCTTGAGCCAGGTGGCTTTGGTCTCGCTCGCCGCACTAGTCGGTGCTTCCGCTGGTGGAATGGCGCTGGCATGGGCTCTAGCCTTTGTGCCCTCTTTTGTTGGTGCCTGGTGGTGGATCGGGCGGCATGCGCCAAAACAGAATCCAGGGTTCAAAGCTACAAACGTCGCCGACCCGGTCGTGCTGCCGAACATGGCCGATCGTTTGGCTTCTCGGGCTCCAGCGACCGAAGCCGAAGCCGTCAGCAGAGACGCAACGTACTGGGAGTTCACAACACCCCAAGCACTCACTTCTATCTTGGCCGTTGTGTTGCGATGGTCCGACATCGTGCTGGTGGCGGCTCTAGCCGGAACGGGAACGGCCGCGATCTACACAGCCGCAAGTCGGTTATTGCTCGCTGGGACGTTCGTCAACGGCGCCATCATGCAAACGGTTTCGCCGTTAGTCAGCAGCGCCCTTGGTCGAGGCGACGTGGCCGAAGCCAAGCGCCTCTTGAGCACCGGAACCGCTTGGCTGGTTGCAATCGTGTGGCCTGGTTACATCGCTCTTGGAGCTCTAGGCGCAGGCTTCTTGACAGTGTTTGGCCAGGAGTACACGGCGGGCGCCACTGCGTTGGCCATCTTGAGTGTGGCGATGTTGGTCGCCACAGGGGTTGGCCCCATCGAAGCCGTGCTGTTGATGGACGGAGGCAGCGAACAGAGCCTCATCAACAACCTAGCGGCGGTTACCGTGATGATCGGCGTCGACCTCATTCTGATCCCAAGTCACGGGCTAACAGGGGCCGCAATTGGCTGGGCGTGCGGACTTCTCATAACGAACCTGGGTCCCCTGTGGCAGGTGTATCGCCGTCTGGGGATAACGCCATTCGGGCGAGCACACAGCATCGCTACTGTGACCGCGACCCTGTCAATGGGTGTGGTGGCCGGGACTGTGCGCTTGTTCGGCGAACCAACTCTGGCCGTGGCGGCGGCGGCGGCAATCGCTGGATGGACCATTCATCTGTTTGTCCTGTCCAGGAACAGCGACGAACTGATGCTCAACGAGTTACGAAGCGCTCTACGGCGTCGAGGCTGAGCTCAGTCAAGTTCGGCAATCAACGCTGCCGTGGCCCCAAACCTCGGATCGTTCGCTAAGCGACGATAGGCCGCGAGCGAAGATGCATCGGAGTCGATTCGCATATCGCAACGCTCGTTGTTGGGGTCAATGGCGTCGAACACGACCAAACCAAGAAGACGGTCCATCGGGCTGAACAGGTCGGACACCGCGTCGAAGAACTGACGCTTCGAACCATCACCGTTGTCGAGGGCAGCCCCCCATTCGGCCACAAGAATGGGCTGCGGGCGATCTTTCGCCCAAGCCAGGAATGGTCCGAAGACCTCCTCGGCCGTTTCGATGCTGCCGCGGCAAGGCGCCCATAGGTAGCCATCGGCTCCGATGACGTCGACGACATCGTCGCCCGGGTAAAACTCTTGAGCGAAGCCGGTACCGAAGTGCCACGTCGTTGGTGTCCAGACCCACTTGGCGTTAGTCACGCCTTCATCGTCGAAGATTGCCCGCACGTATCGCCAGACCTCTTCGTACAGCGCAGGGTCGTCGTGATAGCCCCAGCGTTCGCCCTTGGCCGCATCGGGTTCCCAGAAGAACCTGAGCAAAAGGGGCTCGCCTAGTTCGCGGGTCCACGCGGCGCGCTGACGGATGAGGTTGTCCGACGAACCGTCGAGGATCGAGGTTGCTGGCGCTCCGTTCCACGAAATCATTAGGCCAGTGCCGCGATCTAAGTGCCAGCGGAGTCGGTCCATCGACCACTCAAGGTCGAAACGGAAGAACTCGTTCACCAGCCCAAGCTTGCGGCCAATCGCTTCTTCGTGGTCGAGGATCGCCTGCCGTCTGGCCTCGTCGCCAAAGCCGTCGCGGGGTCCAACCCACGCTCCTAACAGAGCCAGACCGGCCTCGACACCATCGGCACCCACCGAAGTTGCACCGGTCGTGTTCGGGGCGGTCGAACTAGACGGTAAAATATCAACCGTTGTCGTGGGCGGCGCGGCATCGGGCCAAGAAGTCGATGTCGAACTCGATGTCAAGGAGTTATCAGTCGTGCTGCTACAAGCCGTAGCGACAAGCGAAAACACCAGCACCAAGGCGACGATGCATCGCTTCATCGATCCAAACCTTCAGTTGTGGGGTAGGTTCGGTCCATGGCGAAGATTGTGCAACTGATTCTGGCAGCATTGCTAGCGGGGCTGATTGCTCGCCTGGTACGCAACCGCAACCAGCCTCCGCCAGATGCCCCCAGTTGGCCGGCGTGGACCGAAACCACCGATGTTGCGACGCCTCGCGCCAATGTCGACCACGGGGCGAAGTCATGGGTCGAAGCCGAAGCGACTGGCGACTGCGCATCGTCACATCCGGTCAAGGTCAAACTGTCGAGCGGCATCTTTCACATCCTTGGCCAGCGTAACTACGAACGAACGAACGCCGACCGGTGTTACCTGTCGGCCGACGCAGCCGCCGCTGATGGTTTCCGCGCTTCAAAAGTCTGACGTTCTCTGACCTAGAACGACACCAGTTCGACGCTAAGCAGGCCTTGCACCGAACGAAGACCATCAAGAACAGCAGCCGATGGTGCCTCATCGAGAACGAGCACCATCAGGGCGCCGGACTCGTCGACGGTACGTCCGAGGCCCATGTACGACACGTTGATCTGAGCATCGCCGAGGTGTCGACCGACCTGACCCATTCGGCCGGGGCGGTCCTCGTTGCGGATCACCAAGACGTGATCAGCGGCGGGCACCTCGACTACATGGTCGTCGAGCATCACGATGCGAGGCTCGTTGTGAAGCCCAACAAGTGTGCCCGCCAGCGCGTGGTGATCAGTACGCACGCTGATCAGGTTGCGGTACTGGCGTGTCGCGGTGTCGTTGACCACGGTGATTTCGAGCCCGGCAGCGTCGGCTAGCGATGGCGCGTTAACGAACGTGACTGCGCGGTCGTGCCACTCGCCCAGAAATCCCTTCACCACGGTGAGTTCGGCGAGTCGAGTGTCGGCACCCGCGAGATCGCCGATTAGCGAGATCTCAAGAGTTGCCGACATTGTGGATGAGAGCTTCGCAATAAATGCACCGAGACGTTCGGCCAGCGGAAGAAACGGCATCAACTCATCTGACCCAGCTGACGCGGCCACATTGACCGCGAAAGGCACGAACTCGCCGGCAAGGGCGAGGTTTACTTGTTCGGCGATCGTCTCGCCCGCTCGGTCCTGAGCCTCTGCGGTGCTAGCCCCAAGGTGCGGTGTGACCACTACGTTGTCGAGGCCGAACAGTGGCGAGTCGGTGCATGGTTCGTTGTCGAATACGTCGAGGCCGGCACCGGCAATCTGTTGACTAACCAGTGCCTCATACAACGCGGCCTCGTCGACAATTCCGCCTCTGGCAGTGTTAATAATACGCATAGTCGGCTTGGCCAACCGCAGCTGGTCGGCACCAATGAGCCCGATTGTTTCTGGGGTCCTCGGCAAGTGGATGGTTACAAAATCGGCGGTGCTCATGAGTTCGTCGAGCTCCAATAGTTCGACGCCAATCTCGGCCGCGTTCTCAGCAGACACGTAAGGGTCGTAGGCCACTAAGCGAGTGTCGAATGCGCTCAGTCGGTTTGCGACCAGCCGACCGACTCGACCCAACCCGACAAGTCCAATGGTCTTGTGAAACAGTTCGACCCCAGTCCAGCGGCCACGTTCCCACCGACCCGCAACGAGGGCTCCGTGAGCCTGGGCCACGTTCCGGGCCGAGGCAAGCATGAGCGTGATGGCTTGCTCAGCGGCAGAAACGACGTTCGACAACGGTGCATTGGCCACCAACACACCTCGTGCAGTAGCGGCCTCGACATCGACGTTGTCGAGGCCAATTCCGGCTCGGCCGACGACAATTAGGCCGGCCCCGGCAGTCAGCACCTCGTCGGTCACCTGGGTTGCTGATCGAATGATCAAGGCATCGACGTCGGCCACCGCCTCGATCAACTCGTCAGGTTCGAGACCAACCCGAGTGATGACGGTGTGACCCGCCGCCTGTAACACATCGACGCAGCTCGGAGCCAACGCTTCGGCTAATAGAACCTTGGCCACGTCATCGCTCCAAGAACGAAGCGATGCGGGAGATTCCCTCTTTAAGGTCATCGTCGCCAAGAGCAAACGAGAACCGGGCATACCCAGGAGCACCGAAGGCCTCGCCGGGAACGAATGCGACCTTGACTTCATCAAGAATCACGTCGGCGATGTCGAGTGTGCTCGTTACGGTTCGACCTGCAAGCCGGCGCCCCAACAATCCTTCGAACGAAGGAAACGCGTAGAACGCACCCTTGGGTTCTAGGCATACAACGCCATCGATTTCGTTGAGCATCGAGTGGATGATGCGGCGGCGCCGGTCGAAGGCCGTGCGCATCTCCGCAACGGCATCAAGCGGTCCGGAAACAGCTGCTAGCGCGGCGCGCTGTGAGACGTTGGCGACATTGCTAGTCGAATGCGACTGAAGGTTCGTTGCCGCCTTAGTAATGGCCACTGGCGCAATCATCCAGCCAACGCGCCAGCCCGTCATTGCATAGGTCTTGGCCACTCCGTTCAGAACAATGCAGTGGTCCCGAATTTCGGGCACAACAACGGGCATCGAATGATGTTCGGTCCCGTCGTAGACAAGATGTTCGTAGATTTCGTCGGTAATGACCCAGATTCGATGTTCCGCAGCCCAGTTGCCGATGGCCTCGATTTCGTCTCTGTTGTACACCGAACCAGTCGGGTTCGATGGCGACACAAACAACAAGGCCTTCGTGGCCTCGGTGCGGGCCGCCTCGAGGTCATCGACGGTGACCTTGAAGCTCGACGCGGCGGTCGTGGCCAACGTGACTGGCACCCCCCGTGCAAGCCGGATCGCCTCGGGGTATGTGGTCCAGAAGGGAGCCAGCAGTAACACCTCATCGCCGGGGTCGATTAGGGCCAGGAACGTGTTGAACACTGCGTGTTTGCCCCCGTTGGTGACGAGCACCTGGGAGGCATCGACCTCGTAGCCAGAGTCGCGGCGCGTTTTGATCGCGATGGCTTCGGTCAACTCTGGAAGGCCGCCGGCTGGCGAATAGCGGTGATTGGCCGGATTGCGACACGCTTCAACGGCGGCATCGACGATGTGGTCGGGAGTCGGGAAGTCGGGCTCACCCGCGCCGAACCCAATCACTGGCTCTCCAGCGGCCTTGAGAGCCTTGGCTTTGGCATCGACGGCCAACGTAGCCGACGGCAAAACTGCGGCTACCAACTTCGAAACAGGACTTGTCGCAGTGTTTTTATCACTGTTGGTCGCAGTGCTCATGAGCGGGCCGATCCGGAACGAATTCGCATCCGCCCAATCTACCGTTGGTCACCCCGCCCCAAAAACGCAATTATTGGCGCACCACTGCCCAGCGTTCGTGGTCCCTCCACTCACCGTCGATACGGAGGAACTTCGGCGAGAAACCCTCGAGTCTGAAGTCGAGAGCTTGGACCAGCTTTCGAGATCGATCGTTACCAGGTTGAATATTGGCTTCGAGTCGATGCAACTCAAGCTCGCCAAACCCTCTTGCGATCACCAGCGACACCGCCTCGCGGACGTAGCCATGGCCAGCCGTCGCCGAGAATCCGTAGTAGCCGAGCGCACCAGACTGGAAGCCGCCGCGGGTGAGGTTGTTGATGTTCACAACGGCAACCAATGTCTCGTCGGCCCAGGCGAGGTGAGCCTCTGTGTCAGGGAACCTAACTCTTTCGATCCAAGCAGTCGCGGCAACCGTCGAGGCTGGTGCGTACACCCAAGGGTGGAGTAGATCAGAGCTCGATCGAACCGCGGCAACTAGGGCGTCAACATCGGCTGACACCGGCGCCGTCAACTCGATACGCGTCGACCCAGCTACCGCCCGACCCTTGTGTCTCCAGCGCCTCATGTCGTCAGCATCTCATTGCGTCGCCATCTCAGTTATGGGCCGGATCACTCGGCATCAGTTTCAACCACGATCGCCGATCTTCAAAACGACCAACCACTTCAAACCATAGGTCGAGTGGATCGGTAGTGAATGCGTCGTCTGGCCCACAGTCAACAACCCACCAGGCGCCTTCTTCGAGCTCCTCGACTAGTTGGCCAGCCGACCATCCCGAGTAACCGAGATACACGCGCACCGGCGATGTCGATTCCGTCGAGTCCAGATCTCTGGGAACGACTCGGCCGTCTTCATCGGTTGTTACGCCAACCAACCCCATTGTTTCGACTGGTCCGCCCTCGAACAGCACCGCAGGTGAGGCCACTTCGCCGAGCGACTCCAAGCCAATCTCGGTGGCTTGTATCTCGAGCGGCCGGTTCAGCACCACCCCAGCCGAACCCTCGGAGCCATGGTCGAGCAGCAAGATCACGGCACGGTCGAACACCGCTTCGCGCAGAAGCGGTGTGGCGAGCAAGAGGCGGCCGGCGGCAGGTTCCACAATCCTCATTTTTCCACACATAGACCCGAGCCGTGACCTCAATCGGGTCAGCACCGAACTCGAGGTGCCCTAACGATCAGTGGGAGCGGCCAGCGGTATCTCCATTCGAACGACCGCCCCGCCCGAATCGCCATTGCGAGCAACGATTTCGCCACCGTGCACCTGAACGATCTTCTGCGCGATGGCCATACCCAGACCGGTCGAACCCATGCGGTCGCCGCGGTGGAACCGGTCGAAGAGGTGTTCGAGGGTGTGATCGGTAAATCCCGGGCCGTCGTCGGACACGATGAGTACACCCCGTCGACCTTCAACTGTGGCTCCGACCGACACATTGTCGGCCCGGGCGCCAGCGTTGTTTACGATGGTGATTGCCGCTTGTCGCAACAAGTTGTAGTCGGCTTGGATCACAACTTGTTCGGCGATATCGGCCACTATCTCGGTGCCGTCGATCCGTACCGATGCCGCCACTTCCTCGACCAGGAAGTCGAGCCGCAAGGGCGACAATCGAGGCAATGCCTGACCCGCTTCGAGGCGTGCAAACTCGAGGAGTTCGTTCACGCCCGACGACGCTCGGTCGGCAGCGGCTGCGATCTCGACCAGGGCGTTGCGGTAGTCGATGGCCTCGCGTGGTCTCGCCAATGATTGAGTAGCTGAGGCCTGAATCACGGCCAGAGGTGTACGGAGCTCGTGAGCGGCATCGGCGATGAAGTCTCGTTGTTGGGCCAACACAACACGAGTGGGGCGAAGCGAGCGCCCGGCCACAACCCAGCCTGCCGCAGTGACGGCCAGTACCGCGCCGATTCCGGCGAAAACGATGCGTAGCCGTAACGAGCTCGCGTCATCATCGAACGAAGCTAGTTCGATGAACGCCACCACCGCGGCCTCGCCGTCTAGGGGGACAACAGCTCCTAGGTATCTTTCTTCCTGCTCGTGAATCGAGAACTGGTCGCCATACCAGAGCCCCTCGCGGGTGATCGTTTGTAGCGGCGGTTCGATCCAGGTCTCGCCAAAGGCCTCCTCGTACCCGACATCTTCATCGCTTATGGCCACAAACCAGGCGTTGGCCCCTGACCGGTCGAGCGCGGCCTCTTGGGCGTTGGCAAGGGCCTCGCGTTCGGCGCTGGCGTAGATGCTACTCCGACCGGCATCGTCGGCATAGTACGACAATCCCGCTATGGCAACCGCAGACAGGATCCCGTAGACGAGGGTCAGACGGATTCGAATAGATCGAAGATTCATCTGCTACCCGTTCAGCCTGTAGCCGACACCGCGAACGGTCTCGATCACCCCGTCGGCGCCAGGCAACTCCAACTTACGGCGCAGGTTGGCGATGTGAACGTCGACCACGTTCGACAAGCCATCGTAATTGGCGTCCCATACGTGCTCGAGCAAAGTCGTGCGGGTGACTACCTGGCCACGGTGCACCATCAGATGATGTAGTAGCGAAAACTCCTTAGGAGTAAGCGGCACAGCTAACGCTCCGCGCCAAACGGTGTGGGCGGCGGGATCGAGAGTCACATCGCCAATCTCAAGAACTGGCGCAACAGCGGTGTCGGTGCGGCGTAGCAAGGCCCGCACCCGCGCCGACAGCTCCGGAAACTGGAACGGTTTGGTCAGATAGTCGTCAGCCCCGGCGTCGAGCCCGCTGACCTTGTCGGTCAGGGCATCCCTAGCGGTGAGCATCAACACCTTCGTGTGATTCTCCAGGGAGCGCAGCCGACGGCAGAACTCGGCTCCGTCGCCGTCTGGGAGGCCAAGGTCGAGAACTATCAGGTCGTAGTCGTCGACGAATACGGCCTCGTCGGCGTCGGCGAGAGTTCCGACCAGATCGACCGCGTGACCATCTTCGACCAAGCCGCGCCTGACTACCTCACCAAGGGCGCGATCGTCCTCGACCACCAGCAATCTCATAACCATCTTTCGTAGTGCACCCCTAGATGGTGCCATTTCCTACATGAAGCGACCATGAAGTAGCCCGATCGGATGGAGACTTTAGGCGTCAAAGGTGATACATATCGATCTTGACATGTATCAATTTCGATATGTATCATCTTTGCTATGGACTTCTCAGACTGCGATCCCCAGGTTCGCGAACTAGAACTTGTGGTTGGAGGGGTTGTTTCACCATCATCGTTTGTCGGTCGGTTTCGCGAGTTGGAACTGATCCAGAACGGCGTGACCACAGCAAACGGCGCGGTCCTCGTCGGCGATCGCAGGGTGGGCAAGACCTCCGTGATGGGAAAGCTGAAACACGAGTGGTCTCAAGCCGGTCACGAGGTTGTTTCGGTATCGGCACAGACCGAGGACCCTGATGTGTTTGCCGCAAATTTACAGAAAGCAATGGCACCAAGTAGTTGGTTCAAGAGTGAACGCAAGCGATGGACGCTAAACATCAAGGTCGGGGCCAAGGGAATCACTCTGGAGCGAACCGGTGGCCGAATGGGCAGCGGCCCAGACCCCGAGCCGGTCGACTTGCTCACTTGGGCAGCCGAAAACGTCGCTCCAAAGCGGCTCATCGTCATGATCGACGAGCTAACGGTGCTGCTCGGTGCCATGAGCGATCGGTCAGCTAGCGGCCGAGAGTTTCTGAATCATCTTCGGCGAGACCGTCAGGAGAACGACAATCTCTCTATCGTCCTGGCGGGCTCAATCGGACTGCACCACGTGGTTCCGTTAGGGATGGGTTTAACGAACGATTTACACAAAATTGTGGTCGGCCCGCTCGCTTCTTGTGAAGCTCTCGAGCTCGCTACGGGTTTACTCGCTGGTATTGGCTTGGAAGGTGCGGATCGACGCGTCGCTGAGCACATCACCATCGCAGCGGATGCAATTCCGTTCTATGTCCATTGGCTAGTCCAGCAACTCCAACTCGACGGTGACTTGTCCAAGTCGCCAGAAATAAGACTCAGAGAAGCGATCAACGATCCCCTCGATCCGCTCGATTTTCGCCACTACCGCAACCGGCTTCCCGGCTACTACGGCGATCGGGCCCGTCTCGCCGAACTGATCCTAAACCACCTATCGGTCAGCGGCCCTATGTCGCCCAAAGCGTTGCTCAGGGCCTTGGATGCCGAAACCATCGAGCCCCGGCCAACGCACACAGACGTTACGCAGATCCTTGAGAAACTTGAGCTAGACAACTACCTCAAGCGCGATGTTGCTGGTGCGAACCAATTTGCCAACGAGCTGCTAGCGATGGCGTGGCGCATCATACAGAGGCTCGAAGAGTGACCGGCACCCCTCGGGCCTACACGCCCTCTCGCGAAGACCCCGAAGTGTTGGACCGAAGAACTGCCGGTCGTGCGACGGTTTTGGAATCGCTCGATCGCGTTCTCCGTGCAGGGGCACTGACCCAGAACAGGCCACATATTCTCATCGTCGGGCCAAGGGGCGCCGGAAAGAGTCATGTTATTGAGGTTGCGTTGCATCGAATGCGCCAAGATCCCGCCGTCGCCGATCAGCTACGCATAGCGCGCCTTCCAGAAGATGCGCTCGGCATCTCTTCGGCGGGAGACATCTTGCTCGAGGTAGTAAGAAGCCTCGACGCTGCAGAAGTAGTCAATAAACGCGCAGTCATAGCACGACGCAACAACTCATTGGTTGAGCTTCAGACGATCGTTCAGGATCTACTAGGAGACGGCACCCTCGTCTTAGTCATCGAAAACTTCGACCGAATCATGTCGGTAATCGGCCTTGCGGGTCAGCACGAGCTGCGGGCGTGGGTCGAACAGTCGGCAGAGGTCATGGTCCTGGCGAGCGCCCCGCTGTTGTTCCATGCGGTCCAAAATCGGAATGCACCGTGGTTCGGTTCGTTTGAGGTGGTGCATCTTCATCCCCTCAAACTCGAAGAAGGCATCGACCTTGTTGCGAATCTGGCAGGAGAGAGCGCTAACGACTCGCTTGCGGAGTTCGTGCGCACTCAGCGAGGGCGTGATCGTCTTGCCGTAGTTCATCACCTAGCGGGAGGTTCTCCTCGGATCTGGACGATCTTCGCTGGATGTCTGCAACTCGATCAACTCGACGACCTCGTACCAGCCGTCGAAACCCTGTTGGAAAACCTCGTACCGTACTACCAGCACCGAATGTGGGAGTTAGCGCCGACCGAGCAAAAGATACTCGACACACTCGCCCGCGGCGCTTCTTCCGCCACCGTGAAAGATGTCGCCGACGCCGCGGGAGTGCAGCGCGACACCACTGCTAGTTCCTTACAAAGACTCGCCGAGGCCGGTTGGGTACGAAACCGCAAGGCGGTAGGTACCGACCAGCGTCAGACCTGGTATGAAGTTGCAGAGCCCCTTCTTCGACATCATCTTCAGTATCGCGACACGCACGAAAGCGAATTGGCACTCATCGTCGAGCTGCTACAGGTTTGGTTTGATCGTCCTGAACGGCAGAAACGCTTTCTCGAAGGCCAGCCAAAATCTACGAAGGAGACATATTTGGCCTCAACACTCACCACAGATCCAGAACGGCGCATCGATGACGCCTACGCACAGCGCAACATCAACAACTTGGAGCGCGAGGCCCGTCTGTGGACTCTCGGCCACACGCGAGAGTCGATCGGCTCAGTTTCTCTAGGCAGACTCATTCTGAGCTTGATCGAAGAGCTGCCGCTCGGAGCAGACACCGCGGCGAGACAGCGTCTCGTCGGCGAATCTCTTCGGAATAGGGCGTTGCCGCCAGGAGATCCGGCGAGATTCTCCTTGCGCTTGATGGCTATTTGTTGGGACGGAACCGATGACCCAGCCTTAGCAGCAAACGCTCTGCGTGAATTGCTAGATGAGGATTTACCATCGTTCACAGCCAACGCCACGGGTGACGAACTTGCATTCTGGCTAACCGAGTCCGGTGATATCGAAGGCGCTTTTGACACATTCGCAGTCCTCATTGCCGAGAGAACGTCCTCACTCGGTGCCGCCCACCCGCGCACACTCTCCAGCCGCCATAGCTGCGCGGGTTTGAGAGGTCAGGCAGGAGACTTCAAGACAGCGATCTCCGAGTACGACGCTCTTATCGCTGACGCAAGAGAAACACTTGGTCCAACGCACCCCCATACGCTCACCAGCCGCCACAATCGCGCCTATTGGCTTGGCAGGGCTGGAGAGATCGCCTCCGCAACCTCCGAGCTCAGAATCCTCGTCCCAGACCGCATCGAGACCCTAGGTGCCGTCCACAGCGATACGCTCGCGAGTCGCCTACAACTCGCCAACCTGCTAGACCGAGCCGGTGACAGCAAGACAGCTCTAGAGGAGCTCCGTAGTGTCATCGATGACCTCGAAGCGAATCACGATACGAGCGAGCAGATTGCGCCGTTGCTAGCGGCGGGGCAGATTGTCGTCCGAGGCCGGATGCTCCATACGTCTCAGGATCGACCGAACGGCCTTGATTCACTCAGCTTGCTCAAACTCGTCGCCATGCAGGGTGATGCATCAGCGTTTGCTGCGTTGCCAATCGAAGTGCGCGGCGTCCTACAGTCACCGTCACCAGTTCTAGGTACGTAAGTCCGGATCCAGGCTTCACGATCCAGGCCTTCACCCTCAACAGACCCAACACCAGGTGCGGCAGCACCGGCACCTTGCTGCGAGGCAGGTGATATCACCCAGGCACTCCCCTGGTACTGCAACATCGTCCGTGGCCCTCGCAGCGCTGTCGGCGGCGTGCCACTCAGCGACGTGACCATGCTGGCCCAGGCCAACGGATTCCAAGACCGGGCAATCAGCCTGTTGCAACTTTCTGAACTGGCCCGCTTCTCGGCCATGCCTCGGCGTTCGCAGTCACTCACAGACTCAGGAACTCAGCCGATCTAAAAGGTGTGAGCCGTCCAGCCGTTCCGAGGCGAATTCTGCAGTACCTACTGCTGCTTGCGGCATGTGGTGCGATCGTCACCTTCGTGGTTGCTGGACTACTTGAGTCTGAGTCTGGAGCGTCTACCAGCGCCGAACCGGTTAGTACGACATCGACTTCCACCCCCACGGCAAGCACCGGGGCGCCGCTAGCCCCTGCTCCAGTAGGCGGGGGTACCGAGTCAAGGTCCATCAGAGAACGCCTGCTTCCACCAGCTAAGGCTGCGTCCAGCGGTGCTAAATCAACCACCACCATCCAGCCGGAGACGTCCACCGACGATGCTGCCTCGCCTGTTGCGTCCCCTACTACGACTGGCCCAGGACCAACAACCACCACGATTTCGGTACAGGTGCCCGCATCAACTACGTCGGCACCGGGGCCACCCGGTGGAGCTGCTGGCAACCTAACCGCTCCGATTCCGCCAGCGTCGCGATTCGTGGCTGGCGACGTGGCCGCGCTGTTTGCCACAGGCGGTGGCGACGATCCGGTCGGAACAGCTCGTGAGATTCTGCGCCGGTCCGGCCCGTTAGCGGCCCAGTTCGCCGATGATCCGATCGTGATCGACAAGCTAGGCGCGGCACTCGATGGTGCTCTCCTTGTCGGCGCTTCCGACTTCGCCAACCGGATTCTGCCAGCCATCAACGCCGCTACCGACGCCATCGCCAGCGAACAAGCCGACGACGGTACCGGGCTGTGTCTAATTGTTGGCCCTGGATACAGCTGTGTTCAGGTCGCAGCTCTCAACCACACCTTCAGTGCCCTGCCCCACCGACCCCGCTTGGACACCATCGTCGATGCCTACGGCTCGGCTTCAGCGGCGTCACGAATCTCCGACATCGCCGATCTCCACTTCACCGGAAACGCCTGGTCGCTGATGCGCGAGGCTCACTCGGCGGTGTTGACGGCCGAGCTGCGAAACGCCTGGATTAACGCTGGCATCGCCGTCGCTCCAAACACCGAAGAGCTCACAGCTAACGCCGTGTTCCTCATTGCCTACCTAGACGCCGCTCGTCTTGCGCGAGTCGAAACGTGGAACCAACTCATGGCCGATGGCGTGGGTGTGGGCATCGCGACAACTTGGAATCAGCTTGTAGCGGCGTACGCCACGACCGATCCAGCATTGTGGAACATCGCCTTCCTTGCCGACGCCACCTCGATCGTCGAGCTAACCGGCGCCACCGCCGGACTCACCCGCCCCCCACTCTAGCCAGGTCGGCCCTGCCGAACCCGCCAGACCAACGCGTCACCGGGAAACGACAACCGGCGACCACATGCCGGTGACAGGACAGGTCTTAGACCTACGCGTCACCGGGAAACGGCTGCGGGCGACCACATGCCGGTGACAGAACAGGGTTTTGGGGTTATCGCTCGAACAGAGTGAGAGTGAAACCCCGGTAAGCGGCCGAAGGCCGCGACGGTGACAGAAGAGGTTTTAGGGAGCGGTGGTGACGTCGCCGCCTGAGGTGGCGGTGATGTCGGCTTTGCCTTGGGTGATCCAGGGCATCATGGCTCGTAGTTCCTTGCCGACGGCTTCGATGGGGTGGTCCATTCCTTCTTGGCGCATGCGAAGGTAGTTGGGCCGACCGTTGCGATTCTCTTCGATCCATTCTTTGGCGAACGTGCCGTCCTGAATCTCGGTAAGAATCTTCTTCATCTCGGCGCGAGTCTCATCGGTGATGATGCGCTTGCCGCGTGACAGGTCGCCGTATTCGGCGGTGTCTGAAATCGAGAACCGCATTCCGGCAATCCCAGCCTCATAAATGAAGTCGACGATGAGCTTCACCTCATGCAGGGTCTCAAAATAGGCAGACTCTGCCTGGTACCCGGCCTCGACCAGAGTGTCGTAACCGGCCCTAATGAGCTCGGTGAGGCCGCCACAAAGGACCACCTGTTCGCCGAACAGATCGGTTTCGGTTTCTTCGGCGAATGTGGTTTCGAGAACACCGCCTCTGGTGCCGCCGATACCTTTGGCGTACGCGAGCCCCAATGCATGAGCATTTCCGGTGGCGTCTTGGTGAACAGCGATCAGGGCGGGCACCCCGCCGCCTTCGGCGTATGTGCGTCGTACGTTGTGACCTGGGCCCTTGGGGGCGATCATGATGACGTTGACGTCGTCGGGCGGGTCGATCTGGTCGAAGTGGATGTTGAATCCGTGCGAGAACGCCAGAGTCTTTCCGGCCGACAAGTTGCCTGCGATAGATTCGGTGTAAATGCGGCCCTGCTCGGTATCTGGCAGCGCCATCATGATGATGTCGGCGGCCGTTGTCGCGTCGGCTACCGACATGACTTGAAGGCCCTCAGACTCGGCCTTGGCTTTCGAGGACGACCCCTCCCGCAAGCCGACAACTACCTGTACGCCGCTGTCGCGCAAGTTGAGAGCATGAGCGTGACCCTGTGAGCCGTAGCCCAAAACCGCGACGGTCTTGTCGGCCAAGAGGCCGAGGTCTGCGTCGTCGTCGTAGTAAATGGTTGCCACTGTTGTTTCCTTGTTTGCTATGGGGTGGGAATCTGAGTTCGCGAGCTTGGAGTCGCTAAGTCGAGAACGGTAAGTCTGTCAGGATTCGGTCGCCAGCAGCGGCAGAGCGATGCGACCGGTGCGTTGGATGCGTTTGATACCGCGCTCGGCTAGTTCGCGCTCCACCACGTCGAGACGTTTTGGCGCTCCGCCGAAACTGAAGGTGATGTGGTCGTCGTCGAAGTCGAGGGCGTACCCGCCGTTGCGGTTGGCGATGTCGAGAACATCGTGCGGGTCCTCACCCTTAACCACGGTGACGAGCATAAGCTCGCGCTCCACTGCGTCGGCCGGACGAAGTTCCTCGATCTTGACAACGTGAATCAGCTTGTCGAGCTGTTTGGTTATCTGTTCGAGCGGCGCGCTTTCGAGGTCGACCACGACCGTGATGCGACTAAACCGGGCTCGGTTAGTGGGAGCAACGGCAAGCGAATGGATGTTGAAGCCCCGTCTTGCGAACAAGCTTGCCACTCTGGCGAGAACGCCCGACTTGTTCTCGACAAGGACCGACAGGATGTGCAGTTGCTCAAGTTCCTGAGCGTTCATGACGGTGCTGCTCCCAAGCCAAGTTCGGCATCGCCTTCTGGGCCAACAATGACCACATCGTTGCTGCCCCCTGAAGGCACCATCGGGTACACCTTCTCGAATTCGTCGACGCGGAAGTCGACCACTACGGGCCTGTCGTTGATGGCATTGGCCTGCTCGATTACTCCGGCCACATCCTCGGCGCGGTCGACTCGAAGGCCCACACAACCCATAGCTTCGGCGAGTTTGACATAGTCGGGATGATCGGGCGATAGGTAGACCTCGGAGTATCGCTCTTCGTAGAACAGCTCTTGCCACTGCCGCACCATGCCGAGGTAGGAGTTGTTCAGGATGGCGATCTTGACTGGAATGCCCTCGGCCGCAGCGGTGATGAGTTCTTGTGACGTCATCTGGAAACATCCGTCGCCGTCGACAGCCCACACCGTCTTGTCGGGGCTAGCGACTTTGGCGCCGATAGCGGCAGGCACCGCGTAACCCATGGTGCCGAGCCCGCCAGAGTTGACCCAGGTGTACGGATAGTTGAAGTGCCAGAACTGGCTGGCCCACATCTGATGTTGGCCTACTCCGGAAACAACAATGGTGTCGGCTGGCGAGAGATCTCGTAGCTGCTCGAGGACGTACTGGGGTTTTAGGGGGAAGCCCGTGTCGCTTTGGTCGTACTTGAGCGGGTAGGCCTCCTGCCATCCAGACACCATCGAACGCCAGGCAGTGCGGTCGCGCTTCGCCGCTCCTTGGTCGATGAGAACTTTGTTGATGGCAACAATGGCCTCGCGTGCATCGCCCACAATCGGGACCTCGGCCTGGCGGATTTTGCCGTGTTCGGCCGGGTCGATGTCGATGTGCACCACTTTGGCCTTCGGTGCAAACGCGTCGACCTTGCCGGTAACTCGATCGTCGAAGCGAGAACCAAATGCAAGCAGCAGGTCGCACTGCTGAATGGCTGTGATGGCGGTGTAATTTCCATGCATGCCCGGCATCCCGAGACACAGCTCGTGGTCGTCGGGAAACACCCCTCTGGCCATGAGAGTAGTTACGACAGGAATCTCGGTCAGCTCTACGAACTCGGCGAGAACCTCCACCGCTCTAGCCCTAAGCAGGCCGCCACCGGCATAGATCACAGGCTGTTTGGCAGCAGAGATGAGTTCGACGGCGGCGGCAATAGCATCGGGGTCGATCTCGATGTGTGGGCGGTAACCAGGGAGGTCGAGGTCTTGACCCCAGGTGAGTTCGATTGCTGGGTCCCACTCCATGTCGGTATTCGCGATGTCTTTTGGCAAGTCGAGCAGAACTGGGCCTGGACGACCTGTGGTGGCAATGTGGAACGCCTCTTGAACAAGACGGGGGATGTCGTCTGCCGACGAGATCAGCTCGTTGTGTTTGGTCACCGACCTGGTAATGCCAACGGTGTCGCACTCCTGGAAGGCATCGCTGCCAATGGCCCCAAACGCAACTTGGCCGGTAACGGCGATCATCGGAATCGAGTCGATGTAGGCATCACAAAGCGGTGTGACGATGTTGGTTGCAGCTGGTCCGCTAGTCACAATCACAACCCCAGGTTTGCCGGTGATGTGCGCGTAACCCGAAGCCATATGACCCGCTCCTTGCTCGTGGCGCACGAGCACGTGGCGAATCGACGACTCGATAAGCGGATCGTATAGTGGCAGAATGGCTCCGCCGGGAAGACCGAATACTACGTCTACACCGCTTAGCTCGAGGCTCTTGAGCATCGCTTGGGCGCCGGTGAGTCGCATGATTCTGCATCCTTGTCTGTTACTGGTCTGTGAGTTATCTATAGCTGCTAGCCGATGAACTGACTTGAAGCTGGACATCAAAAAACCTCCCCGGAGGGAGGCCAAGATGCGCACACGGAAATCCGAGTGCGCTAGTGAAGTACTACGATGAGGGTGTAGCTGTAGCCAGCTGCAAGTGCAGTCATCGGCTCCATTGTGCCTAGCCGATGGACACACTGCAACTACGTTTGGTATTAAGCCACTTCAAGGGTGGGCAGAAGACCGGTGCCTCGACCCATTGCTTGAAGCAGCACCTACAGCACCCGCCGATTATTCAAAGTGGTTTTAGCCCAACCGCGGGCGCATGGATTGCGAGGCCGGAAGGCGACGCCGAGCGTTGGACCAACGTTGGCCGCATGAGGTGCTCTAATACAGGCTTGTCTGCATCGGAGGTACCGCGAAGAAATCGCCAGACAGGGCTGTGGCTTGTGGGCCTGCTGGTGTTGAGCGCGTGCACTGGCGATGGGACATCGCTAACGACCCCCGCCCAGTTCGACGAAGTCGACATTGCCCTAGACCGACCATGTCGAGCCGACGGATTCGCGCCTCGACTGCTCACAGAATTCGCGCCGCTCAGCTTGCATCCTCTGCTGGAAGCACCAGATAACGAGTTCTTCGAGACCAGCTCACCCACTGCCGTCGTGTTCGACACCGAGAACAACATGATCGTGGCCCGCAGAAACGGCGTCATCGAGAGCCACTCCGACGGACGGGTTGCCATTCTGGCCGACCTAAGCGACGACACCCCAACGGTTGCCGACCAGGGGGTGCTAGCCCTCGAATGGTTAGGTGACACACAGCTGTTGGTTCTACGCACGGCCGCGTCTGGGGCCACCGTTCTAGTTGTTGTCAACATCGACGGTGATCCAGCTGCGGCACCCGGACCCATCGAGCTGCTACGAGTCGATCAACCTGACGCACGCCACAACGGCGGAGGACTAGCCGTCGATCGTGCGACCGGCGAGGTGTACATCGGGATCGGCGATGGCGGCAAGCAAGGCGATCCAGACGGCCAAGCCGGCGACGCCACGAACAAACTCGGCACAGTTCTGCGGGGAACAGTCGATCTCGCAGGACAAGGTTTGGTCCCAACCCAGGGTCGTCCCAGCTTGGTTTGGGCAATCGGGCTGAGAAACCCGCACCGAATCTGGCTCGAGAACGAGACTCTTTGGCTCACAGACGTAGGCGAAAACTGCCGGGAGGAACTGAATCGACTCGATATCAATGAAGTCAGCTACGACCTCGGTTGGAACGCTTGGGAGGGCGACGTTGAGTTCGTGGCCAACGACACCAGGGAAACGACGTCACCGTTGTTGACATATGGCCATGCTCAGGGACGGTGCGCCATCATCGGCGGTGTGGGGTTGCCAGCGAGTTTCAACCTGCCAGGCGCCGTAGCCGTGGCCGACTTCTGTTCAGGTGAGGTGTTTGCCGTCGATTCGAACGGAATCATCGGTGTCCTGCCCATTCAAGTAACGAAACCGGTCGACCTTTCGGTTTCACCAGACGACAAGCTCATCATCACATCGCTCGATGGCTCCATCCAGGCCGTCACGCACACGTTGTGAGAGCGCGGCTACGACGAACCGAGCACGACGCCGCCATACTTCGGCTCGCCATCCCGAGCTTTGGCGCGCTCATCGCCCAACCGGTTTACATCCTGACCGACACCGCCATTGTCGGCCACCTTGGCACCGAACAGCTCGCCGGACTGGCCCTCGCCTCGACAATCATCCTGGGTCTGGGCGCGGTCGCTGTCTTTCTGGCCTACGGGACTACGGGTCAAGTCGGGCGGGCCATAGGAGCTGGCGACAAGAAGCTGGCGGCCGAACTTGGAGCACAGGCTCTGTGGCTCGCAGCCATCGTCGGGACCATCATGGCTGTGGCCGTACTGGGTTTTGGGCAGGAGGTTCTGACCTGGTTCGACTCTGAGCCAGCCGTGCTCGGTCACGCATGGACCTACCTGCGAATCAGCGCTTTGGGTTTGCCGTTCATCGTGCTGACAATGGCCGGGACCGGCTACTTGCGTGGCGAACAAAATGCTCGCACCCCACTGATCGTCGCCGTCGGAACCGCACTTCTGAACCTGGTTCTCGAACTCTGGTTCGTGTACGGGCTAGACGCCGGAATGGCAGGGTCGGCATGGTCAACAGTCCTGGCCGAAGTCGTTGGCGGCCTGATCTACCTCGCCCTCGTAGTGCGCTCCATTCGCGAACGGGGCGCCTCGGCCAGGCCACGACCCTCCGCTATCGCCAAGTCGGCCCGTTTAGGCGCGCACCTCATCGTCAGAACAATGTCGCTAAGAGCCGCTTTGCTGCTAGCCGTCGTCGTGGCCACGACCATGGGCACCACCAACCTCGCCGCACACGAGATCGTTACCCAGATCGCATTCCTGCTCGCATTATCGCTTGACGCGATAGCAATAGCGGGACAGGCCTTGGTCGCTCGACACCTAGGCGCAGGCGAGCCAGAACAAGCTCGAGCTGCTTCGCAACGAATGATCGAGTTATCGATCGCGTTTGGTGTCGTGGTTGCAGTCTTATTGGCCGCGTTGGCCCGGCCCATCGCAAGCGTGTTCACCGATGATCAGTCCGTGATCAACCTCACCGCCTTCTTGTTGTTGTACCTCGCCGCGGCACAACCAATTGCGGGTCACGTGTTTGCCCTCGACGGAATCCTCATCGGTGCCGGAGACCACAAGTACCTGGGTCGAGCTATGGCTGCTTCGTTCGCTGTGTTCGCAGTCCTCGCGACCATTGTGTGGGTAGCTGATGCCGGGATCGGTTGGCTATGGGCGGCGTTGTTCGTATTCAGCTCGGCCCGTTCGTTCACGCTACAACGCCGCTTCAAATCCGACCGCTGGTTGGTCACCGGAGCCAACGCAGGGGGTTAGCACCGTCGCGTTAGTGATGTGGCGAGCACCGTATGGTCGAGCGTTATGCCGTCGAGATCAGAGAAGTCAGGGGCTTCGACGAAGCGAAGTTTCGCCCAGGTCAGTGAAGATCCAATACGGTGCCCCGGCACACGACTAGATTAAGAAGGCTCGTGCGGACCTTCGTCCCAATTCACCGGGCCACGCCATCGTGAGAACCGAGTTGCAACTCACCTTGGTATTGCCACCGCAGATGCCAGTGACAGGAAACCCGTGCGTATAGCGATACCGAGGGAAGCTGCCGACGAGCGCCGAGTGGCCATTACTCCACAGGTAGCGCTGCGCCTGATTGAGAACGGCCATAGCGTGGTTGTTGAGGCCGACTTGGGCCATGGTGCCGGCTTCTCCGACCGCGCCTATCTGGAGAGCGGTGCCACCGTCAGTGCTTCGCCGTGTGAAGGCGCTGACCTGATCCTGGTGGTGGGTCCACCCACTCCCGAACGGGCGACGGACATTCCTGAGGGCGCTGCACTCGTGGGTTTCCTCGATCCCTTCACTTCGCCAGATCTGGTTAAGACCCTCGCCGACCGTCGCATCACGGCGTTCGCCATGGAGGCCATCCCCCGGACCACTCTCGCCCAGGGTATGGATGCGCTGTCCTCACAAGCGTCGGCCGCTGGTTACCACGCTGTTCTGCTTGCCGCCACGGCTACTCCACGGATCTTTCCCATGATGATCACCGCGGCCGGCACTATCGCACCTGTGAAGCTGCTGGTCCTCGGTGCTGGTGTTGCAGGTCTCCAGGCCATCGCCACCGCCAAACGACTCGGCGCAGTGGTTTCGGCCTATGACATCCGCCCTCAGGTCAAAGAACAGATTGAGAGCCTTGGCGCGAGATTTATCACCGCACCCGTCGACGAATCAGCTGCCGCTGCCACCGGCTACGCAAAAGAACTGGCCGAAGATTCCCAACGCCGCCAACACGCGGCCCTGGCCGAGTTCGTCGCCGAGTCCGATGTTGTCATTACCACCGCGCAGATCCCCGGTCGCCCAGCCCCACTGTTGATCTCACGGGAGATGGTCGAGGAGATGCGTCCTGGTTCAGTCATTGTCGACGTAGCGGCACCCACGGGCGGCAACTGTGAGTTGACCCGCCCTGGAGAGGACATCGTGCACCAAGGCGTTCAAATAATGGGGCCAACCGACCTGCCAAGCAGGGTGGCCGTTGACGCCAGCCAGATGTACTCGCGCAACTTGGCCGCGTTTATCGAACGCATCACCGACGACGACGCCAACTTGTCTCTCGACTTCGACGACGAGATCGTATTCGGGGCCTGCATCACCCACGATGGCAGCGTGACTCATCCAGTGACCCGCAGAACACTCGGATTGGAGGCTGAACAGTGAGCACTCTTGTCGTTGGCATCACCGTTCTTGTTCTGGCCTCGTTCGTCGGCCTTGAGTTGATCAGCAAGGTTCCGCCCACTCTGCACACTCCGCTGATGTCGGGAGCCAACGCGATTTCGGGCATCACTATCATCGGCGCACTCGCCGCTGCCGGCCTTGGCGACTCGGCGCTGGCCCAGACTCTCGGTTTCCTGGCTGTCGTGACTGCCACCGTCAACGTCGTTGGCGGGTTCCTGGTCACAGATCGAATGTTGGAGATGTTCAAGAGCAAAGTCGACCGGAAGAAGAACAGCGATGGTTGAGATTCTCTACCTCGCTGCCGCTGTCGCTTTCATCGTCGGGCTCAAACAGCTTGGTAGCCCCAGGACGGCTAGGTCTGGTAACCGCATCGCGGCGGTCGGGATGCTTGCGGTGATCGTCATAACCCTCGTATCAGAAGACGTTGTCAACTGGGCAACGGTGGCCGCAGGTTTGGCCGTTGGCGCCGCTATTGGCGCCTGGTTCGCTTTCAGGGTCCAGATGACATCGATGCCCCAGATGGTCGCTGCCTTCAACGGCTTTGGAGGTGCAGCTTCGGCCCTTGTCGCTGCAGTTGCGGTACTCGAAGTCGACCTCGACGCCATTGCGCCCGAAACGAGTGTCTCTCTCCTAGTATCAATCGTGGTTGGCGGGATCACCTTCACTGGTAGCTTCGTGGCGTTCGCGAAACTCCAGAGCCTGCTGCCCGGACGGCCGCTTCTCTTCCCCGGCCAAAATCTGGTGAATGGTACGATCCTGGTCGGGTTGGCTGGCGTAGCCATTTGGGGTGCAGTAGCAGCAGAAGCTAGCGGCTACTGGATCGTGGCAGGACTCGCATTGGCCGTCGGAGTGCTGGCAGTAATTCCCATCGGCGGTGCCGACATGCCCGTGGTTATTTCCCTGCTCAACTCCTTTTCGGGGCTCGCTGCCGCTGCGGCCGGGTTCGCCATCGAGAGCAACGCCCTAATAATTGGCGGTGCTCTGGTTGGAGCAGCTGGGCTGATCCTCACGGTGCAGATGACAGAAGCGATGAACCGACCGTTGACCAACGTTCTGTTCGCTGGGTTTGGTTCGAGCGATGGTGGAGGTGGCGCCGACTCGATCATTGGCGACAAACCGGTAAAACGAGCAACAGCCGATGACGTGGCCATTGCTCTTGGGTACGCCGAGTCGGTGATCTTTGTTCCTGGATACGGGCTGGCAGTAGCCCAAGCCCAGCACGCTTTACGCGAACTTGCCGATGCGCTCGAGGAGCGAGGCACCTCTGTGCAATACGCCATTCACCCGGTCGCCGGACGCATGCCAGGTCATATGAATGTGCTCCTCGCTGAAGCCGACATTTCCTACGAGCAGCTTCTCGATCTGGAACAAGCTGACCCCAAATTTTCCCATACCGATGTGGTTGTGATCCTGGGCGCAAATGATGTGGTCAACACATCGGCACGAGATGATCCGAGTTCGGTGATCTACGGGATGCCGATCCTCAACGTCGATCGGGCCGGTCAGGTCATCGTTGTCAAAAGGAGCCTGTCGCCCGGTTTTGCGGGAATCGACAACCCCATTTTCTACGACGACAACACTCTCATGTTCTTCTCCGACGCCAAGGCTGCACTGGAGCAATCACTATCAGCGCTCAAAGCCCTGTAACGGATAGCGGGTCGAAAATGCTGGCCAATCAGCGATCACTGTTTGCGCTTCCTGAGGACCTCCACTATCTGAACTGTGCTTCGCGCAGCCCATTACCGTTGGCGACGGAGTCAGCCGGCCGGACCGCTCTCGAGAACCAGCTCGTTCCGGTCTCAAGCGCCGTGGAGGAATACTTCGCCGCGCCAGAACTTATGCGCTCAAGGGTCGCCGAGCTGGTCGGAACGTCAGCGGACCGGGTGGCGATCACTCCGGCAGTGAGTTACGGCATTCAGATCGCAGCGCTCAACTGGCCCCTTAGCCCTGGCCAGGTTGTTGTGGTGCCCGAAGAGGAGTTCCCAAGCGATGTCTATGGGTGGATCGCGGCTTGTGAACGTAGCGGCGCTGCCATGCGAACAGTTCCTCGGCCAGACAACGGCGCGAACCCCGCGACTCGTTGGTCCAAAGCAATGGTCGACGCGATAGACGACGCCACCGCGGTCGTATGTATGTCGACCGTGCACTGGACCGATGGATTGCTCTTCGATGTTGCCCGAATTGCTCGGCGAGCCAAGGAGGTCGGTGCGTTGATGGTGGTCGACGCCACTCAGTCGTTAGGTGCTTGTTCGTTCAGCTACGACGAGATTGAACCCGACCTTCTGTTGTGCTCGACCTACAAGTGGTTGTTCGGGCCCTATCAGCTGGGGTTCGCCATCGTCGGCGATCGTTTGCGTAACGCGGAGCCGTTCGAACATCACTGGAGCAACCGAGCCAACAGCGAGGACACCAGCAAGACGGGTCTCCTTCATAAATTCCGTGACGGAGCGCGGCGTTTCGATGTCGGAGGCCATAACAACGAGGTGGCCTTGGCGATGTTGAATTCTTCACTCGGTCAGGTATTGGAGTGGAGCGCTGATGCAGTGCAGGCCTACTGCTCCGCACTCATGAGCCCGCTCGAGGACTATCTGGCTGCCTCCAAGACCTACCTATCGGCCGGCCCAGGCCAGCACGCCGCCCATATCCTCGGTATCGGCGGTCGCTCCGAAATGCTTGACTCCGCCATTGACGAGATGACCAGGCGTAACATCATCGTCTCGCGCCGGGGAAGTGTGATCCGGGTCTCGCCGAACGTCTACAACACACCTGGCGACATCGACGCCCTCATCGAGTCCCTAGAGGCCAGTACCTCGACGGGCTGAGCTGGCTAGGGCTCGCTCTTAGGCGATGTCTTCGTCAGTTTTGGAGAAGTCGTTGCCGCCGAAGGCAGTGGCTGGCCAAGTCGTGTGGCCTGTGCGTGCCCGAAACTCTGTCGTGCCTGGCCATGCCGCGTTTTGGTATTCGTTGATGAGGCCGTCGCAGCGGGTGGTTCTGATGACTTGTACCGGCGCACCTGAACGACTGCCAGGGCAACACACGACGTTGAGGGTCATAGATCTCCTGGTAAATCGTCTCGTGGCTTACCGTCACCGTCATCTCGGGATAGATCCCATTAGTCAGCTCCACCGCGATCGTCATCGGCGAGTCCTTGGCCTCGAGCCGCACAGCGACATGGCCAGCTAGTTCGGGATGCCGGTCAAACAAACGGGCCCTAGGACGCTTACGACGCTCCGCTGCCTGGCGATGAGCCCGATTGGGCCGATACCCATCCCGGCCCCCATTACGAGAGACCTCTTCGCGTTCGCGTAACAACAACGGACAAGCTGGCATGCTGGAACCTCCGCTGGTCGGTGATCGTGTGTAGACAACGAGCATCCTGCCCGTCATCACGCTCCGACCGGTGGAACCACACCCTCCCGAGTGCAGCCATCACCGATTGAACTCACGTTCTTGGGTGCAGATCGCATGTTCGTTAGTGGGAAATCAGACCGACACCGACCGCTGGCGACGCGGCCGTCGGTGTGGATCCGCTTGAATAGCTGCCCTGCCCTAACCAAGAAATCGAAGGTCAACCCGCAAGACTCGGGTCGGGAACGTCCGGACACCGCGCACCTCGGGCCTCAACCACCCAGCCGCTATCCCGCACTCCTGTTGGACTTTGTGGTTGTCTGTAGTCGACACCTGCCCGGAGGCATCATCTATGACCGCAATCTCGTCTATCGAAGGCATCGGCCCGAAGTTCTCGAAAAAACTCACCGAGAACGGCATTCGATCATGCGAAAAGCTGCTCGAAGCCGGTGCCACCCGCAAGGGCCGCAAGGTTCTGGCCGAGGCATGCGGAATCGCGGACACACGCATTCTTGAGTGGGTGAACCGAGCCGACCTCATGCGCGTCGCCGGCGTTTCAACCCAATACAGCGACCTGCTCGAGGCCGCCGGCGTCGACACGGTGAAAGAACTCCGCCGTCGCCGAGCCGACAACCTGTGCGAAGCCATGGCCAAGGTAAACAAACGCCGCAAGAACAAACTGGTGCGTCAGCTTCCTGTCGAGTCGCAAGTTCAGCGTTGGATCGACAGCGCCAAGAGCCTCGACGCCGTCGTCAAATACTGACGACGGCGCGCGCAGGCACACTGAACGCGGCGTCTAGCCGCGTTTGGACCTCAATAGGGCGCTGACGGCTTTGCCGTCGGCCTGGCCACGGGTTGCTTTCATGACGTGGCCAACGAACGCGCCCTGAACCCGATCTTCGCCAGCGCAGAACTTGGTCCAAGCATCGGGTTCAGCGGCGATGGCGTCGTCGACTAGCTGTTCGAGTTCGCTGTCGTCCATGGCTTCGAACCCGTGAGCCGCAGCGATGGTGGCGGGGTCGCCACCACTGGCGACAAGTTCGGCAAGCACGGTCTTGGCTTGGGTCGACGAAAGATCGCCCGCTGTTTCCATTCCAACCAGGCTCGCGAAGCCGGTGGCGTCCAACTGCCCCGCACCATCGGCAAGGTTGTTCACAGCGTGAGTGAGAACGCGCTTTGGGTTGCCTCCAGCGGCGATGGTATCGAGAACCAGATCGTCGAGGCCCCGCGTCGTCACCAGACCTACTTGATCGAGGTCGGCACCGGTTGCCTCGGCTAGCGCCCGGCGGCGCTGGCCCGGCAAGATAGGCAGACTGGCCCTGATCTCGGCGACCCACTCAGGGTCTGGAACTAGCGGGACCAGGTCGGGTTCGGTGAAGTAGCGATAATCATTGGCTTCCTCTTTGGAACGCATCGAGTGAGTACGACCATCGGCTTCTGACCAATGACGGGTCTCAAGAACCGGTTCGCCGCCAGACTCCCACAGAACAATCTGGCGCTTGGCTTCGTACTCAATCGCCCTCGCGACCGAACGGAACGAGTTGACGTTCTTAATCTCGCACCGAGTGCGCAGTTCGTCGGAACCAACGGGCCGAACGCTCACGTTGGCATCGACCCGCATTGATCCCTCCTCAAGGCGAGCATCGGAGGCGCCGACGGCAAGAATTATCTGTCGCACTTCTTCGGCATAGGCGCGAGCATCGTCGGCGGATCGGAGGTCTGGTTCGCTGACGATCTCCAGAAGCGGAACACCGGCCCGGTTGTAGTCGATCAAGGAGTGTTCAGCGCCGGCCAACCGCCCGCCATCACCACCGATGTGAGTTGATTTGCCAGCGTCTTCTTCGAGGTGAGCTCGTTCGATCCGAATGACAGTTCCGTTGGGTAGTTCGAGTCGACCGCCCACGCAGATGGGTTGGTCATACTGGCTGACCTGAAAGTCCTTGGTCATATCCGGGTAGAAGTAGTTCTTGCGGGCAAACACCGACGGCCTGATTTCGCAGCCGAGCGCCAACCCGAGACGGATGGCATGTTCGACGGCCTTGTCGTTCAGCACCGGAAGCGAGCCCGGGAGCCCGAGGCAAACCGGTGTGACGTTGGTGTTTGGTTCGTCGCCAAACCGGTTGGGGGCCGACGAGAACAGCTTGGTTTCTGTTGCCAGTTCGACGTGGATCTCAAGACCTATCACGGTCTCCCAATCGGTGGAATTCGACGCTGTCATGGTGCAGCCCTTTCGACGGCAGCCGCGACCCTGAACATCATCTGTTCTCCGTTGGGTGGAGCCAACACCTGTACACCGACAGGCATGGAATGGTCGCCGGTTCCGAACGGAACCGACATGGCCGGATCGCCACCGAGGTTGCTCGGAATCGTGCAGACGTCGCATTTGTACATTGTTAACGGGTCGGACTTGTCGCCAAACTCAAACGCAATTGACGGCGAGGTTGGGGAAACCAACGCGTCGACGTCCTGGTACACGGCGTCGAAGTCGCGGCGCACCATCGTGCGCAGTCGCTGGGCCTTGCCATAGAACGCGTCGTAGTAACCGGCCGACAGAGCAAAGGTTCCGAGCATGATGCGAGCCTTAACCTCATCGCCAAACCCAGCTGTTCGGGTGCGGATCATCATCTCCTGCACGTCTGCACCTTCGACTCTTAGCCCGTAACGAACACCATCGAAGCGAGCCAAGTTCGAAGAAGCCTCAGCAGGGGCAATCAGGTAGTACGCCGTAAGCCCATAAACAACAGCAGGAACCGACACCTCAACGATCGTCGCGCCGGCAGCCTCAAGCGATTCGAGCGCAACCGCCATGCGTTGGGCCACGTCAGGGTCGGCGGCATCGGCAAGCTCGGAGATCACGCCGATGCGTAAACCATCGACGCCTTTTTCTAGCTCGGGGACCAACGCTGGTGCGGGGCTGGGAATCGACGTTGAGTCGAGGGGATCGTGCCCGGCGATGACCTCTAGGGCCACGGCCGCGTCTTGGACCGTCGTGGCGAACGGGCCGATCTGGTCGAGCGACGACGCGAACGCAATCAGCCCGTACCGCGAGACCGCTCCGTAAGTGGGCTTCACGCCGACAACACCGCACAGCGCCGCCGGTTGGCGAATTGAACCGCCGGTGTCTGAGCCGAACGACAGCGCGGCCATGCCAGAAGCAACCGACGCGGCGCTACCGCCAGACGACCCGCCTGGGACTCGGCGCAGATCGTGAGGATTCTTGGTCGGACCGAACGCCGAGTTCTCTGTAGAGGACCCCATGGCGAACTCGTCGAGGTTCGTCTTGCCCAGTAGAACCGCCCCCGCACTGCGGAGCTTGTCGACCACTGTTCCGTTGTACGGCGGCTTCCAACCCTCAAGAATCTTCGACGAACATGTGGTCTCGATCCCTTCGGTACACATGTTGTCCTTGAGCGCTATGGGCACTCCGGCCAAGGGGCCAGGATCGCGGCCCGAGGCAACCGTCTCGTCGACAGAACGGGCCTGGGCCAAGGCAAGTTCGGTAGTAACCAGATTGAACGCGTGGATGTCGCCGTCGGTGGAACGAATCTTGGCCAGGTGCTCCTCGGCGACTGCAACCGCGGTGCTGTCGCCGCTGCGAACTCTGGTCGCGATGTCGACGACTGACACTATTTGTCGCCCAGGATCGGAGGAATTCGGAAGCGCTCGCCGTCATGGTCCGGGGCCTGAGCCAACACCGCTTCACGATCAATGACGCCGGTGACAACATCGCGGCGCACGACATTGCGCAATGGCAGTGGATGCACCATAGGTGGAATGTCTGACAGGTCAAGGCTGTCGATCTCGGCTGCGTAATCGAGAACCGAGGACAGGTGCTCGGTGAAGTGGTCGAGGGCTTCCTCATCGAGGTCGATGCGAGCGAGGGCCGCGACGTGGGCCACTTCGTCGCGAGATAGCGCCGTCATGTTGTGACCGTCTTGATGAACTGGAGTGACCGGTCGATGATGAGACCTTGATCCTCGTCTTGGGTTGCGACGTGGAAACTGTGGTCGAGGCTTACGCGCTCAACCGAACCGCCAAACACCTCGGCCAAGTGCTCTGAGTCGCCTGGGTCGACCACATGATCGTCTGGGCTGTTCATTAACAGCAGGGGCACCTTCACTTCGGCCAGTTGACCGGCTAGATCAACTAGACCGCTTTGTAGCGAAAGCAGCGGGCCAACGGGAGTTTCTTCGTAGGCAACCTCAACGATACCTTCCTTGGCTATGTCGCTCCCGATAGCTGGCAGGAACCGTGTCCCGCCGTCGAGCAGATCTTTTAGTTGCGCCATGACGTCGGCGCCCTGAGGAACCACGGCGGGGTTGATACACACGATGCCCGCCAGTTCTGGGTGACGGCTCGCCAACCACAGCGTGAGGCTTCCTCCCATCGAAAGGCCCAACACGACCACCTGGTCGACTCGGCCGGCCAGTTCAGCAAGCGAGGTTTCGACGGACGCGGTCCAGTCTGACCAAGCCGTGGCATCCATGTCGGACACAGATGTGCCGTGGCCAGGAAGCAGCGGAAGTTCTACGGTGTGGCCAGCTTCGGCCATCGCGTCGGCGACAACTCGCATCGAGCCTGGCGAACCGGTGAATCCGTGCACGACCAAAACTCCGGTATTGCCGCCCGGCCAGGACTGGGGCTCGGCTCCTGGAAGAATTTCAGACATGAGAACTCCAATTGGATTTCGCTAGTTGTTTTCGCGACGAATGGCGCCGCAGAGAAGCAAGCGACAAGCGTGCCAGTTTAGATGTAGGGATCGTCGGAACTGAGTGGTTCGGCCCACCAGTCGTCCGACGATGGCTCCCAGCCCTCGACGGGAAGCTCATAAATGCAGTCGACAGGACACGGATCAATGCACTTGTTACACCCCGAGCAAAGCTCTGGCAGGATAACTACGTCGATCCCGTGGTTGAAGATGGCACCAAACGACGTCGGGCAAGCACGAATGCATACGTCGCAGTTGATGCACTGGTCCATGTCGATGTAGAGCGGTGGGTTCTTCCACTTCGGATTTCGCTCGCGGGCTTCAATGCGCCCAAGCCTGGCTACTCCCGCCCGTGAAGTTCCGCTTCGCTTTGCCACGGGTGAGATGATATCTCGCCAGACTAAAGTCAGACCTAGACGCCTACCGGGACAACAACCGGTGCGTGCCGGAAAGTTGGAACCCGACGTGCCCCATGAGTTTCTGTCCGACGACTGGATCGCTGCCGTTCTGACCCTTCAGAGCGAGTTCATCGACCGGGTCACTCCTCCCGACGACGCGATCGTCATGAACGTTGTGGTCAGGGACGCCCCCTTCGCCGACGACGACCTGAAGATGTTCATAGACACTCGGTCAGGGCTGGCCGAGATCGGCTCAGGTCACCTCGACGACGGTGAAGTAACAGTTACCACCGACCATGCCACGGCCAAGGCGTTATTCGTCGACCAGGATCAGCAGGCGATCATGCAAGCTTTCCTGTCTGGAAAGGTGCTAATCCAAGGCGACATGGCGAAACTCATGATCATGCAGGCAAACGCAACGATGCCCTCGTCTGATCTACAAGTGAAGTTGTCGGCTCAACTCCGCGAGTTAACCCAGAGCTAGAGGCCGAGCTGGCAAGGGGGCCGAGCCCCTGGTGGACATCAAAAGCTAAGGGGCCCAGAGTTCGACTGCGTCGCCTTGTCTGAGTTCGGCTCCAGCCTCAGGGCTTGACGAGGTGACGATGTCTCCTCCACCGGCGACTCCTGACCTGACGAGGCCCACCCGTTCGAGAGCTGCGGTTGCCTCGGCGATGCTCAGACCTTCCACGTTTGGCACAACCCGAATGTCTGGCCCCTTCGATGCCACAACCGAGATCTCGCTGCCACGGGCAACCTGTGATCCGGGCGTAACGGTCTGGGAGACGATCGAGCCCGCGACAACGGTTTCTGAGAACTCCGTTTCGAGCTGAACCAGCCGAAGACCAACTGAGTCGACGGTCAGCTGAGCGTTCTCGATAGTAAGGCCAACAAGAGTCGGAGTCTGACGCGGGATTGGCCCGTCCGACACGACTAGTTCGAATGCCGTCCCTGGTTCGATAAGTCGCCCCGCAGTAATTGGGCCGCCGTCAATGGTGGCCTCGATCACCACACCAGCAGGTACGACCTCGTCGAAACGCGGCTCCCTAGTCACTACCGCGAACTTACGAGCTTCGAGCCGATCGGCGGCACCATCAGCGGTTAGTCCGACAACCCACGGCACCATCGTGCGGCGAGGGCCAGTCACGACGTCGACGATCACCGCTGCTCCGCTCACCAGTTGCGATTCTGGAGTCGGAGATTGCCGAATCACCGCGCCGCGCTCGTGGTCGTCGCTGCGTACTTGTACTTCATCGAGCAGCCATCCGTTTTCGTTGGCCAGCGACCTGACGCTCCCGATGTCGGAACCACGCAAGTCTCCCAAGGCAACAACTGGCACCGGTGTGGTCTCGGTCGTGCTTACAAAGTAGGAAGAACCCGCCACCGCTGCGGCCAAAACAAGCGCCGCGCCCAGAAGCCAAAGAGCACGCCACTTAGACGGCGGCGGGGCGGTCGATCGAGCCGCTGGCTCCGAGCCAACCACCAACGCCGCTTCCCCGCCTGCTTGGTCGGGTTGCGCCGAACCCGCCGTCTGCGACTGCGCTGGCAACAAGTCGGTGGCATCGGTGGCGGTCAAAGTTAGGTCGGCCGGTGCCGGCTCGAATGTAACGGCGCCAGCTAGAGGCAACCGCTCTGGCAGACCAAGCGACTCTGTCGCGGTGACCAGGCCGCGCATCAATTCGTCTGCGGTAGGACGAAGCGCCGGATCAGCGGACCCCGCTCGCGACAAAATCGCCGAGGCCGCGCCAAGCCCGGAAGGAACTTCAAGATCGACCACGGTGCGGTACGCCAACAACTCGACCGGATCGTCGACGTTTCGGCCAGGAGTTACGCCCGTGAACGCTTCGACAAGGGTAACTGCGAGGCTGTACACGTCGCTGCGTCCGTCGACCGGACCTGGTCGGGCCCGTTCTGGAGCAGCGTAACGCCAGGTGCCGAGTACTAGACCGTTCGGATCGGTCAGTGACGAACTATTCAACGCTTGCACTAGACCAAAGTCGGCGATCCGCAGTCGGCCACCCTCGTCGAACAGCAGGTTCGCGGGTTTCACATCGCGGTGTACAAGATCTCGTCGATGGGCTGCCGCTAGCCCGCTCGCGGCTTCGAGCCCAACCTTTACTACCTGGCTCGGGCTGAGCGTGTTCCCAGCAGCCAACATGGCATGCAAACTTCCACCGGCCAGAAATTCGGTCACGAGGTACGGGCCTTCGCCAGTGTCGCCCCAGTCGTAGACCGCAACAACGTGCGGATGACTGAACGCGGCCGCAGCTCGGGCCTCGTGTTCGAAACGGGCCAGAAACCCGGGGTCGGTTACCAAAGACGGAAGTAAGATCTTGACGGCAACGCGACGTTGCAACCGCAGGTCGTCTGCCAACACCACGCGGGCAGTCGCGCCGGTTCCGGCCTCGGCCAACAGCCGATACCGGTCGTCGAGAACCGGTTGGGGACCTGGTCCAAGCGAAGTTGCGGTCATCGCTTCGACAGTACCGCCCCGGGCCCCGGCGCGCGATCCCCACCCAAAGGCTTTCGGACCGGATTACCCACCGCCACAGCGTGTGGAGCCCACCGAAAGCTAGGGTTGAAGTATGGGAATTGAGGGCGGACCCGCCATGATTGGTCCGTGGCCCGTCGATTAGATCACGAACCTAGGAAACAACACCCTCGCTTCACGCCCGAACCCGGGTTCCGAACCAAGTGGTTGCCGAGGCTAATAATCAGCGGCGGGTTGGTTGTGGTCGCGGTTCTACTGCTCACAGCTGTTCGGCTCGGCGACACATCCGACGCAGGCGCGCCGCTGGATCAGGCCGTCGACAACCTCTTCCCGGCCGACAACACCCTCGAGCCTAGACAAACAGCAGTAACCATCGACCTAGCGACCGGTTGGACGTTGGAGCAGCTGGTGATTGACGGCGTCGCAATTGCCGAGGAGTTCATCGACGCTGGCGGCGCACCGCTTGGCATTTACACCTACGTTCCTCGTTCTGGAACTCCGTTCGAGTCATTCGACGTGGGCGAAACAGTGGTACGGGCGACTATCCAGAACCAACTGAACGCGCGCGACCAGCGAACCATCACCTGGTCGTTCACGTCGACCTAAGTTCACCCGCCGCCGGTCGTGGCTGATTCGCCTTCGCCGGTGGCGCTGAGCACCTCGCCGGTCTCGAGCAGGTGAAGAAAGCCGTCGCGGTCGAGCAGGGGCACACCCAGCGACTCGGCCTTCGTCAGCTTGCTGGCGCCAGCGCCAGTGCCAACCACCAATGCTGAGGTCTTCTTTGACACCGAACCAGGCGACTTCCCACCCCGATCCTTGATGGCCGATGTTGCACCATCGCGGGTGAATCCCTCGACCGCGCCCGTAACAACAACGGTGAGGCCTTCCAGAGTCTGGACAACATCGGCGATATCGACTCGATCCAGACGCACACCACCGTCGGCCAACTTACCGACGACGTTCTGGTTGGTTTCGTCGGCGAAGAACTCGACGACACTTGCGGCTATGGCCGGCCCAACCCCATCGATGGCTGTTATGGCTTCGACATCGGCAACGACTATGGCTGGCAGCGACCGGAACCGCCGGGCCAAGGCCTCCGAGGCAGACGGGCCAAGGTGGTCGATGCCAAGACCAATCAGAACGTCACTCAGTTCGCGGTCGCGACTTAGATCGATGGAGGCGATGAGATTCGTGGCCGATACGTCGCCGAATCCCTCGAGGCTCAGAACATCGCCGACTGTGAGGGCGTACAGGTCGCCGACATCGGTGACCTGCCCCGACTCGACAAGGGCTTGCACGGTGCGTTCGCCGAGACCCTCGATATCCATGGCGCTGCGCCCGGCAAAATACGACAACCCAGTTTCGACTCTGGCCGGACAGACCCGGTTGACGCAGTAGGTGTTGGCGTCGCCGTCGGCGCGCACCAACGGCTGAGCACACGTTGGACAACTGGTCGGGAAGTGCCACTCCTCGAAGCTCGGCTCGCGATTGGCCAACACCGGGCCCACAACCTCGGGAATTACATCGCCGGCCTTTCGAACAATGACCGTGTCGCCTGGCCTGACATCTTTGAGCCTCACCTGGTCTTGGTTGTGGAGCGTCGCTACGCCTACTGTCGAACCGCCGACAAACACAGGGTCGAGCACCGCAAACGGAGTTGCCCTTCCGGTGCGCCCAATCGACACTTCGATGTCGAGCAGCGTGGTCGTCTTTTCTTCTGGCGGGAACTTGAACGCGATGGCCCAACGCGGCGCGCGGCTGGTGGAACCGAGAAGATTGCGTTGCGACAAGGAGTCGAGTTTGATTACGACGCCGTCGATTTCGTAGTCGGTCTTGTGCCGGCCGGCCTCCCACTTGCGACAAAAGTCGTGGACCTTATCCATTGTGTCGAAGGTGGTGATTTCGCGGTTGACCGGAAATCCGAATGCCTTCAGTTGGTCGAAGACCGCCACCGATGAGTCGGCAGTTTCGAGCCCGACAGTTTCGCCAAGCTGATAGCTCCAGAACTTCAGACCACGCGAGGCCGTGACGGTGGCATCCTTTTGCCGCAAGGAGCCAGCCGCAGTGTTACGAGGATTTACGTACGTGGCCAGGCCCTCAGCTCTCAGCCCATCGTTCAGCGCGTTGAACGTCGAGACCGGCAGATAGACCTCGCCGCGAACCTCGAGCACCTCGGGCTCGGACCCGCCGCCCGAAGGTGGCGTGGTCAACCGGTGAGGCACAACGTCGATAGTGCGAACGTTGGCCGTGACGTCTTCGCCGGTGCGCCCGTCGCCGCGGGTAGCAGCATGAACCATCTTTCCGGATTCGTAACGAATCGAGATGGCGAGGCCGTCGAACTTCAGCTCACACACATACAGCGGTGGCCCGACGTTGGCTTCGTCGAGGTTGCGTACGATGCGGTCGTTCCATGCGTCGAGCTCGTCGTGGTCCATGGCGTTGTCGAGCGACATCATTGGTATGGCATGAACAATGGGGTCAAATGTTGTGCTCGCCGGAGCGCCAACAACGCCGGTGGGCGAACTCGGGTCGGCGAGGTCTGGGTGATCGGCTTCTAGGGCCCTAAGACGCCTGACCATGGCGTCGTACTCGGCGTCTGGCAGGGTTGGTTGGCCCGCGTAGTAGGCATCGTTGTGGGCGGCAATGGCAGTGGCCAGCCCGGCCATGACGGCCGCCTCATAGCCGGCGCCTTGCGTTGCTGGGCTCTGTTTAGCGTTGCTCAACTGGGCACCCCCATGATCGATTCCTTCTCCAACCCACCTCAGGAACTCTACCGATGGGGTGGGACCAGATATCGTGCCTTCGATGTTTGGAGTCACAACTACTCACGTGGCCCGCGCTGTTGGGGTTGGCGCTTGGCTCGTTGCAGCGGTCACGACCGGTGGACAGATCGACGACGCAGTTTCGAACCTTCCCGTTGCGGGTCGCTACTTGCTCGGCATCGGAGCCTGGGTTCTTTGGGCCACCACCATGCTGGCACTGATCGTTAGGCACGCTGTGGCCCTCACAGCGGCGCGCCTGGGCGCCACCGGTTCGGTTGTGGCGGCCGTTGTGGCAGTGTCGGTGGCCTCGCCGACCACAGCCGTCGCGTTCGGCGCGCTGGTGCCTCCGGCGATAACGGCCGCCGCAACCATGACCCGGCCGATCGGCGAGGCCTGGGTAGACGGTGCCTCCTACGGCGACGAGCGCCGATTCCCCTTAAGGGTTCCGCTGCACGTGCTGCTTGGCCCAATCCAGATCGCCTGGATCGCGGTAGTCGGTGGCATCGGTCTCGGGCCAATTCTGCTAGCCAACGGCCTGTGGTGGGTTGGCACGCCACTCACCGCTGTGGGTTTAGCGGCGGCTTGGCTGGGGGCAAGAGCGCTGCATCAACTGAGTCGCCGATGGATTGTGTTCGTCCCCGCCGGAGTTGTGGTGCACGACCTAATGACGACGCGCGAACCGTTCCTGATGATTCATGGTCAGGTCAGCTCGATCGGGCCAGCCGACGCATCGCTCGACCTGGCCGCGGCCGAAGTCCTCGACGCAACCCAGAACGCTCCAGGTCTGGTCATCTCGATCGAACTCGACAAGGCCGTCGACCTAGTGTTAGCCCCGACCAAGACCCGAATTGCCGAAGCCGCGAGTCGCTCGACCATCGCCGTGGTGCCTTCGAACCCTGTTCACGTGGTCGAGGCGTTTCTGCACCGTCGGAACAGCGGTACTCAAACCTCGCTGTGACCAGCGGCGGTCGCGCCTCAGTTTTCAATGTGGCCGGCGGCTGTCGCGCCGCCGAGAACAACGTCGTGAGAGTCAACCTCCCGATAGAACACGACGGCCTGGCCTGGGGCCACTCTTCGTTGTGGTTCGGACCACCGAAGCTGCCCAGCCTCGTCGAGCGAACCACCCAGTGAAGCCCCATGAGCCGACACCTGCACCGCAACTGAGCCCGAAACCGGACCGTCAACCCAAACGTGGCTATCGAGGCGGACACCGACCGATTCGAGATCGGCCGCTTTGCCGATGACTACTCGACGACGAGGCACATCGACATCGACGGCATAACGACGATCGCCAGAACCGCCAAGGTCGAGACCGCGGCGTTGGCCGATGGTAACTAGCTCGACGTTGTCGGTTCGACCTACCGTATTGCCATCGGCGTCGACGAGATCGCCGGGGTGGAGTTCGATCCGATCGCCGAGGAACTTGGCCCGCCCTGAGGCCTTGGTGACGAAGCAGAGGTCCTGGCTGTCGGGTTTGCCCGCGGTGCGTAAGTTGAGCCGATGGGCGTGATCGCGAACTTCGGACTTTGTCATCTCGCCTAGCGGGAACAGACACGCGGCTAAGTCGGCGACGTTAATCATGTGCAGAACATAGGACTGATCCTTGGCCGGATCGGCCGAGCGAGCGAGCCGCAAACCGTCGGCGGTTTCGACCATTCTGACGTGATGCCCAGTGACCAGCCGATCGAAGCCAAGCACCCGAGTGCGTTCGAGCAGCCGATCGAACTTGAGATAGCGGTTGCATTCGATGCACGGGTTTGGAGTACGCCCTGCCGCGTGGTCGACAACGTATGGCTCAACAACGTGGCGGTCGAAGTCGTCGCTGAAGTTGAAGACATGGTGGTCGATATCGAGTTGCTGCGCTACCCGCCGAGCGTCGTCGACATCGGACACCGAACAACAACCCGAGTCAGAGTCGCCACCCCAGAGCTTCAGCGTGACGCCAGCAACATCGTGGCCAGATTCGACCATCAAGGCCGCGGCCACCGACGAGTCGACACCGCCAGACATGGCAACAAGCACCCTCATGTTTGACCGCTTGTTAGCTGGTCGATGCAACTCGGTAGCACCGACAATAAATGCTCGACGTCGGCGGTGGTGCTGGAATGCGACATTGACAGCCGCAGCGCGCCGGCTGCTTGGGCATCGGTGCGGCCCATCGCTGTCAGTACATGCGATGGCTGGAGAGCGCCAGAAGCACACGATGATGCAGCCGACGCCATAATGCCTGCCTGCTCGAGTAGAAACAGCAGCGCCTCGGATTCGACGCTCGTGGTGAAGTGGCACAGCCCAGGAACCCGCGACTCCGTAGCCACGCTGGCCTCGACACCAGCAATGGCGGTGACGCCTTCGAGTAGTTGGTTGTTCAATTGGGTGATCCGCGCCACCTGATTGGTGCGCTCGGCTTGGGTGAGCTCGATAGCGACACCAAACGCAACCGCGGCGGCAACATTCTGAGTGCCAGATCGCCGTTCTTGTTCTTGGCCACCGCCGCGAACCAACGGTTCGATCTTCACACCATCGCGGACGACGAGTGCGCCGCAGCCATTTGGTCCGCCAAACTTGTGACCGGCCAGGCTTATGGCATCGACATGGTCGAACACCCAACCTAGGTCGAGCCAGTTGGAGGCTTGCACCGCATCACTGTGCAAGACCGCAGTGGGAGCGTTGGCCCTGACAACGGCTGCAATCCCAGCCAGATCGGCGATAACACCCGTCTCGTTGTTCACCGCCATGATCGACACCAGCGATACGTCTTGATCGACAACGTCGGCCAGGTGATCTAGATCGATGTGACCCCCGGAATCGACCTTTACGATCCGCCCGCCGAGATGCTCAACGGGGTCGAGTACTGCGTGATGCTCGGTCGAGCCGCATACCGCCACGCCACCGAGCGCCGCGACAACGCCATAAACGGCCAGATTGTCGGCCTCAGTTCCGCCACTGGTAAAGACCACACCGTGGGGCGACACGCCGACAATGGCCGCAACCTGATCGCGAGAATCTTCGAGCGCCTTTCTGGCCTCGCGGGCAACACGATGAGCACCGCTTGGATTGCCGTGGTGGTAGCGGAGCTGTTCGACCATGGCGTCGAGCGCGGCTGGCCGAATGGGCGTAGATGCTGCGTGGTCTAGGTAAGTCGGGGCGTTGGCCGATCGACTGGTCCGGTTGGCGGCGCTGGTCACCAGCTCAGGTTAGGCCGACAAGCAACAAGCTACGCCGGTGCCAAGATGCATCGATGCCAGCTACCAGGTTGCGACACGATGCGACCCGGCCTCAGAACGGGCCGCGACAACAGTCTGCAAATGTTGTTCGATTGTCATTCCGCTCGGACGTCTTGCGCCGAGCCGCTTGACGAAGTGGTCAGACAATCGCTGGCCAAGGTCGAGCTGCGCGCCAGGTCGCAGTTCCGAACCGCGAGCCAGCAGGTCTCTGGCCAGGTCGACGTCTGCGTCGCTGAGTTGGCGAAGGTCCCAGTTGGCAACCTGTGTCCGAGCTCCCGGCGACAGCTCGAACTGCGGCAAGTCATAGATCGATGCATCCGCCAAGCGCACGACCATCGTGCCAGCAGCAATGTCGCCGAGGCGTTGACCCGAAGGCGTCGACAAGATGGAGACCGCGCCTCCGAAACCCGATGTTAGGAACAAGTCGACCATGACCAGAATTGCCCTGATGGCAGCCTGACGAAACCGTACTGGCCCACCATCTAGGCCGATGACCTTTGTTCCGACCGCCCGATGGCCAGGTGTGCGACCGTTGCCCAGCGTTTCGAACGCGATCGGGAAGCCGAAAAGCAGCAGGAAAGCGGTAACGACCCACAACGCTATTACGATCCCTTGCGGCAACGCTGCTGAGGACAAGCCGATTATCCCGAGGATCATGCCCGCGGCAATCGCCTGTATCCCAAGGTCGACTAAACGGCCTACAACCCGGGTGCTGAGCCCGACCGGTCGGAACTGGAGCAGCACTCCTTCTGGTGTCACCACACACGCCGGCGGCAACGTTGTTGGCAGCAGATGACGAGCATCTGCCATTGCTCCAACCGCCGCGTGTTCAATCACGAATGACGAAGGTACTGCTTGGGGTACCCGAACACGTACCGTTACGGTTAGTGGACACTAGACACTTCATCGAGATACGACGCCCAGAGTGGGACAAGCTTCGTGACCTGACCGAACGAGCCAGGCACCTAGAACCACACGAAGTCGACGACCTGATCGACCGATACCACGCGGCATCGTCGGATCTGTCTGCGGCGCGCACACATCACCGTGATCGTCAGCTCATCAACGCGCTAACCACCTTGGTGGGCGCAGCCAACGGCGTCATCTACGGAACCAAGTCGTCTGCTCGTATGGCATTCGTCGGATTCTTCGCGGTGGTGTTTCCAGCAGCGGTTTGGGCCCATCGCTGGCGTATTGCCTTAGCCGCGGCGCTGTTTGTAGTGCCGGCTCTTGTTCTCGGAATCTGGATCTCCAACTCAGATGCTGCGCTTGAAGCCACAGCCGACGAAACCACGAGGGCGGCTTACGTCGAAGTCGACTTCGAGGAGTACTACTCCTCGGAACCAGCCGAGCAGTTCTCGACCGAGGTATTCATAAACAACGTGAGGGTCGCCTTCCTGGCCTTTGCCCTTGGCATAACCCTCGGCCTAGGGACTGCGGCCGTGCTGCTGTCCAACGGCGCATTCCTAGGTTTGGCAGCCGGGTTGTTTCATGCATCGGACGCCGCTCCCCAGTTTTGGGGCCTCATCATGCCTCACGGGCTCTTGGAGATATCGGCCATCGTCGTGGCTGGCGGAGCCGGTTTCGCATTGGGGTGGGCTGTTGTTTCACCCGGTGATCAGACTCGCTTCGCGGCGCTGGCCGAAGAGGGCCAACGTTCCGCCGCGATCGTGCTCGGGCTCATTCCTGTGTTTGGCGTGGCCGCTCTGATCGAGGGTTTTGTAACTCCGTCGCCGTTGTCGACACCGATAAGGGTCGCCATTGGGGTGATCGCCTTTGCTGCGTTCTGGACCTGGACTCTAGTGTGGGGCCGAAACGCCGCCGCTGCTGGCGCCACCGGCCGATTTACCGACGTGTTGGCTCCGACCTAGCCTGGAGCTTCACGCTCCACGACGGCCCGCGAGTCAGCTCAACAACGCGATTCCGACTAGCGGCACCAAGATGAAGGCGCCGCCCACGTAGCCGATTGCCAAGTATCTGCGCTCGACGGCAATATCGGCCAGGCCTTCGGCTAGCCGAACCGGAACGTCTCGTGCGAAAGGAAGGACATAGAGCAATGCGATGCCCAGGACGTTGAACGTTGTGTGGGCAAGGCCGACGGTGAGGGCCTCGGGAACTGACGCCGCTAGCGCAGCGAGCAAGGCCGTAATGGTTGTACCGACGTTGGCCCCGAGCGTGACCGGGTAAACGCTACGCAGAGAAAGGACTCCAGCCGCTGCGAGCGGAATGAGGATTGCTGTGGTGATGCTTGAGGATTGCACCGCCACCGTGATTATTAACCCGAGAAGCAGAGCGACCGCACCGCCACCTCTTCCTAGTAGCAGGTTGATCGAACGCTCAACCTTGCGGGCCACTAACAAGCGCATGTTGCGAGTGATGAAAACCAGAGAGACCAAAATCACGACAAGACCGGTCAACAGCATGAGGGTCCCGAGCAGGTTGTTGGCCGCACCCACCGTTGACCACAACGATTCCAACCACCCCACGGGCCGTTTGACCCAGACCTTTACCGGGCTCTTCCACTCCGAACCCGCCGAACCAACGAGTAGCCGGCTGCCTGTCTCGGCGATTTTCTGGATCAGCCCAAAGGCGATCTCGAGAGGAAGCAAGACCATCACGGCCATGACGTTGAAAAAGTCATGCACGGTTGCCGCAGCAAATGCTCTCCTGAACTCTGACGAGCGGCGGACATGGCCTAGCGACACCAGCGTATTGGTCACGGTTGTGCCGATATTTGCACCCATAACCATCGGAACCGCGGCATCAACACCAAGCGCACCAGATGCCACGAGGCCGACGATGACCGAGGTACTCGCCGACGAAGACTGAACAAGAACCGTGCCCAGAATGCCAATCAGTAGAGCAACCAATGGATTCGACACCGACGAGAACAGCCGCTCCTGGGTGTCGGCGCCCATGATCTTGATCCCGGCCTCGAGCGATGAAACCCCTACCAAGAAAAGGAACACCAACCCCACCACTAGGACGAGCCGCAACTGTGTCGGCATCTTTGAGGCCAGAGGGTCCGCTGCGAGATTTGCCTCGAACTCCTTCCCGCGTCGCGAAAGCTCTGGAGCGATGCTCACGACTCGTACTGCTCGTACTGCTCGTCGGATGCGTGCGCGAAGGTCCTGGGTTCCAAGTCACTGGATGTGGTTGGCAATACCCGAATAGAGATCTTGGCAGTGTCGTTCAAGAAATTGATCTGACCCACCTCGACCCCCTCGATGATCAGACCGGTGCGATTCTCGAGATCGGCAATCAACTCCCGCCGACGGCCGGGGTGCACCAGCTCGATGCGTTCATAGATGAGCGAATGCACCTGCGGTTGAGATGAAAGCCATTTGCCCCCAAGTAACTCGAGCAATCCAACGATCACGACATTGGCAATGACTGCCTCAACCAGGGTGAGAGAAGTCAGAGCAAGGGCGTTAAACGAGGCCAGTGCTATTCCGGCGAACAGATACGTCATCTCGATGACGGGGAGTGTTCCTGTCCTGAACCGTAGGATTCCGAAGAGGGCGAATAGTCCGAATCCGACGTTGGTGCTTATTGCCGCAGAAGACATCAAGTAGGTGACGAAGAACACCACGATGTTGACAACCACAAGAGTGAACACATATGTCGCACGGGACTGGGCCCGCCGATAAGTCAAGAAGGCAAGGGACGAAATCGCCAGGCCGTTGAAGGCGAGGCCGACCAAAAACTCCGGCAGCCTCTCCATGTCGATAACGTCGATTGCGGCAAGTAGCGCGATCATAATTGTGGTTCCTTCTGGTTGGTTGATTCATGGCTGACTGACAGCAGGTCCGCTGGCCCATCAGCACCAAGTTCGGTGTTGGCGGTTGGTGGTGTTCCCAAAGCGTCGAGGTTCCTGAAGACCTTCTTGAACCGATTGCGGCGCAGGCCCGGATCGCACGAGGCCAAGCCCATGCAATACTTCGAGAACATTTGCGGCCTCCGATTCATAGCGGCCATCGCCGGTGACCGACGGTCAAGACGTGGCTGTTTGAACTCGCAGATGGCCAGACCGGGCATCTCGGATTCGCCGTTGGGTGAACGAAAAGTGAGGCCGAGGTCGATCGTTACTCGCTCGCTGAAGTCTCGCTTTACCAGCAGGACGCGCTGGTAGTCGACGGTCAGTGAGGGAACAAGCACCGACGGGGCACAACCGGTTAGACCGAAGAAGAACAATGCGTCTTCTCGCCACAAGTGTTGACCTGATGGGCGGCGCGAGGGTCTGCGTTTCTTGACCGTCCGACCGTTGATGTTCTGCTTGACCTCGAAGAACGTGAGGTCTGAGTTCATATAGGAGCGGTATCTCAGCTTGAAGCGCCGGCCATTCTGATTGTGATGCTCGTGATAGTTCCGGAGTTCAAAGCTGTCGAAGTACTCGTTCCGGTAGCTCTGAAGCCGCTCATTGTCGTGCTCGAGAATTAGGTAGTCGTCGGCCAGTCGCTGCAGGGCGTCGGGGATGTCTTGTGTTCGCAGGATCACTTTCGACTCGACCCGATCGTGCAGTTGGGCCTGATCGAGTTGAACTAGATCGACGGGATCCAACGCTTGGATCGCTTCGCTCGTCTGCATCGACTCCACCGTTGCTCGGAGAGGGATCCTCGGAACCACGCCTTTCGGCTCATCGGTGAGGCCGAGTCCAGACGGCAATAATCCAGACAAGACACGATGGTGCCCACGACGTATCGAGATCTCGGCTGCTTCACCAGCCACAGCAGAGTCGGTCGGCCGACCAATCAACACCGAACCAGAACCGACCCGATCGAGGTGGATGGCGTGCGCCGGAAACCCGGAAGCGTAGACGCCAAGGGTCGCGCCAGGAGTGCCTGCCGCGACATCTACACGAAATCCGCCGTTCGCACCCTGATACGTGACCGCACCTTCAAGTAAAGAGTTGCGGTCGGTTGCGAGAAGTGTGCGCCGTGACATCGACGGCCCATGTGCGGTTTCCATTTCGGCAGAGTGCGACGCCCGCAGTCGCACTAACCAGTGGACTTTGGTCCTAGGACCTCCGTCGCGCCAGCCATTTAGGGTTTGTTTGAGGGTCTTCTACTGTTCGGAAGCCGCAACATCGTCATTGTTGTCCAGGTGACGCTTACTCGACCTTCGCAAACAGGGCCGCGGATCCGCGATCGTGTTTTCCGGCTAGATCCGTTTCCCATGTTCGCACTCGCGGGCCTCATCGGCACGCTGGCCATCGGCGGCGCCAGCGTTCTGGCCTCACAGCGTGCAGGGGAATCCGAGGCAATCGCCGACGTTAGGACCCTCGCCGAGCTTGTAGCCAAGACAGTCATTGAACCAAACCTGTCTTCTGCCCTCGTGTCGGGCAATCCGGCGGCCATTGAACGCCTGGACAGCATCGTGGCAAGTCGCGTCATCGATGCAAGAACAGTCAGGGTCAAACTCTGGGATGACTCTGGTCGAATTGTCTACTCCGATGAGCCTCGCCTTATCGGTGAGCTGTATGAGCTCGGCGAAGAGGAAAACGAATCGCTGTGGTCAGGCAACGTTGTCTCAGAGATCAGCTCGCTGGAAGGTATCGAGAATCGATTCGAAGCAGAGGCTGGGCAGCTGCTTGAGGTCTACCTGCCCATCGATGGACCCAACGGCGAACGGCTGCTGTACGAGTCGTACTTCGCCATGACTGAGGTCACCGACTCGGCCACCCGGATTCGACTCGAATTTCTGCCAATCGTGGTGGCGGCGTTGTTGCTAATGGAGACAATGCACCTCGGACTTGCTTGGGGATTGTCCCGACGAATTCGTCGAGGTCAACAAGAACGAGAACTCCTTCTGCAGCGAGCCATTGACTCGTCCGATATCGAGCGCCGACGCATCGCTGCTGACATTCACGACGGTGTCGTCCAAGACCTCGTCGGTACCTCATTCGCGGTGACGGCCGCAGCGGACACGGCTGAATCATACAGGCCAGAGTTTGCTCACGATCTACGGGCGGCAGCTGTTGGTACCCGTAGAAGTCTGCAATCACTACGATCCTTGTTGGTTGACATCTATCCCCCGAACCTGCACAAGCAAGGTCTGGAAGCAGCCCTGGTTGACCTACTGGCCCCAGCCAGCAGCCTCGGCATCGAGACCGAACTCATCATCAGCGGCGATCCAGTTGCGAGACCGGACGTCATCACCCTAGTCTACCGAGTCGTCCAGGAATCCGTACGCAACGTTGTTCGTCACGCCAATGCCCTAGTCGTACGAGTTGGGGTCGACGCATCCCAAGACACGCTCGTCGTAACCGTTGAGGACGATGGCAGGGGTTTCCGAGCCAATGAAGGCTCACCGAGCGGCCACTTCGGCCTCCGTTTGATGGCTGATTTGACCGCTGACGCGGGCGCAGGCTTTAGCATCAACTCCACTCCCGGAGCTGGTACCGCAATCCGCTTAGAGGTTCCGAAATGATCACCGTGTTACTGGTGGATGACCACATTCTGATCCGGGCCGGTCTTCAGCGGCTACTGGAGCAGACGGGCGAGATCATCGTGTCGGCCATGGCCGACCGAGGGGAAACTGCGGTCCTAATGGATGCCGAGTTAACGCCTGATGTTGTCCTCATGGATGTTTCTATGCCAGGCATGAGCGGAATTGAAACGACGCGTCAGATCCGTGCCAATCGCGATGCTTCTGTCGTCATGCTCACCGCCTCAACCGATCGATGCCAAGTCCTAGACGCCCTCGATGCCGGAGCAATCGGCTATCTAGTCAAAGACTCGGACCCTGCGGTACTTATCGACGGCGTGCGAGCGGCCGCCAATGGTGACGCACCCCTCGACGCCAGAGCCGCCCGTGCTGTACTTGATGCTCGGACTCCTAACACGACCGAACTCACAAAACGCGAGACTGAGGTTCTCGAGCTAGTCAGCCACGGTTTGGCCAACAAATCGATCGCCAGACAACTCGCCATAAGCGAAAAGACAGTGAAGGCTCATCTGACTAGCGTGTTCGCTGAGCTCGACGTGACCGACCGAACTCAAGCAGCGCTATGGGCCCAAGAGCACTTAGGTTATGGATCCCGAAACAGCGGGTATCGGTTCTAACCGGTGGGTGCAGGTCGGAGCGGGAAGCGCAGAGCCACTTCGGCACCTCCGTGAGTTCCAGTTCCGATCTCGAAGCTGCCACCGGCTCCTTCGGCCAACCTGCGGGCGATATCGAGCCCAAGCCCGGTTGACCCCATCGACGATTCCCCGCGCTCCAGCCGTTCGGGGTCAATCCCGTTTCCACCGTCGCTAACCCATAGTTTGACCATCGGCTGCTCGTGGATTCGGTCGGATTGGCCAAATCCGATCGTGAGCGGAGTTCCATCAGGAGTATGAGCAAACACGTTTTGCATCAGGACGTCGACAGCCGCAACCAGATCGGTTCGGGCTACATCGACCCACAACCCACCACCGCCGTGCTCAAAGTGCCAAACCCGCTCCTGGTCTTCGGCCAACACGCTCCAAAATTCGGCGCGCTCAGCGACTGCCTCACTAAGATCGCAACCAGTCGCCGGCGCGAAGGTACCGCGAGCTTCATGAATCAGATCGTTAACGACCGCAGTGACATCGTCTACGTCGTTACGAAGCTCAGCTGACAGACCATCGTCGGCAACCTGATCCAACCGCAAACGAAGCGTCGTCAGTGGTGTTCTAAGCCGGTGTGACAACTCCGCAACCAATTCGCGTTCGCGCACCAACATCGACGAAACTAGAGATCCGAGATCATTAAACACAACGGCAAGCTCGACCAATTCGATCGGACCTTCCGGATCAACGGTCGCATCGAGTTGACCGTCACCAAGCTCGCGAGCTGCCCGCGCCAGGCTCTGCGCAGGCCGCACGATAGTTCGAGCCATCCGATCCGCGACAATTACCGATATCCCGATCAGAACCGCGCCCACGCCGGCCAGCACGCCCCATGCTCGCCATTGACCGCGTCGCAACTCTGATTCCGGAACCGAAACCCGAACGGCCGACAGTTCCTGAGGACCTGTGGCAACTGCTGCCACGACCTCCATGCCTCCGACGATTTCACCAATTCCTGACTGTCCCGACGTGAGGGCGGCATCAACTCTCGAGGACACAACAACATCGGCCCCGACAACCCACCCCTGCGAGGCGAAGACTGTTACACGGCCTCGTTGACCGGCCTCAGTGGCGGCGATTGCTACCTCGATTTGTTCTCGGGTTCCATCGCCAACCAAGGTTGGAACCACCGCCGCCGCATCGGCTCGCGCCGCATCGAGTGCTCGATCCTGGGCCGTTTGTCGAACCAGAAATCCAAGGGGGACAACAAAAGCAATCGTCACGAGCGACGAGACGGCCAGAAAGACCAGAATCAGTCGCCGTCTCACGACGGAATGACAAGCTTGATGCCGACACCTCTGACGGTATGGAGATAACGCGGCGACGCTGCGGTCTCACCTAGTTTCCGGCGCAACCACGAGAGATGAACGTCGATAGTTTTGTCGGCCCCGCCGTATGGCTCTCGCCAAACTTCGGCGTACAGCTCTTCCCGAGTAACCACGGTGCCCGCATTGGCGGCAAGGTAAGCCAACAGGTCGAATTCCTTGCGGTTACAGGCGATCGGATCACCATCTAGTTCGACGGTGCGGGCTCGCAGGTCGATGTTGATACCCCCAGCCATCAGCGTTCTGGCCTCGCCACCCATGGTTGAACGGCGAAGAAGCGCTCGTACTCTGGCCTCAAGCTCGGCACCAGAATAGGGCTTAACCACGTAATCGTCGGCGCCAGCATCTAACAACCGGACAATCTCAGCGTCGTCATCGCGAGCGGTGGCAATGATGACTGGTACATCAGAAACTGATCTAATCATGCGAAGTAAATCGCTACCGTCCAAATCAGGCAACCCAAGATCGAGAACGACTAGGTCAGGTGATGAGTTAACAATGCCCTGGAGAGCAGCCATAGCTGAGGATTCAGAACGAACAACGTGGCCAGCACCGGCTAATGCCCGGACTGCTAGTTGTCTAATCTGATGATCGTCTTCGACGACAAAAACCGATGCCATGACGGCCGACGATAGGTGACCCCCCGATGTCGACGTCGCATTTAGCGCAGTTTTAACGTCGGCTTGACATACGCTGCGTAGGGGTCGCTCAAACTGGAGAGCATGATCAAGACCCTCGGATATCTCGTACTGTGGCTATCAGGAAGCGCAACAGCGGTTGCTATCGCCTGGGCCGGCGTGTCAGTCGTGGACGATGATCTCGTCAGCCCGGGCCCGGCCATTCACCTCATTGAGGCCGCAACCGCGACGGGACCAATCAACAGCACCGTGCCCACTGAGGCCAGGTCAGCCCAAGCCGATCCGATAGTGCCAGGGAGTGCGACGTCCACATCGACAGATGCGCCAGCTGCGACCGGCACGATTCCTGGTTCACCTTCGACGGCTGCTGGCGATAGCTCGCCTGGCTCGTCCACCCCAACATCGGCATTAACTGCGTCGACCGCACCCACGTCTGGGTCCGCGACTCCAACCTCTTCTTCAACATCGACGACGACAAACACACCGACGTCAACATCAACGTCGTCTACATCGCCATCCACGACGACACCTACTTCAACATCTACGACATCAACCGCTCCGCCATCAACTACGTCGACATCGACCACCGCGGCCCCAGGCCAGACCTTCACCTTCAATCTGATCGGTGGCACCACCGCCGTTTCATTCTCAGCCACTGGCGTCCAAGTGCTCTGGGCATCCCCGAATCCAGGCTTTGACGTCAACATTGAGCCTGAATCTCCAGGCTTCAAAGTCGAGTTCCGTAGCGGTGACCACCGCTCACGGGTCGATGTCTGGTGGTCAGCAGGACCTCAGCACGACATTCGAGAAGAACCCAAGTAGACCAGATGCTACTCGTCGTGATTGTGGCCAATCAGACGGCGGCAGGTCGGAACTGGGCTCCAGGTACCTTGTTAAGGAGAGGGCCAACGTTCGGCCGCGATCGTGCTCGGGCAGGTTCCCGTTTTTGGTGCGGCCGCCCTAATCGAAGGTTTTGTAACTCCTCCGCGGCTGGCGCCACCGGCCGATTTACCGACGTGTTGGCTCCGACCTAGGGCCCAAGTCGAGGCCAGGGTGGTGCGCTTATGGCCAAGCGTGAATGGTAGGAGCGGCCGGGCCGAGTGTTGTTGCCAGCGTGGCAATGTCGTCGGGATCTCCGGTGAGGATGTCGTTGTCAAGTCGGACGGCGCAAATTACGAGATGCGCATCGACGACGTCTGCGGTCTTGGTCTCGGCGACAAGACGACCGACTGCGCGACCATCATCGAACGGATGAATACTGATGACGTTGAGAAGAGCGGCCAGGCGGGCTTGCCGCGCTCCACTTCGCCAGACCTGAGCGACGATGGGGTGAGTGGTGTGTAGAGCTGTTCCTGCTCGATTGGCGGCCGCCACGAATACGTGGGCCGACTTTTCGCTCCGGTCGATGGAGATGAGGAACCCGGCATCGAGGATCACAGGCCGTATCGGGCAACCATGTCGGCGATGTCGGCTTCTTTGACCGGCCCGGATTGTGCATCCCAGTCATCAAGGAACGAGCGAAGGGCAACCTCTCGTCGCCGGTCGGCTGCGAGGTTGCGGAGAGCTTGTCGGATGACACTGGAACGTCCGCCGTACTCAGAGGCGAACATGTCGAGGATGGCCTCCTCTTCGTCGTCGAGCCTCACAGTCGTTGTGCTCATGATTGCGAGCGTAGCACTTGCGTGCTACACGCAGACGCGGCCCATTCATTCCCGCTCCGTTCGGAGGTCGTTGAATAGGTTCGAGTGGTAGGTGCGCGGCGATTATCGTGTGGCCCATGGCTGAGTACCTCGAACTGCTACCAGCCGTCGATGTCCGGGGTGGTCAGGCGGTGCAACTAGTCAGGGGTGCCGTCGGAACGGCGAAGGTTCTTGGCGACCCGATTACAGCCGCACTGAACTGGCAGACCCGCGGCGCGGAGTGGATCCACCTCGTCGACGTCGACGCCGCGTACGGCCAAGGCAACAACCGGTCACTGCTGGCCGAGATCATCGGTCGCCTTGATGTAGCGGTTGAGTTGAGCGGAGGAATCCGCGACGACGAATCGCTAACGGCGGCGATGGCCACCGGTTGTCGCCGGGTCGTGATTAGCACTGATGCTCTCGATCGTCGGGAGTGGTGCTCAAAGGCGATTGCCGAATTCGGCGACCGTGTCGCTGTCGGCCTCGATGTCAGCGGCACGACGTTGTCCGCACGCGGCTCCGACCGCGAGGGCGGCGACTTGTACGACGTGTTGGGTCGACTGGATTCGGCTGGATGCGTCCGCTACGTGGTGACTGACGTCGACAAGGACGGCATGCTCCAAGGGCCGAGCCTCGACCTGCTCCGCGATGTCTGCGCCGCAACCGACCGGCCATTAGTGGCCTCGGGCGGAATCACCAAACTATCCGACCTTCAAGCCCTCCAAGGGCTGCTCGCCGATGGCATCGAGGGCGCGATCATCGGCGCTGCGCTCTACGAGCACCGGTTCACTCTGGAAGAAGCGCTGTCTCAGACGCGGCCGAGCGAAGCCAGCTCATAGTGAGCTTGGTGGGCCCGGGAGGACACTCAGGAACGTCTGCGTAGTCCAGCGTGACCGGCT
>CAZMUM010000005.1:71188-140226 GCA_964569385.1 uncultured Acidimicrobiales bacterium
TTGGTGGGCCCGGGAGGACACTCAGGAACGTCTGCGTAGTCCAGCGTGACCGGCTTACATCCTGAACACCGGCTCTTCGGACAAGTCACTTCCCGGACCCAACCACCGACTCTAGATCGTTGCGGTCCTCAACGCCAGAGGGCCCGTCCGTCCCACTCACTGCCAGAGGATTCGGGCACACTGTTGATATCATGAATGTATGAGTAAGACATCCGTTGAAGTTGATCGAGATATCGCAGAACAGGCCGCTCAGATACTAGGCACAACAACCCTACGCGCCACGATCGATGCATCTCTTCGTGAAATCGTCAATGCAAAGCGCCGCCTAGAACTCATTTCCCTACTTCAAGACCCAGACCGCTACGAACTCGATACATCTACCGGCGCCTGGGGCGGGGACAACTGACGTGGCCCGCGCCAAGTACCTCGCTGATACCAGCGCGTTCACCCGAGTCAACAAGCCGAACGTCGCGGCCACGATCGGTCCCTTGATCGCAGAGGGCAGTATCGCCTTATGCGCGCCGGTCGCGTACGAACTCGGGTTCACCGCTCGCAGCGGGACCGATTACGACGCCATCATGGACCGAATCGACGCGTTCGAGTCCACTCCCACGACCGAAGGCGATCATCGACGAGCCCTTGACCTGCAGCGCCTTCTCGCCCGGCGAGGCCACCATCGAGCTCTATCCCTTGTCGATGCTCTCGTCGCAGCCATCGCCGAGGCCCGCAATCTCACCATCCTGCACTACGACGCCGCCTTCGAGCTCGTCTCGGACCTCACTGGCCAACCAAGCCAATGGATCGTCGAGCCCGGAACCGCAGACTGAGTTGATCAGACCCGGTGGCTCTTGGACAAAAGGTAGTCATCGACGAGGCGGGGGCCAAGCTCTCCGGCCGGCACGTCGAGTACCTTGACCCCGTATACCTTCAACTGCCGTTCGGCCCTTCGCCTCGCCTCCATAGCGAGCGAAACGGCGCTCAACAGGTGGGCATCGGCGGGCGTTTTAGGTTCGGTCGTGGCGATACGACCAACCTCAGTAGACGTGACCGCACCGACCACGACGTTGTGCCGACTTGCGATTGCCCGCAACGCCAAGCCCAACGACGCCTCCACAACGTGCGGCTGCAGATCGGTCAGCACAACAACCATCGAGCGCTTTCGCACTCTCGCCAGAACCTCGGCCGCCATGGCCCCATAATCCGACTCGCCGAGGCGCGGCTCAAGGTCATACATGGCGTTGATCAGACGGCCGATATGGCGATGACCGCGAGACGGCGCCACTACATTGTGAACCACCTGATCGAACGTCATGAGGCCCACACGGTCACCAATGTGGTCGGCAACTGTGGCCAACCCAATCACGGCATCCATGGCGTGTTCGAGCCTGGTGATTCCGTCGGCGGTGGCCGCCATCAGCCTGCCGTTGTCCAGGATCACATGGATGATCTGATGCTCTTCGGCGCGGTAAGTGCGAACTATCGAGTGCCCGGTGCGAGCCGTCGCCGCCCAGTCGATGTGTCTGAACTGATCGTCCGGCGTGTATTCGCGGAGCTGGTCGAACTCGGTGCCGCCACCAAAGGCCCTAACGCTTCGCGACCCAACGTCGAGCAAGCTCGCCCGTTGACGCCGAAGCTCGATCTCGCGCCTGGTTAAGAACGCAGGCACAACTTTGAGAGTCGCGCTAAGCGCTCGATCTTTCTGTTTCATCGCCAAACGCCAAGGACCACTCACCCGCACAGTCAGCGCGTCAACCTGGAAACGACCGCGACGTTCGGGGCGCAACTCGGTCTCGAACACGTGGAGGTCTTGAGGTGTCAAAACGGCGGCAACGCGACGCTCGGCGTTTAACGAAGGTGCGAACGAATCGGCGATCGCAACCCGCAAGTTTGAAGAAGCTGAATGGCGCAGCTGCCATTGGCATCTGGAAACAGTGCCCGTCACCATCGAACCTGGCATCACGCGTTCGATCTCGATCGAATCTGGCGACTCTGTTCGTAGTGCGTCGACACCGAACAGAACCAGCCACGTGCCGAGGCCAACAGCTACCCCAACAATCCAAGAGTCAACAACCAGAGCAGCCCCAGCGGAGATAGCCGCCGAACCGGCAACCCCCAACGCCGCTCGGTCGCCGAGGCCAATCAACGAGGAACCGGCACGTCGTTCAGCAAAGAGTCGAGCACACCATCGGCAGTTCCACCGTCGAGCAAGACATCGGGCCGTAACCTCAGGCGGTGTCGCAACACGGGCCTAGCCATGGCTTGGACCTCATCGGGAGTCACGTAGGTGCGGCCGTTCCACCACGCCCACGCCTTAGCCGCGTGCAACAACATTGTGGATCCCCGCGGCGACACCCCAAGCTCGATCGCGCCGTGAGTGCGCGTCGCCACCGCAAGGTCAACAATGTACTGAAGCACACGGGCCTCAACCTCTACTTCATGAACCTCGGCCCTCGCGGCTTGGAGATCCGACACTCCGGCCACCGCACGAACACCCATTGCCCCGGGATCGCCAGCATCGACCAACAGATGGTGCCGGTTGAGAATCTCGAGCTCTTCGTCAGCGTCTGGATACTCGACGATCAGTTGAAACAAGAACCGGTCGAGCTGGGCTTCTGGAAGCGGATAGGTGCCCTCGTATTCGATTGGGTTCTGGGTCGCGACCACGATGAACGGTGCCGGCAGGGGTCTCGTCACGCCAGCAGCCGAGACCTGCCGCTCCTGCATTGCTTCGAGCAAAGACGACTGGGTTTTCGGTGGCGTCCGGTTGAGTTCGTCGGCGAGCAGCAGGTTCGTGAATACCGGGCCCTCCCGATAGTCGAAGTCGCCATCTCGGCCGAGCACAAGTTGGCCCGTGATATCGCTCGGCATCAGATCTGGAGTGAACTGGATGCGCCTTGTCTCGAGATCGAGAGCAGCAGCCAACGTTGTAACCATCAGCGACTTCGCAACACCAGGCACACCCTCAAGAAGTACGTGGCCCTCCACCAGCAAGGCTGTCAGCACGCCAGCCACAACCCCATCCTGGCCGACAATAACCTTGCCAACCTCGGCCTGCACTCTGCCGATAGCGGCCCTGGCCTCGCCGTCGCCCGTCGATCTCGTGCTGAGGTTAGTGTCGGTCATCTCGTCTCCATTTTGACTCGGGTTGGGTGTGCTGAACCTGTGCTGATGACACGGGCTCTAACTAGCGCAGCGGCAACAGCAACAAAGCTGTCATCATCAAGTACTTGGCCGGTGAGCGCTAGCTCAAGGGTTGCTGTGGCCTCATCATCGAGCCTCAACAACTTGGCGAACCGTGCTGCCTGGTCGGTAGTTACCAGCACCTCGGTCAATGCGTCGCCCCGACCCATCCAGCGGCGGTTTAGATCGCCAACCAGTTCGGCCCGTAGACGGTCAATGCCTAGCTGACGAGCGCCGGCCTTGTTATATAGACGCGCCGTAGCGCGAACTACTTCGAAACCATCGATTTGGACGACATGGCCTTCAGCAATAGGCCGACCGAGACGACGACCCCGTTGCATCATGAACAGCAACCAGGCCACGCCCAAGGCGAAGAGAGAAGCCCACACGGCCTCGGGAACCAGATCAGCCAACGACTGATCGCCATCGCCGATGCCGTTGCCCGAGACCTCAAGGATCAACACCGGACCAGTTGTTTCATCGAGCAATGCAAGCAAAAGCCCGGCGTGATCGCCAGTGGCCAGCGAAGAGTTCAAGAACGGCCTCGGCGACGATGTCGCCACAACTAGTCCGTCGCCAACTGCGGCAACCGACACGAACCATCCATCGCCAACCGCGAAACACGCTGATGTCGGCGAACCCTCGATACTGGGGCCAAGGCCAACCTCGGGCGCATCAATTCCGTCGTACCCGAGGCGATCGCAAGTGTCGTCCGACGTTATGCGTCCCACACCACTCGACGCAGGGCCAAAGCCGAGCCCGTTGCCCAACAAAACGAGCTGGCCACCCTGGTTCACCCAGTCCTCGACATCACGGGCATCGCTCTCGGCAACAAGATCGTGAGTCAGGACCACTACTTCAACTTGAGGCCCGAAACCACCGGTGTGTACCTCTCTGCCAGCAGATTCGATCAGCAACACCGCGGCGCGCGCACCAGCATCAGTAGTCGAACGAGGATCACCCGTCGGCCCGCTGCGACGCTGGTCGGGACTTCCCGACGCCATCGCGGCCGCCAATGCCACTAGAAGCACAATCGCAATTGGCAAGAAGCGACGCATCAGGCTCTACCACCAAACGGGTTCTGGCTCGCGGCCGAGGCATGGGACTGATCGGCTGGCTCGCCGCCATACCAGACGTCTTCGAACACCTCAGTAATCGAGTCGAAGTCGGCCAGTTGCCTGACCTCGGCCTCGTTTCGCCAATAACCACTCGTGGACCCGACAGGTTCGGCGACACCAGCCTTTGCAACCAAGTCTGCGACCGCAGCCCGGTGATGACAACGCACCGCAGCCGACCACTCACCGGCGATTTCGTGCTCGCGGGCCTTCTCGCTCCACTGAGCAGCCGACAAACCCGAACGAACACTCGATATCACCTTCGAGCCATCTTCATTCTTCGACTTCGATTCCCACCGGCGGACGGCTCTCACGATCACAACCACCAGCGCGACCACCACCAGAGCCAGGATCACCCAGCCAAGAAGCTGACCGACACCGCCACCGGCACCGAGAGGGCCAAACACCAACTCAAAGAGGCGACCCAACCATTCGGCCACTCTGGCCAATGCCCGAGCAGCCCACGAAGGAGTTGGCTCAACAAACTCAGGCCGCTCCAGAATCTGTTCGGCTCTTCGCCTGGCCTCATCAGGATCTACGTCCATAACCCTCACCGGACCAAAACTGAGCAACTCGAACGCAAGCGCGTCCACATTGCCGATCGTCATGTCAGGCCTCGTAACCGAAGGTCGAGGTCGAGGCCTTCGCGCCGAACCCGCAAATCGAGATAGGCGTGCACCACCGTGGCCGCAGTGATCGACTCAATCAGGATAGCAACGCCAGACCCGACCAGAGCCAACACCAGCGACAATGGTCGGCCGTCGATAAGCCCAGAAACAATCTGGGCCGGAAACAAAAAGAGCGCAATCTGGGCCAGCGAGGTTGTGACCTCAAGCAACAGCGCAACCCCCAGAATTCTCCCCCTGGCCCCCTTTGTTAACTCAAGGCACCGCCGCATAGCCGCTATTGGCGTAAGCCGTTCCGAGGCAGCAATCGGAATCAATACCCAAAAGACAGCCCACGGCCACAAGATTCCAACCCCGCACAACAAGAGGCCAAGCCCCAATGCGACCCGGCCAAGCAGCCAAGTGCCCACCCATCGATGAAACGACCGAAACGTCAGCAGTAGGACCCGCCAAGGTGACTCGACACGACCCACAAGGTCGTTCAGTACGAGGCGAGTCAGCGCATGAATGAGCGTCGCCAGCGACAACGAACCCAACACCAGTGCCACGATGGTCTGAGTCGTCGATCGATCAGATTGACCCAACTGAAGGATCAGCTGCGGATCAGTGAACAAAGAACCATCCGTCGAGCTGCGCATCGACATCACGACCGAAAGCACTATCGTCGGCGTTAGTGACACCGCAGCCAGAATCGATACATCGCTCCAACGACGACGCAACAACGAACCAGCATCATCGATGAGCTCCAGGGCACCTCTGGGACGCAGCGACTCCACCAGACCAGATGCTTCGGCTGCCGCCGCCTTCGCCCCTCCGACTGCTTCGGCTGCCGCCGCCTTCGCCCCTACGACTGCTTCGGCTGCCGCCGCCTTCGCTTGATCCACTGCACTGACTGTAGACGTGACAGCCTTAACCAATGAGTGATCCCGCTCCGGCCGCCCCTGCCTCCGCCACTGACTCAACCGTTCGGGCCGCCCCGGCCTCCGCTTACGGCGAAGCCTTTGCTGACGTCTACGACGACTGGTACAGCGACGTGTCCGATGTCGATGCAACAGTCGCTCGAATCGTTGCAGTACGCCCGAGCCAGAACATCCTTGAACTCGGCGTGGGAACTGGCCGCCTCGCAATTCCCCTCGCAAACGCGGACCGCCGAGTTGTCGGCATCGACGCCTCACCAGCGATGCTCGCCAAGCTAGAAGCCAAAGTCCAATCCACGAACCTCCAAGCGATATTGGCCGACATGACCCACTTCGACCTCGGGGAACCCTTCGACGTCGCGTTTGTTGCCTTCAACACCATTTTCAACCTCGAATCGTCGTCGGCCCAGCAGAGCTGTTTCAGCAGCGTTTCGAACCACCTGAGGCCCGGCGGATTGTTTTTCGTCGAAGCCATCGTGCCCGATCTCGATCAATCAGCAGGCGATCGCGGCATTGCGACCAGACACCTAGCCGACGGTGGACTGGTTCTCAACGCAACCATCAATTCTTCGGCCGAACAGGTGATGACGGGCCAGCAGATCCACATCACACCCGACGGTCGGATCAAACTTCGACCCTGGCAGATTCACTATCGAACACCTGAGCAACTCGATAGGTTGGCGGTCGTTGCCGGACTCACCCTGCTTGAGCGTCACGAAGACTGGGCCCACACTCCATTCACCGATAGCAGCGTGCGCCACGTATCGGTGTACGCGAAACCCACCACTTGAGCGACCGCCATGAAGATCCACGTATCAGTCGAGATCGACGCTAAACCGACCGAGTTGTGGTCCGACCTAAGCGATTTGACCACCCATGTCGAATGGATGTCTGACGCCGTTCGTCTGGTCTTCATCGGCGACCAGACAACCGGTGTTGGAACAAAGTTCGAGGTCGACACCCGCGTCGGACCGCTACGCACCACCGACGTCATGACAATCACCGAATGGGACGAACCGAGCGTCATCGGTGTCGACCACGACGGGTTGGTGTCGGGATCGGGTCGATTCGTGCTCACTGGGCACGGCGACCGTACCAACTTCGCCTGGACGGAGTGCCTCAGCTTGCCGTGGTGGTTCGGTGGCCGGCTTGGCGAAGTGGTGGCCAAACCGATTCTGAACCTCGTGTGGCGGCGGAACCTAGCCGCGCTCAAGGAACGGATTGAGGGAAACCTCGACACCGACGCTCAGATTGGCAACAGCGTTGGCGTCGACGCACAGATCGGCAACAGTATTGGCGCCGGTAGAGCCGGCGAGGTACTTGAATACGGAAGGCACTACGTACTGCGGCGCCGCTTCGACGGAGGCGACCTGACCCAAGAAGTTAGGCTGATGCACTGGTTGGTCGAACACGGCTACCCAGTACCAAAACCCGTACGGCACGATGACCCGACCGCGCTAGTCACCGAACGCATCGACGGGCCAAGCATGTTGGACGACATGGTGGCCAAGCCCTGGAAACTCCCGGCTCATGCCAAAACCTTGGCCAGCCTGCACCGTTTGCTTGACGACATCCCGGCTCCGCCTTGGCTCCGCCATCTTGGTAGTGGCGATGCCTTGCTGCATCTGGATCTGCATCCCGACAACGTGCTCATGGGCCCTCGCGGGCCGGTAGTTATCGACTGGACGAACGCCGCCGTGGGCCATCGTGACCTCGACCGAGCCCTCACGTGGGTTCTGCTCAAGACCGGCGAAGTCGATGGCAACGCGGCCATGAAAACTCTGGTCACCTCGCTCCGAGAGCGATTCGCCTCCATCTTTGAAACCGCAGCCGGGGCCGATGCGATAGCGGCTCACGCCACTACCGCGGCCGAGTTGCGGCTTCTTGATGGCAACGTACGCCCCACCGAGAAGGACTCAGTTTTCAGGTTGGCCAGGCACCTTCAGGGTCGGCCGACGCACAGTCGCACCGACGATGTCTGAGCGCGAAAGTTATCTACCGCTGAACTGAGCCTTGCCTGGGCCGTGTTCGAGGAACGAGGCAACGCCGATCTTGGCATCGTCGGTGCCAAAGACCTGTTCGAAGGACTCAAGTTCGATGGCGAGACCATCGCTCAAGGATCCGTCGAGCCCACTGTTGATGGCGAGCTTGGCTAGACCCTGAGCAACAACAGCCCCTCGCGCAAACTCTCGGGCCCAGTCGATGGCCGCGGTCAGTACCTGCTCGGCTGGCACAACCCGATCGGCAAGGCCAATGCGCAGCGCCTCCTTGGCGTCGACCATTCGACCAGACCAAACGATGTCCTTTGCCCTCGAAAGTCCAACCAGGCGGGTAAGTCGCTGCGTACCACCACCACCGGGGATGATTCCAAGCAAGACCTCAGGCTGCCCAAATCGGGCATTATCGGCGGCCACCCGCAGATCGCACGCCATCGCCAACTCACAGCCACCTCCTAAGGCGACACCGTTCACCGCCGCAATCACGGGTCGAGGGATGGCCGCTAGTCCGTCGAGAGCGCGTCGGAACGACTGACCAACAACCCTGGCTATCTCAGGGCCCCCAAACTCCGAAATATCGGCACCGGCAGCGAAGACCCGCTCTCCGCCTGTAACGACCACCGCCCCTGGCGGATCTGCGGTCAGTTCACTCGTGATTGTTTCGAGTTGACTCAACAGTTCAGTGTTTAGTGCGTTGACCTTGGGTCGGACAAGCGTAATGACCGCAACTCCATCATCGCGACGGTCGAGCTGAACCAGCTGATCTGACATGGACCGGCCTACTTACCGAAACCCTTGAGTTCGAACGTTGTCTCTGAGACAGGCGGTAAGGCATCGACTAGAGCCGCGTTAACAACAGCTGTAACGCCAGGTACGCGCTGAATCATGATGCGCTCGACGCCAAGCTTCAGATCTTGTTCAGAGACTGGACAGTCGCCACAGGCTCCAAGCAGCTCGACCTTGACAACACCTGTATCGGAGTCGACCTCGACAAGACGAATGTCGCCGCCGTCGGCCTGCATAGCGGGCCGAATGATCTCGATTACCTTTTCGACCTCAGACCACTCGGGCACAGCGTTTCAACTCCATCAGAATCACAGCCATTACAACGCTAATGAGGCCTCGATCATTCCGTGCGAAACACGTCGAACATCGCATCGCCGCCCTCCCCAAGCCGTAGGACGGCTGCGCCTCCCGATGTGGTGAACCCAACGACCGGAAGGGTAACCTGATCAACCGGGGACGACGTCAGTCGTCGTCCGAGCCTCAACGCGTCGAGCAGCCCGAGAGAGCTGTCGACCGTCACCGTTGAGGTGACGCCTGCCATTATCCCATCGAGGGCGAAAGGGTTCCGAGTCGAGCCAAGGGACGACAGCAAAGAGACCATGAAAGCTTGCTGTCGTGCGCCACGGCCAATGTCGCCAGTCGGGTCCTGATGTTCCTGGCCATTGATGATCTCGGTGTAACGCCGAGAACGGACCCAGGCCAATGCCTGCTGACCATCGAGAGTTACTTCGCCAGATGCATCGATGACCAAGCCGCTGCCAGGGTCGAATGCCGGATACTCGACGTTAAGAGTCACCCCGCCGACGGCGTCGACTAGATCGTCGAAGCCGCTGAAGTCGATTTCGGCGTAGTGATGAATCTCGAGATCGAACGCGAGCTGCACTGTTGCCACCAGCTCGGCCGCGCCATCGTTGAAAGCCGCGTTGATGCGCTGCTCGCCACCGCTGGCCTGTGGCACCCAAAGATCTCGCGGCAGCGAGAGCATGGTCACTGTTTCGCCAAGATGAATCAGGATGAGCGAATCGGCGCGTTGTCCGAACACAGGTGTACCCAAGAGCGCGGCGGCATCAGGTCGGTTCGGGTCGATCCCTTCGCGCGAGTCGGACCCGACCAACAACAGAGTCCGGTCACTCGAGTTCGGTGTTGCCAACACTTCAGACAGGTCGACACGATCAATCTGGCGGTAACGCCACCATCCGCTGACCGCAGGTATCAACAGAACGAACCCAAGGAACAGCAGAATGACCAGCACCCAGCGTTTACCGGACCGTCTGCGATCGCCGCGTCGGCGCCGCCTCCGAACACGGTCGGGCCGCAACGGCAGGGGAGCGCTCTCAGCTGGGCGCCTGGCTCTCGGTACGTCGATCTGGGCGCCGTCTCTGGCTAACAGTGGTGCTGAGTGGCCCTGTTGGGGCACCTCAGGCGCGCGTTGCTGACCGCCCCACTCGCCATGATCGAGCGGGGTGTCGAGCCCAGGCAATCGTTTCAACTCGGACCAACCGCTTAGGTCAGGATCGCTTGGCATCGCCGGAATCGATTCGTTCGATGTTGGCTCCGACCGAAGCAAGCCGACCCACAAGGTCCTCGTAACCCCGGTCGAGATGGCCGACGTCGGAGATAATGGTTTCGCCCTCGGCTCCAAGTCCGGCCACGATCAGAGCGGCCGCGGCGCGGATGTCGTGGGCCTTGACCGGAGCACCAGATAAGCGGGCCTTTCCACGCACTACAGCGTGGTGCCCTTCGGTGCGAATATCAGCGCCCATACGCCGCAGTTCGTCGACATAACGAAACCGGCCGCCGTACAGGTTCTCGGTGACAATGCCTACTCCATCTGCCACGCTCAACATGGCCACGATGAGGGGCTTGTAATCGGTAGCGATGCCTGGATACGGCAGCGTCGAAACGTCGACCGAACCCAACCGTCCCTGCGCTGCCGCCCACAGGCCATCGCTGTCTGGCGACACCCGCATGCCCATCGTCGCGAGCTTCTGAAGCAACATCTCCATGTTCTCTGGCCGGGCTCCCACCAAGGTCAACTCGCCCCCAGCCACGCCGAGGCATGCAAGGTAGGTTGCCGTCTCAAGTCGGTCGGAAATCACCGTGTGTTCGGCCGCTTCGAGACCGTCGACACCTTCGACCACGATCGTCGAGGTTCCGGCTCCACGAATCTGGGCTCCCATATGACCGAGAAACTGGGCCAGGTCGGCTATCTCGGGTTCGCGTGCGGCGTTCTCGATGACAGTCAGACCGTCGGCGAGGGTTGCAGCCATCATCACGTTTTCAGTGGCTCCCACGCTCGGGTACTCGAGAAAAACATCGGTGCCGGTCAGCCGATCACTGCTGGCTTCGATGTAGCCATGTTCGGTTCGGAACTTGGCGCCAAGAGTAGCGAGAGCATCCAAGTGCATATCGATGGGACGAGGCCCAAAATTGTCACCACCTGGCAAAGCAACTCGAGCCTCACCGTACCGAGCCAACAATGGGCCGAGAACCACAATGGAGGCTCGCATCTTCTCGACAAGCTCATAGGGCGCCACCAGCTTCACTTCGCTTGGCACACTCAAACGACATACCGGAGGTGCAAGATCCACGGTGACACCCATCTCTTCGAGCAGGTCAGCCATGAGCCTGACGTCGATGATGTCGGGGACGTTGTGCAGCACGTGGTCGCCTTCGGCGAGCAACGACGCGACCATCAACTTAAGAACCGAGTTCTTCGCCCCGGCAATCTGAATTCGGCCAGACAGGCCGGATGACTCGCGCACAACAATTTGTTCCACGACACAAGTATGTTGCAACGAATGTCAAACGTCAGCCCATCTCGATGACAAAGTTCCAAATCGGCTCTCCTCACCCATGACCAGCCTCGAAATCGAGCACCCCTACGGCGGCCGTCTCAGTGCCGAAGTACTACTCCTTCCCAGGGACGACGTGGTTGCCGAGGTCGAGTCAGGCCCCGGGACTTTCGACCTCGCCCACGGACCGTTTCTCCAGTACGAACGCACGGTCACCGTCGACGGATCGTCTGGCACCGTGACCGAGCAGATCAACTACCAACTGGCGATTCCCTGGTTCGGCTGGGCATACGCGCTGCCGGTTCGTCATGCGTTGCGTAACCACCGAACCCCGGGCAAGCAGCCATGGTGGGCACCAAGCCAGCGCCTTGACGCACGCGCCGCATCCATCATCGGCACCTTGGCCGCGGCAGCTGTGCTGACCGGGTTTCTTGGCAACACCTTTTCCCAGATGCTTACCTTCGCTGCCGACGAGTTCGAGCTTGGCCGGTCGGGTCAAGGAGTAGCCAGCGCCATTGTTCGTATTGGCCCACTGCTGGCGATTGGGCTGGTAATCATGGCCGACCGCCGTGGCCGCCGAGTGATAGCGATCATCGCGACCGCAGGCGGGTCAGTCGCCTCGATACTGGGTGCGTTTGCCCCGAACCTCGAACTGTTCGTCGCCGCCCAGTTGATCACACGCACTTTCAGCGCCGCGCTCGGCACCGTCATTTTGGTTTACGCCGTCGAGGAGATGCCGTCTGGGTCTCGGGCCTACGCCCTCAGTGTGCTCGGTATGGCCTCGGCCCTTGGTGCCGGCATCGTGTTGTGGGTGCTGCCTTTGGCTGCCTTAGACGTCCGCTCATGGCGGCTCGTGTTGTTGGTGCCGATCATCGCTCTACCACTGGCTAGGAGCTTCTGGAAACACCTGCCAGAGAGCCGCTGGTTCGGAGAGGGTGCTGCGACAGCAAACCTGCGCGACCACCGCGCAGCCCTTGCCGGGCTGATGGTCATCACCTTCCTCATCGCGTTCTACCTTTCGCCCGTCGATCAGTTTCGCAACGAGTTTCTGCGCGACGAACGCGGCTTCGAACCATGGCAAATCACACTGTTCGTCACCACCACCGCAACACCCGGCGGGCTTGGCTTGCTGATTGCTGGTCGCATGGCCGACAGCATCGGCCGAAGGGTTGTGCTGGTTGTGTCCACCATCGGCGGACTCGGTGCTCTCACGCTGGTGTTCAACACGTCGGGGGCCCTGATGTGGTCGCTAGCCCTCATTGCGGCCATCGTGTCAAGCGGCCTGCTGCCTTCGCTCGGTGTTTACCGTGCTGAGCTTTTTCCAACCCGTGTGCGTAACCAAGCCGTGGCTTGGGTCACCATCTCGGCCGTCGCCGGCGCAGTGTTGGGCTTGCTGCTGACTGGATGGCTAAGCGAGCGCTGGAACAGCATCGGCTCAGTCATTGCGGTTCTGTGGGTCGGTCCGGTGTTGGCCGTTGCTTTCGCTTGGTGGTGGCTCCCAGAGACCACCAACCGAGACCTAGCCGACATCAATCCTGAGGACCGTGCTGGCCCCGGTTCCGGCGCAGACTATTCACGAAATTGATGATCTGGGCTACACCCAATGTGGCTGGCGACCTCAATTTCGGGAAAGCTGGGTTAGCCAAGACTCCGTGGTTTCAACGATGGCAGCGCGGTGAGCGATTCGCTTTGGGTCGTGTCCGCCGCCGCTAAGCCAAAGCGTTTTTACTGGTCCTGCCCACTTATGGAGATGCTCAGCGAAATCCGAAGGGCGACCGAACGGGTCGCTATCGGATGAAATGAACAAGGCTGGGGCCGAAACGTCTGGCCAGTGATCGACCCGCAATCGATCGGGTTTGGCTGGCGGGTGCAGTGGGTAACTCAACAACACCAGCCCACCCAACTCGAGGCCCGCAGCAGCAGCCATCGTGCACACCCGACCCCCCATGCTGCGTCCACCAGCAGCGATGGCATTCGTGGCCACACCCAGCCTGGCGGCAAAGGCCTCGATGGTCTCGGTCATCTCACCGACCAAGCGATCGGCACGACCTGGCGAACGTTTACCAGCGCGGCGGTACTCGAAGTCGTAACGCAAGACTGCAACTCCCTGGGCCGAAAGCTGTTCGTCGATGTCGATGAGGGTCTGATGGTTGGCGAGCCCGCCAGAGCCTGCCGTTAGCACAAGACCAGCTATCGAGGGCGTGGCCGCCACTAACGAGCCAGTGCTCTCTTGACGATGCTGTCGGCTATCTCGAGCGATGCCGTAGCCGCTGGCGAAGGAGCGTTGAGCACATGAATAGCGGCGGCGGTTTCGATGATGGCGAAGTCGTCGACGAGCTCGCCAGTCGGGCGAAGCGCCTGGGCTCGCACTCCGGCTGGAGCCCGTTCGAGATCGTCGGAGCGGATCTCTGGCACCAGACGTTGCAACGCTTTGACGAACGCCCGCTTGTTAACCGAACGCCAGACTTCGCCGGCGCCTGTCTTCCAGTACTTGCGGCCGAGTCTCCACAGACCTTTGTCGGTAGCGTGAGCTCTTAGCTGAGCCCGCGAGATATCGCGCCACCTGTAGCCCTCGCGCGACAATGCCAAAACCGCGTTCGGTCCAGCGTGGATAGAGCCGTCCATCATTCGAGTCAGGTGTACTCCGAGGAACGGAAAACTCGGATCCGGCACCGGGTAAATAAGGTTGCGCACGAGCGAGCGGCGCTCGCCTGTGAGCTCGTAGTACTCGCCGCGAAACGGAACAATGTGGGTGGCCTCGTCGTCCTGGTAATCGGCGTCGGTGGCCGCGACCTCGTCGCAGTGCAGGCCACCGCAGTTGATGACGGTGGTGGCCGCAATATCGCCCTGTGTTGTCTTCACTACCGGACCGTTCGAGTGCCGGCCGACGGCGGTGACACGCGTCGACAGGACGATGTCGCCGCCCTTGTCGATGATGAGCGAGGCCATCACTTTGCAGACATCGCCGTAGCTCACGATGCCTGTCGATGGAACATGCATGGCTCCGATGCCGGCTGCGTGGGGTTCGAGTTCGGCGAGTTCGGCAGTGTCGATGATGCGGGCCTCGACTCCATTGGCCTTTGACCGGCGATGTAGTTCGTCGAGCTGCTCGAGTTCGGCCTTGCGGGTCGCAACCACGACCTTGCCGCAGACGTCGTGGGCGATGCCGTGTTCGATGCAGAACTCGACCATCGAGGCCCTGCCCGCGACCGCGGTAGCGGCCTTCAGCGAGCCAGGTTTGTAGTACACCCCAGAGTGCAGCACACCGGAGTTGTGGCCAGTTTGGTGCATCGCGACCTTCGACTCAGCGTCGACCACCACCACCTTGATGCCGGGTCGAGCCTCGAGCATCCTCAACGCCGTGGCAAGACCGACGATGCCAGCACCGACAACCAGCACGTCGACCGACCGCCCGTCTATCTCATTTGGCTTCGACGCTGCGGGCGCCATGTTCAGGCTCCTTTAGCCAGGAGTATGGTGCGGGCTGCGTTTAAACGGTCGATGGCTTCGGCTGCGGTGTCGTGTTTGCCGCCGTGATCGGGATGAGCCTCGCGCAACAGCGTTCGAAAGCGCTTTTGGATCGAACGCTTTGAGACTTTGACTTCAGTTTCGAGACCAAAAACGTCCATTGCCCAAGCCTGCGGATCGACCGATGCCAACCGCGGGAGGTCTATGGCTGCGGCTCCGGCCAACCACGGCAGAATCTCGGGCCCCGGACCGCGTGACCAAGATGCCGCGGATCGAATAATGGTCATCAGCGAGCGGCGAATCTCGGGTTCCATCTGACCAGCCCGGTAGACGCAAGCCAGGATCTGCGGAATTGGTGGAGCATCTCTGGCTAGCTCGAGGACAAGTTGGTCGTCGATGACTCCCAAGCGATGAGTCGAGCTTGAGAGGCCGATCCGATCGACCTGGAACCTGTGCCGCAATACAGGCTGGGGCACTCGGCGTCCGGTCTCGAGTTCGGTTATTACCGAATAGAGGTCGCCGCGAAGATCTTCGTCGAGACATTCGACGTAGGACGCAACTATTCCAGCGAGTAGCAAGCCTCCATAGCCGGGCGCGGGATCAACGGGAAGGTGTCCGCCTGAGATTGCAACTCGCCGGGTGGGCGCTACGGGACGCGAGTGCCAGACCTCGAACTCAGCAACTATCACGAGAGACAAATCTAGCTGCATGACAAGCCGACTACTCGGCCCAGTGGTATTGAAACATCAACAGACGAGCCATGTTTTCGATACTTCTCAGCCAGGTACTGGCCCTGCCGACGGGAGCAAGGCAGGATCTATAGGCCTATCTATCAGGAGACACCCACGTGAGCGACACGCGCAGCGAACAGCCAGACCGCAACTTGGCCATGGAGCTAGTGAGAACAACCGAAGCTGCGGCCCTCGCCGCCGCCCGTTGGATGGGCCGCGGCGACAAACTCGGAGCCGACGGTGCGGCCGTCGATGCCATGCGGTTGGTCCTGCAATCGGTTCCGATGAATGGTGTGGTCATTATCGGCGAAGGCGAAAAGGACGAGGCGCCGATGCTCTACAACGGAGAGATTATCGGCGATGGCACCGGTCCCAGAACCGACATTGCGGTCGACCCAATTGATGGCACGACGCTTACCGCTCTTGGTCGCGGCGGTGCTATCGCGGTCATCGCGGTGGCGCCCGCGGGGACAATGTTCGACCCAGGGCCATGTGTGTACATGGAAAAGTTGGCCACCGGCCCAGAAGCCAAAGATGCCATCGACATCACCAAGACGGCCACCGAGAACGTTGAGGCTGTCGCCGAAGCACTGAACAAAGAGCCTCGCGACGTAACGGTAGTGATTCTCGACCGCGATCGACACTCTGAGCTCATCAGCGAAGTCCGCGACACAGGTGCCCGCATCCAGTTGATCCCCGACGGCGACGTCGCTGGTGCGATCGCCACCGCCGACGCGAGCACCGGGCCAGACCTACTCATGGGCATTGGCGGTACTCCAGAAGGTGTCATCAGCGCCGCTGCTCTCAAGTGTATGGGCGGCGCCCATCAGGGTCGGTTGTGGCCGCGTAACGAAAGAGAACGCAAGGCTGCCATCGCCGCTGGCTACGAGATTGGCCGAGTTCTGCACGCCGACGACTTGTGCCGTGGCGATGATGTGTTCTTCGCAGCCACCGGAATCACCGATGGCGATCTGCTCAAGGGGGTGCGGTTTAACAGCAAGGGTGCCATCACCGATTCGCTGGTGATGCGATCGAAGTCGGGCACCATTCGTCGAGACACGGCCCAGCACAACATGAAGAAGCTGCGCCAATATTCGGCGATCGACTATTAGCCTGCGGCCATCATGGCTTCGCCCGACATCGAACAGAGCACCAAGCTTCAACTCGACTGGAACAAGCTCGCGGCCGCGGGTGGGTCCGATCGGGCGGTCGTGCCAGTGGTGCTGCAAGACTCAACCAGTCGAGATGTCCTGTTCGTCGGGTATACCGACGAGGCTGGCTTAGCCGAATCGCTATCCACCGGCGATGTCGTGCTGTTCAGCACCTCGCGACAGGAGCGCTGGCATAAGGGTGCAACATCGGGCGACACCCTCCGACTAGTCGAGGCGCGAGTCAACTGCGAGCAGAACTCGTTGCTCTACCTAGTCGAGCGCACCACGGGTCGAGCGTGCCATACCCATCATCTCGACGGACGAACGCGCGCCCACTGTTACTACCGCGAGTTATCTGAGACCGGAACTCTACGGTTCGTGGAAGCGCCCCAGCTCTAGGTTGTCGACGCGGCGATGACTTGTCGCGCGATCAGTGAGTGTCTGCGGTGGCTCCAGCGACAACCAGCCGCACATGGGCTCGTCTGTTCGCGGCAGCAGCCACAACGTCGTTCTCGTCGGCTGCTACGGCCGCCGTTGCGCGCTCTTGGGCGGCCTTGGCACGGTCGACATCGATCTCGTCGGCCAACTCCGCTACATCGGATAGAACCGACACCGAGGAATCGCTGACCTCGACGAAGCCGCCGTGCACCGCAAAGGCGACTGGTTGCCCGTCGGTGGGCCATACCCGGACCACGGCAATGTCGAGAGCACCAATGAAGGGTGCATGACCTGGGAGGAACGCTATGTCGCCATCGAGCGTGCGCGCGAGGATCTGGGTCGCTTCTCCGGTCCAAAGCACGTTCTCTGGGGAGACAAGTTCGACGTTCATCGGCTCAGAGATTCTTCTCGAGCTCGTGGGCCTTGGCCAGTACCGATTCGGCGTTGCCGACCATGTAGAACGCTTGCTCTGGAAGATCGTCGAGATCGCCGTTGACGATGGCTTCGAACGAGTCGATAGTTTCTTCGATCGAGGTGAATATGCCCTCTTGGCCGGTGAAAACCTCGGCCACAAACATCGGCTGCGACAAGAACTTCTGTACCTTGCGAGCGCGGTCGACGGTAATGCGGTCTTCTTCTGACAGCTCGTCGAGGCCAAGAATAGCGATGATGTCTTGAAGTTCCTTGTAGCGCTGAAGGATCTCCTGCACTCTGCGGGCCACGTTGTAGTGGCGTTCACCGACAACCTCAGGAGACAAGATGGTTGACGTCGACGACAACGGATCCACAGCAGGGTAGATACCCAAGGCAGCAATATCGCGGCTGAGTTCTGTGGTCCCGTCGAAGTGGGTGAACGATGTGAATGGCGCCGGGTCGGTGTAGTCGTCGGCTGGCACGTAAACAGCCTGAAGCGACGTGATCGATTTGCCCTTAGTCGAGGTGATGCGCTCCTGGAGCTCGCCCATCTCGTCGGCAAGTGTGGGCTGATAACCGACAGCCGACGGCATACGGCCAAGAAGTGTTGATACCTCAGACCCAGCCTGCACGAAGCGGAAAATGTTGTCGATGAACAGCAGCACGTCCTGGCCCTGCACATCGCGGAAGTACTCGGCCATGGTTACGCCAGCCAAAGCGACTCTAAGCCGCACGCCGGGAGGCTCATCCATCTGACCAAATACGAGGGCAGCCTTTGACAGCACAGTTGCGGCATCTTCGCCTGCACCCATCTTGGCCTCACCCATCTCGATGTAAAGGTCAGTGCCCTCACGGGTGCGCTCACCAACACCAGCGAAGACCGATACTCCACCGTGGTTGGTGGCGACGCGAGTGATCATCTCCTGGATGAGAACCGTCTTACCTACCCCAGCACCACCAAAGAGCCCGATTTTACCACCCTCTTTGTACGGCGTGAGGAGGTCGATGACCTTAATGCCGGTTTCGAACATCGTGGCTGATGGCTCTAAGGAATCGAAAGAAGGAGGCGGGCGGTGAATGCTCCAGCGCTCGGTGACGTTCACGCTCTCGATTGGTACATCGAGCGGTTCGCCGACAACGTTCCATACGTGACCGAGGGTGACGTCGCCCACTGGCACCTGAATACTGGACCCGGTGTTGGTAACAATCGTGCCGCGGGTGAGGCCATCAGTGGCCTTCATCGCAACAGCGCGGATACGGCCATCGCCAATCTGTTGAGCAACCTCGGCCACAACAGTTTGGCTATCGCCCTCAATGGTTATCTCGAAGGTGAGAGCAGTGTTGATCTCTGGCAGCGCGCCATCGGGAAACTCGACATCGAGTACCGGTCCGGCAATCGAGACGACCTTGCCAGTCTTCAGATCAGTTGCTTCGTCTGTGGCAGTCATAACGTTGGGTGTTCTCCTCGTGGGCAACCGGGGTGATGAGCACTCCGTTGGCGTGGATCAGTTGATGAGACGGCGGTGCATCTCGAAAGAGTTTGTTTTAGGTGTTCTTAGGGTGGGTACCGGCGAGGCGGAAACCAGCGGCTTCGGCTCGTTGCGGGGTGTCGAACCAGACCTCGGCGATGGTGACCTTATAGCTGCGGCTATCGGGCCGGTGATAGAGCATCGAATCGTCGTTGCCCTTGATGGTGAAACCGGGGGGTCTCGCGTTGTCTGGCAAAGGTTCGTGTGAACCAACACCGTAAGGAGCCGAGGATGAGGCCGCCGTTGCTGACGAAACCTCAGGCGCTGCGGTCAAACCAGCGACTATCGCAGCAAAGTCGACTGCTACCGAGCCGGCGATTTCGTCGTCGATTTCGGCATCGCCGCCAAGTGCTTCGGCGCCGCTGACAATCTCCATGATCTCGGTGGTGATTGCATCCTGACGGGCACGGGAAAGCTCACGACTCAGCTTGGTGATCAGTTCGTCGGCGTTATCGGTTGCTGCCTTCATGGCTCGCTGACGGTTGGCGTGTTCTGACGCTGAGGCGTCGAGCAGGGCCGAGAACAAGCGTGATTCGACGTAGCGAGGAAGGAGCGATTCGAGTACGCCCTCTGGCGATGGTTCGAACGAGTATCCAGCGCGACCCGTTTCGCTACCTGACCCAACGGTTGCCATCGTGCCAAGCGATTCGAGTGGCAGGAACTGGCGTACCGCTACTTGTTGAGTACCCATTGAGATGAACTCTTGGTAAGTAAGAATGACCTGATCACATGCGCCATCGGTGAACATCTCGGCGACCTGAAGAGCCACCTCTTTGGCATCGTCGTATGACGGCGTATCGGTCATGCCCTCAAAGAAGGCCTCAATTTCGTAGTTACGGAAGCTGAAGTAGTCCCTGGCCTTTTTGCCGATCAGGATCAGTCGGTAACCCTTACCTTCGGTTTGTGTGGCCATGATCTCGCGCTCAGCGGCCTTGATAACCGCCGAGTTGTAAGGCCCGGCCAGACCGCGATCTGAAGTAATGACCACAAAACCGACAGCCGACACCTCGGCGGCATTTCGAAGCAGCGGATGGCTGAGTCCTGCTCCTCCGCTAGCTAGGTCTTCGATAGCCGATGTCATGCGGGACGCGTAAGGACGGGCCTGATTAGCTCGCTGCATTGCCTTGACAACACGCGTCGCAGCAATTAACTCCATCGCACGGGTGATCTTCTTGGTCGACTTGACCGAGGCGATCCGCCGTTTGAGGATTCGTTCCTTACCTCCTGGCATTGGTTATCAGCCCTCGCCGTCGGGGCGACGGATGTCGCGTTCGGGAAGCGTAATGTCGGAGTCGACAATCTGGCTGTCGGCGTCTGGCTGGGCTTCGGCATCGACTTCTATGCCCTCGGCATCGGGTCCAGACTCGAATCCTTCGGCGAACGCAGCCACGATGTTCTCGAGCTGGTCGAGATCGGCGACGCCGGTATCGTGGATGCCAGACAGAAGACCGGCGTGCCGTTCGCGCACGTGCTCAAGCAGCTCGGTTTCGAACCGACCGACTTCTTCGACCTTCACGCCATCGAGGTGACCTCGAGTTCCGGCGTAAAGCGAAACGACCTGTTCTTCCATAGGCATAGGTGACTGGATGCCCTGCTTGAGCAGCTCGATGAGCCTGTAGCCACGCTCGAGCTGAGCTTGCGATACTGCATCGAGGTCTGAACCGAATGCGGCGAACGCTTCGAGCTCACGGAACTGTTGAAGGTCGGACTTGAGAGTGCCGACCGCATTCTTCATGGCCTTGGTTTGGGCCGCTGAACCCACACGAGACACTGAGATACCGACGTCGATAGCTGGCCTGACGCCAGACTTGAAGAGGTCGTCCTGAAGGAAGATCTGGCCATCAGTGATGGAGATCACGTTGGTGGGGATGAAAGCCGAGACATCGCCAGCCTTGGTTTCGATTACCGGCAAAGCGGTGAGGCTGCCAGCGCCAAGTTCGTCGCTGAGCTTGGCCGCACGTTCGAGGAGGCGGCTGTGTAGGTAGAACACGTCGCCGGGGTAGGCCTCGCGACCCGGTGGGCGGCGCAACAACAGTGACATCTGCCGGTAGGCCTCGGCTTGCTTAGAGAGGTCGTCGTAGACAACCAAGCCGTGGTCGCCGCTGTCCATCCAGTGCTGACCCATCGCACAACCAGCGTACGGAGCGAGGTATTTGAACGGAGCGGGGTCCGCGGCCGAGGCCACGACAACCACCGTGTACTCCATGGCGCCGTTGCGCTCCAGAACATCGACCGTTTGAGCAACCGACGATGCCTTTTGACCAATGGCGACGTAGATGCACTTAACGCCGAGACCCTTTTGGTTGATGATGGTGTCGATGGCAACCGTGGTTTTGCCGGTCTTGCGGTCGCCAATGATTAGCTCGCGCTGACCACGGCCAATAGGGATGAGGGAGTCGATGGCCTTAACGCCGGTCTGCATTGGTTCGGCCACCGGCTGGCGACCCATGATGCCTGGCGCTTGGATCTCCATCCGGCGATCGGTGACGTTCTGCAACGCACCTTTGCCGTCGATTGGAACGCCAAGAGCATTAACAACGCGACCGAGCAGCCCATCACCGACTGGCACCGCCAGAATTCGGCCCGTGGCCTTGACGGGTTGGCCCTCTTCGATCTTGGCGATCTCGCCAAGAACAACAGCACCAATGGTGTCCTCGTCGAGGTTCAGCGCAAGACCAACGTCGCCGCTCTGAAACTCGAGCAGTTCGTTGACAGCCGCGTTGGGAAGGCCCGACACTCGAGCGATTCCGTCACCGACTTCGACGACACGTCCAACGGTGCCGGACTCGATCGTTGGATCGAACCCTTCGAGGTTTGACTTGATTGCCGCCGTGATATCGGCGGTATCGAAGATGAGGTCAGCCATTGCCTAGACCCGTTCCTTGAGCTTCTCGAGACGAGTCTTGACCGACCCGTCGATGACTGTGTCTCCGACCTGAGCGATTAAGCCGCCCATGACAGAGGGATCAATTACGACCTGTACATCGACCGCACTGCCTGTGGCTCGACCCAGAGCCTCGGCTAGTCGGTCGACTTGGTCTGGTGTGAGCGCAATTGCGCTACGAACCTCGGCCACTTGTTTGCCCTGGGCATCGGCGGCGCGCTGAAGAACTCGATCGGCCACAGCCGATATGGCGCCGCCGCGATCGGCGCCGACCATCAGCGAGACCAGGTTGGCAGTGGTTGGGTTAGCCCGGCCGTCCAGCAGTGACTCGACCACACCCAACCGACGGCTAGCTGGAAGGCTCCGGTCGGCCAGGGTGGCCCGCAAATTGTCGTTGCCATCAATGGCGCGGGCGAACTGGTAAAGCTCGTCTGCCACCGTGCCGAGGTTTCCCTCAACTGAGGCCACGGCTGTTACAGCCGCTGCATATCCGTCGATTTTGTCGCTCATCGATGTGTGTCCAGTGGATAGTGACCAGGGCGGGTGTGCCGCCCTGGAGGCGACCGTTTAACTCTCGGAGCCAACGCGGTCGATGAAGTTGTTTACGAGTTGGGTTTGGGCGTCGGCATCGAGCGATTGCTCGACGATGCGTTCGGCAGCACCAACTGCGAGAGCGGTCACCTGACTGCGCATGTCGGCCATGGCCCGTTCTTTGGCGGCCTCAATATCGACGTCGGCTTGAGCTCGCAGTTCTGCGATCTCGCCGTCGATGGCACCAATACGTTCGGCTCTGACAACCTCGGCCTCTTCGCGGGCAGCATCGATGATGCTGACTGCCTCGGCTTTGGCTTCGCTGAGTTTTGCGTCGTAGTCGGCCTTGAGTTGAGTGGCTTCGTCCTTGGCCTGTTCGGCGGCATCGAGGTCGCCCTGGATGCGTGCTGTGCGATCGTCCATGGCCTTGCGCATCGCCGGGTAGGCGAATTTGGCCATAACGGTAACCAGCAAGAAGAACGAGATGGTGCCCCAGATAATCTCATTGGTGACGGGAAGGATCGGATTGTTCGGCCCTTCGCCCACCGCAAGAATTAGTGCGTACATCTATGTATCTCCGAGGGTCTCAGGCGAACTTCAGAAGGATGAAGACCACGAAACCAATGAGGGCAAGGGCCTCGGTGAAGGCGATTCCGAGGAACATGGTGGTTCGAACCATGCCTGCGGCCTCAGGCTGGCGGGCCATAGCCTGAACTGATTGGCCAACGAGGTAGCCAATTCCAATACCTGGGCCAATGGCGGCAAGTCCATAGGCGAATCCGGCCGATACGGCCTCGCCGAAGGCGATCTGGTCCTCGCCGGTTACTTGTGCGAGCTGCGCTAGCAGTTCCATAAGTTGGTTTCCTTATCTGTTGGCCCGAAGGCATCGGTTGGCCCGAGGGCCGTTGGGTCGTATCTGGGGATTTCGAATTAGTGGTCGGCGTGCATCGATGAGCCGATGTACACCGCAGCAAGAATCGTGAAGATGTAGGCCTGCAAGAAAGAGACCATCAGCTCGAAACCGCTGAGAAGGATGAGCATGATGAATGGCAGAGGCAAGAACACTGCGAACCAGTCGGTGGTCCACAACGCCTCGCATAAGACAATGAATGTGACCAGCAAGATGTGGCCTGCGAGCATGTTGGCAAAGAGTCGAACAGCCAACGAGAAGGGCCGAACCAAAAAGGTCGAAACGAACTCGATGAGAGCAACCAGAGGAACCAAAAAGACCGGGACGCCTGGAGGAATAATGGCGTTCTTGAAATAGGCCAAACCCTGGTACTTCAGACCGGTTCCGATGAAGGCGACCCAGACCACCAATGCCAGCATCAACGGGAAGGCCATGCGGGCGTTGGCTGGCATCTGCCACCCGGGCACCAGCTCAAACAGGTTGGTGATCAACACAAAACAGAAAATCGACAACAAGAACGGGTTCCAGGCTCGCCCTTGTTCGCCCATGGTTTGGTCGATGATGCCGTTATCGATGAAGTCGATACCGATCTCGGCGAGGTTCTGAACACCAACAGGAACCAGGGTTTTCTTGGCCTTTGATGCCGCTACGAAATAGATTCCAAGCGTAATCGCGGTCGCGATGAGCGCCGAAAGACCGATCTTGTTGAGCGTGTACCACTCCCCATTGCCCCAGAAGGAGGGCCACTCGACAAGATTTTCAATGGATGGGAACTTAAGTCCGAGCATCACGGATGGGTTACCTCTGGGGGCGTGGTCGAATCAGAATCGTCGTCGTCATACACCGAGGTGTAGGTCGAAGGTTTATGGTCGGGTTTAAGACCGGGGAAAGCAAGCGACGCAGAAACGTATCGCGTTTCCCAGGTCAATAGGCCCAAATGGGTGATAATCAGGGTGAGGCACAGCGGAACTAGCTCAACCCAGGCGGCGTCCTTCACCACAAACACTGCTATTGAGATGAGGCCAAGACGTAAGAGAAAGCCGAATAGAGCCGCCCCCATGAGCATTCCGAGAGAAATTCGGGCTGCCCATGCGAGCATCGCCGCGGCTACCAAGAAGTTAACAATGACAAGGCCAAACCCATAACCTGCCGAGGCCGCGCCCTTCCAACCCCAAATCGCTAGGGCGAGCAACACAACCACCGGAAAGATTGGAACCGATCGCTTGACCATATCCAGGGCGATCTCTTGTTCGACGGGAGGCCCGTCGAGACGAGTTACAACGGCATCAGTCATTTTTGAACCTCGGTGCCTGAACTGCTGATTTTGGCCTCGGCTCGAGAATCATCGATTAGCGACGCCATCAAGGCCGAGATGTCAGTGTCGAGGGTGATTCCGCTCGGCAGGCGCCCGTCGGCCACTGGCACGCCGGTTGCAACAGCGGCCGCCCTGGACACTCGGTCGCCGCCAAGACCAGCATCGCGTTTGTCGACAAGATCGGCCTCGATCTTGGTCATCTGGGCGTCATAGCGGTACCACCACAACAAGACCTGAGACACCGACGCCCATATAAGAAGGATAATCATGAAAAAGGGCTGGGTGTCGAAGATACGATCTATGAAATACCCGACACCGCTAAACAGCGCTGGGGTAGCAGCGAACTCAAAGGCGCGCGACAACGAGTCGCCGAATCCGTTATTCAGCTCGCGTCGGCTCTCGATGTCCATTGCTTGGGTTTTTACCATGTGTGAATGACGGGTAGCCCTTGTGAAACAAAACACAAGCTAGGACATGACGATGCGCCCTGCAAAACAAACCCCAAATCCAGCTCCCAATCCAGCACCCGTGCAGGCTTGCTAAACGGCTTCGGTCTCACGGGTGTTGCGAACACCGCGGTGGAACATCGTGTAGAGCAACAACCCAAGACCGGCCACCACGAACGGCACCACGCCATCGCCGTCGCCAGTAACGGTTGGGAACAGAACAACGCCAGATAGAAGCGCGGTCCAGCCCCACAAGATGAGGACACTCCTTCGATGACCATGCCCCAGACGCATCAACCTGTGGTGAAGGTGGAGTTTGTCGGCCTGAGAGACCGGCACACCGCTACGAGCGCGACGAATGGTGGCCCACGCCGTATCGAACAGTGGAACACCGAGAACTACCAACGGGATGAACATCGGAGCGAAGAAGAAGAAGACTTGGCCCGAAAACTGGTCGACAACCCGGCCGCCGACGGTCATCGTCGACGCCGCCATCAATAGCCCGAGCAGCAACGCTCCGCTGTCGCCCATAAAGATCCGAGCCGGATAAAAGTTGTGAGGCAAGAAACCAAGACACAACCCCAGGCCTACCAGAGCAATGAGCGGCCCGCCGTTTGCCGGGCCAATCAGACCGGCATCGAGCAATTCTTGGCTATAGAGATAAAAGGCTCCTGCGGCGATGGCGACGATTCCAGCAGCGAGACCATCGAGACCATCGATGAAGTTGATGGCGTTGGCCATCATGACCACCCAGAACACGGTTATGAGCGGAATGATGTCTGGCGAAAGTCCCCAAAGCCCTCCAAACGGAATTCGAACAAAGAACAGCGTGACACCAAGGAGGTACAGAGAACTTCCGGCAAGGACTTGGCCCGCGATCTTTGCCGGTGCCGAGACCGGCCTGAGGTCATCGACGGCGCCAACGAGAAAGATGACCGCGGCCCCAACAATGACGCCCAATGGCTCTGATGACCGAGTAAAGACCTGCTCGAAGGTTTCAAGTCGCGAAGCGACAGCAAACGAAGCCAGGAATGCGAGAAACATCGCCGCGCCGCCAAGAGTGGCAGTCGGGCGTTCATGCACCCGCCGTTCGTCTGGCGTAACTACGGCACCAATCTTGAACGCGACCATACGAACAACCGGAGTAAGAACAGCAGTTCCGGTGGTAGCGGTGGCGAGAACAATCAAGGTGTCCGAGGCTGCGCTCACGAGCCAGCTAACCCATCGCTACGTTTCACAACCGCCAAGCTACCCGTCACGACTATCGCTAGCTCCCTACAACACTGAGTGAATCTCTGGAGTAATACCGCGCGACGCCAGGTCGGTCGCAATTTCATCCTTGTACAGAGGGTTCATCACGACAACGTGACGAAGCTCACTGGTTAGGTCGTCTGGGCCAACAATTCGATGGGCGGTACCGCCTATGAAACGCCCATGTTTGGCTGGGCTTACATCCACGACGTGGCTCACCATCGCTGGTTCGGACAAGTTGTTGAGGAATGAACTGCCCTTCGAGCCCGCTCCCCAAACCGCCACCGGGCCATCTTCGGCCAGCCGTTCGACTGCGTCGGCCCAACGTCTACGAGTCGTCAGGGCGTTGGCTCCGAACTCAACAGCGTCGGCCAAGAACTTGCCTACGTTTGGGTCGGCCCCGGTGCTGCTGGTGCCGGAGCGCCGCGACTCGTTCCACAAATACTGGTCGCCGAACGAGCGCCCACTGGCCTCGACGTCGAGGCCGGCCTGCGAACAGGCCCAGTTGAGCGTGGTCTCTGAGTAGTAGGTGAGGTGCTCGTAGATGAGATCCCATAACGCGGCTTGTTCGACCATGTAGGTGGCGTCTGGCACTTCGATGTACACCACGGCATCATCGGTGGTTAACGATCGGCCGATCTGGCCGAGAAGCTCGGCTGGCTGATCGAGATGCTCGAGCACGTGTTGCACTAGCACCGCAGCTGCGCCTTCTGGAAGTTCATCTGGATACCCGGTTGCGTGAATGACCACGCTCTCGGGAAGCGTCGTTGGGTCGGCGTTGTGGCTGGGGTCGTAGCCGATTCCCGAGCGAACGCCATCGGCAATCATGAGGCTCAAGAACTCACCTGTGCCTGGTCCGATCTCGACGACGTCGCGGCCTGCCAGGCCGTACTGGTCGACCAGGCGCCGTGACAACCCGGTCGCATACGCCAAGAACACCTTCGAGTGATGCAGCGAGTTCTCGTAGTCGACTGAGTACTCGAGCAACGATAAATCGACAGCGGAGTTGTACAACAGCCCGCACCGGCGACAGCCGACCAGCTTGAATGGCCCGAGTGGCGCCGCGGCCGCTTCGTTGGCAGTTCCGAACAGTACGTTCGCGAACACAGGTAGGTTGCCAAGCGCAGCTACCTCGACTGACTCGTTGTTTCCGCACAGCGGGCACATCATCGGTCACTTCTCCTCGCTTGCGGCACGCTGCTACTTCGACCACTTCCACAGTGTCGCCTCGTGGATCAGGTCGGCGAACTCTGTGGCCAGATAACGTTCGAGCGCCATGTCATGTTAGCCAAGAACCAAGCCGCCGTCACACCAGCTAGGGGCTGAGCCCTCCGGGTCCGTGGGTAACCGAAACGTGTCCGGCGCCGACTCGCGCAAACATCGGCGTGCCCCATCGATCCACAACAGGGCCGTAGTCAGTGCTCGGGAAGCGCCTTTGAATAATCCCGAATACACCAACGAGCAGGTCGCCCGCGTACAGCGGACCTATCTCAGTGTTGGGCCAACCATCTGTCGGGTCGTCCTGGGCTAGATACGGCGCCAGGAGGTCAATCGCCGTCTTGATGGTCTGTCCCTCGTCGCCAGCGATCGCGTATAGGTCGAAACCACTCATTGCCGCTACTTCGGCTAACTGGACCATGGCCGCAACGCCAAACACCGAATAGAACAGCGAACGGGTTCGGTGGGTCTCGCGGAGCATGGTTCCGTCTGGCCCAATCTGGGCATCGAGACGTTGTGTGAATCGAGCCACGGCGGCCTCAACGTGGTCGGGCCGCGCACCCATGCGCCCAGCCGTAGCCAGTAGGAGTAGTCTCCAGCTATCGGTGTTATTGGATGTGGATGTTGTACGTACCGCATCGCCAAGATCAGAAGCCCAGTCAATCAGCGCAGTTCGTTGATCGGTGGTCCAACCGGTGTAGTCCCAGATGAGATCAGCGCCATACAAGACTCCCGTTTGGGTTATGTAGATTTCGATATCGCGCCGATTCGGCGACAACTCCGGAGCCAAGCGAGTCTCGGGATCTAGAGCCCAAGCATCAAGTAGCTGTAGGGCCTGTTCGGCGTATGCCTCGTCACCGGTGATTCGATAGGCCAGGCCAAGAGCGGGAAGCCCCCGAGATAGGCGTTCGCCGAGTCGATAGTCGTGGCGGTCAGCGGAGAGCTCGAAAATGCCATCGCTTGAGTACGGCGAATCCGTCAACCATGCACTCCCACCACCGTTGGCGGTCACAGAACTCGGCTGCTGGCACAACATCGCGTTGGCGTGCCGTAGTACATCGCGAACTGCATCTGGGCTGTCGGCGGCCGCACTGGCCAGGGACTCTGTCAGGTCGGACTCACTTTGAAAGACACCAACATAGGTCCGCCCGAGGTGATCTGACCGTGGCCCTCTATCGACCGCAGTCGGTGCCACGCAGATCACGTCTCGGTTCGATTCTGCGAGTGTCTGTACCGTTGCGGTATCGAGTTGACCAGCACGTATCTCGAAGTGATCTATCTGCCCTGACCAAGAGCTAGAGCTGTCTGGATAGGCACCGACCACGATGCGACTCTCGTCCGGACCAGACACAGCAGTGCCTGTAGACGTCGCCACCAGCTTGCCATCGATCCATAACTTCGATCCGCTTGGTCCGACCGACGCAGCCACGTGACGCAGAGCACCGCCGCTTAGCGGGGCGCGGAGCGTCAATGAACCCGAGTTGGCCCGCAGTTCGATGTCGGAGCCGTCTCGAAGAAGCACAACGTGGTAGGACGATCCGCTGGCAGCCAGACCCGCGATGACGGCCTCGTTAGCTGAGGCAGGGCCTACGTCGACCCATAGTTCGATGCTTACCGCGCCGGCATCGTTGACCGCATCAACAGCCCGACTCGCCGGCCCTGGGGTCGCGAACGCAGCACCAGGCGACAACGTCACGCCGCCGTCGACCCACTCAAACACCGGGCCGTAGTAACCAAGGAACAGATCATGAGGCGAGGTGCCTGGAGCTACGTCGTTGGCGAAGGCTCCATATCTCTCGTCGAAACCATAGGTCGCTATTAGGTCGCTCTGCTGAGCTGCCGAAGGGACAACTTGGGGACGGCCTGGCACAGTTAAAGTTGGAGAAGACACAGCTGGCGGTTCGAAGATGATGAGGTCTTGACCGCGATCGGGAACAGTGAACGATGGCTCGGAGCTGGCTTCGCCTTGGGCTTGGTTGGCGGCGTCAGTGGCGGGTGTCGATGCGTCGCTTGGATTCGGCTTGGCAATATCACCCACACGCTCAATTCGAACTCGTGCGATCTTGGTGCGAGTTCCACCTTCGAACTCGATATTGACGGCTCCGTCGGTCACTTCGACAGTGACTGTCGCGCTGACCACCGGTTGGTTCGCCGTTGTCTGAACTCGGTCGACTGCGATCACTCCTTCAACCTGCACTGAGTGCCAGATACGCGAGCTGTGGTAAATCGATTCGCCCACAGTCACGGTTACCGCGTACATGCCGGGTTGGGCGTCGAAACGCCACGACGCTGGCGAAGCCACCGCGACCCAAGATCCATCTATTTGCAGGTAGCGGGTCGCAGCGTGGCAGAACGTATCGACGATTGCGGACCCCGAGTTTCGGTCACCGCACTGCCGTCGCCTCCCGTCGGCTAACAGCCAGCCAAACCCCCGCTCCTCGTCATAGGCCAGACCGCTGTCAACAACATCGGCACCGTGGACGTCGCTCCGAGCCGGCTGGAAGCTAACTTCCTGAGTCCAGAGAGATTCCGGTCGGGGCAGCCCCAACGCCGACTCCGATTGCGTTTGACCGGTCCCTTGTTGTTGATCGGCTGCTATCGGTGTCGTCGCCGACGCCGGCTCGATAGCGACAGCTGCCAAACTAAACACCAGAAGAGCCCGTAAGAGCGGTTTCCCCATGTCGATCTAGTCGGAATCTAGGCCCGACTCATTAAGCGAAACGCCACGCGATTGAAATTATTACTCAACGTCAGAACGTGTTCTTCCGACGCGAGGAAACCACGGAGCGTGTTCGTACTACACTGTAGGGCTTACGCGTCACTGGAACAAACAGCCACAGGGCAACAAGAGGACATCTGTTCATGAAACGTCTCATCCGCACAATTCTCGCGACACTGATGATCGCGACAACGCTCCAAGCAGTCTCAATATCACCCGCGGGCGCGGCTTTTACCGACGAAGAGTCCTTCACTTCAACAACACTCGGAGGTCAGTGGACCGAGGCCGGAAACACGCTGGGCGGAGGGTTCTTTCAGTATCCAGGTGGCCGGGCAGCATTGTCGGTGCCCGAATCGATCGTGAGTTACCAGCCTTGGACTTCGGGTAACCGCGCACCGTCGTTGCGCCAAGCCACCACCAACACCGACTTTGATGTCGTTTCGGTGTTCGCAACAACTCCATCTGAACGATTCCAGATGCAAGGAATTGTCGTCGCCGACGAAGGCAGCGGCGACTTCATCAGGTTCGACGTCCACTTCGACGGAACCAACATGCGGGCGTTGGCGGCATTCCTCGACGACAGCAACTCAACCGCGACTGAACACATCAGCGTGGCTACACCAAGTGCCGGACATGCTGCCTACGTCCGGGTGAGGCGCGTTGGGAACAATTTCACGTTCTACACCTCAGACGATGGCACGACCTGGACTAGCCACGGAACATTTACCCGGGCCATGGCTGTCACATCGCTAGCTCCGTTCGTAGGTAACGCTGTACCTGGCGCCGGCCAGTCCGCTCCGGCATACAGCGGGCTCATCGACTATTTCGGCGCACTAGACGAGAACGCAACCCCTGGCGTTCCCCTCGACGACATCTTGCCTGCCAGCGCTGCTCTGGGAACGGGCGACGATGCCACAAGCCCCAACCCGGATCTTGTCGATTTCACCGAAGGCACCGATCGGATAACCACACGATGGAATGGCCCAGAACCCGTCACCATGAACGTCAGCATCGCGGGTGAGGGCAGCCAATCGCTAAGTAACCCGTTCCCCGACCAAACGTTGATCTTCGGCTCGCTGAACCCGTCGACCACCTACTCCGTCACCCTGACTCTTACCGACATGGCTGGTAACTCGTCGCAGAAGGCCTATTCGGTTACCACCCTGGCTGGCGGCACAGGCGACGGCCCCGAATTCGAATTGTGGCATGGCGACAACGCTTCGTTCGGCGACTCAGGAACAAGCCAACGCTGGGTAAACATCACCGGTCGGCTCACCAGCATCACTGGCCCAGCCACACTTACCTACCAACTCAACGGTGGCGCTATACGGAACGCATCTGTTACAGCCGATACCCGACGACTCGAAAACGGCGGGGACTTCAACATCGACCTACTGCGATCGACCCTGGTCGAGGGCAGCAACACAGTTACGCTCACTGCTACCGACAACCTCGGGTCGCGCATCCGCACGGTGACGTTCACTTACACGAGCCTTACCGACGCACCATCCACGCTGTTATTCATCGACTGGTCCACTGCTGGTTCGGTCGACGCAGTTGCCGACGTGTCCGATGGCGCATGGGCAATCGACGCCGGTGGTCTTCGTACCCTCGACCTTGGTTATGACCGACTCGTTACGTTCGGCGATATCCGTTGGACCAATTACCAGGTCAGAACAACATTCACCCACAATGGCATCAACACCAACGCCAACGGTCCGTCGTCAAATGGCCCAGGTGTCGGGGTCTTCCTTCGCTGGAACGGCCACAACGACACCGTTGCAACCGGTTCGCAGCCGCAGCAGGGTTTCGTACCAGACGGCGTTAACGCCGATCCAATTGGGGCAATTGGGTGGTGGCGCGACAGCACCATCGCCGCTCCTCAGATCGAAATCACCAACAATTCGGCTGTCATCCAAGACTCCGACCCCTTCACACTCACCGAAGAGGAAACGTACAACCTCAAAGCTCAGGCCGAGGGTGGCAGGTATCGAGTCAAGATTTGGAAAGTAGGCGACGCCGAGCCAGGTACCTGGATAAGCCAAGGCAACGTCGGCGACGCACCTACTACGGGCGCCATTGCACTTGTCGCCCACGAAATGGACATCACCTTTGGTGATGTAACCGTTACGCCAAGAGGCGCTAGCACCGCGGCGACACCCACGTTCACACCAAACGACGGTGTGGTCAACGAAGGCGACACCATCAATATCGGCGGCGAAACCGGCGGTCGGGTGTTCTACACAACCGATGGGTCCACTCCGAACCCATCAGACGAAGAAGCAACGTTCGGAATTCCGGTAGCTGGTGGCGACACCATCAGGGCCATTCAATACGTCGATGAAAAAGATCCGTCGTCCGTTGCAACTGCGACCTTCACCATCAATGGTGCTCCAAGCGTCGAAGCTGGAGCCGACGCTTCGATCGAGTCTGGCGAAGCTGCCGCGCTCGACGGCTCAGCGTCTGACGACGGTGTTGGGGGCGGAAACCTCACCGTATCGTGGCGCAAGGTCTCTGGCCCTGGCACCGTCACGTTCGCTGACGGAAACTCGACCGACACCTCGGCTACGTTCAGCCTTGCCGGCGTGTACGTGCTCGCTCTCGACGCCAATGACGGTTCGATCCTCCGTACCGACACACTGACCATAACGGTCGATGCCAACGGCTACTGGCTCGTCGATGCGGCCGGAAACATCTACAACTTCGGCGGCAAACAGGACTTGGGCGACGTTGCCGGCGGCACCCTGACAAACCCCGTTTCCACAATGGCATCGACGCCCAGTGGTGCTGGGTACTGGATTACCGATGTCAAGGGCAAAGTCGACGCATTCGGCACTGCCACCGACAACGGCGACCTGCCAGGCCTTGATGTCGATCCAGCGTTCCCAATCGTGAACATGGCAGCTAACCCCAACGGCGGTTACTACTTGTTAGGCGGCGACGGCGGAGTGTTCTCCTTCGGGGCTCCGTTCTTTGGCTCGACCGGGGCCATTGCATTAGTCGAGCCGGTCGTGTCGATGGCATCCACGCCGTCAGGTCTCGGATACTGGTTCTCCGCGGCCGATGGCGGAATGTTCGCATTCGGCGATGCCGACTTCTTCGGATCTGTTCCGGGCGTGCTGCCCGTCGGCGTAACAGTCAACGAACCTGTGGTCGGAATGGCATCGACTGCTAGTGGCCGCGGCTACTGGTTAGTTGCCTCCGATGGCGGCCTATTCGCGTTCGGCGACGCCGAGTTCTTTGGCTCAATACCTGGAGTTCTCGGCCCAGGCCAGTCGTTGAACCAACCCATCGTGGGCATGGTTGCGACCTCGACGGGCCTGGGATACTGGCTAGTTGCCGCCGATGGTGGTGTGTTCGCGTTCGGCGACGCCGAGTTCATCGGAGTACCTGGCAATCCACCAGCCGCCATCGTAGCGCTGGCCTCATAGTCACAGCCTCATAGCCAAACTCTCGGCACTCGATGTTGAGTAGCGCCCTCCCCGGACAGTAGTTTCGGGGTCGGCGCTACTTGGGCGTGTCAGCCTTTATCGCGCCAGTCAGACACGTCGACCAGGCCCGTGCCTTGAAGCGCCGCCAGGTCTGGACCGAGGAAGCCGCGCACCTTGGCCTCAACGACCGCCGACATCTCTGGGTTCTCCAACGATCGATCGGCTAGGCGAGGGTGGATCCGACGTAGTGCACCGCGGGCCGGGCGCCACTTCAGGCGTCTTGCTAGCTCGGTAGGCCTCGTTTTGTCGCTCGACGAGTTGCGGATGTCGTCGGTGCCAGCGATGTCTACATGATGCACACCAATGTGATCGAAAACACGCCGCAGCGTTTCGATTGGTTTACCAACGACATCGTCGAATCGCAGGACTAGAAATTGCTCGATGTCGAACCGACTCAAGTACGGCTCAAGCTGCCAGTGATATCTAGAAGTTTGGATGATGTGGTGATCCAGGTCAGACGCGATGTCGTCCAGCTCAAGGTGCTCTCGTCCCGAAGCCACTGAATGCACCCAATGCGAACGGATGCGAGCGATGGGCTCGCGCACCAGATAAAGAAGCCTGACATCGGGACGAGTTTGGTGTAGCCGCTCCGCCGAATCGGGCCAGGTCTGACGCTTGGTGTAGTTGGGCGAACTGTCGAGCCGCAGTTGGCCATCTTTCCAACCAGGGAACTGGCGTCCATACCACTCGACACCGTTGCTCCATTGCTCGTCCCGCGAGAAGAAGTCCATCTCCTTGGGATGACTGAGGCAAACATCTGGATGTTTCTCCAGCTGATAATGAAGCGTGGTTGTGGCGCACTTCATCGCGCCGATAAGTGCAACGTCTGGAGCGCTAGTGGCCACGATGGAACTCAGACGGCGCGCAGGGTTGGCGACAAGCCCATATTACTTAGCTGAGAGCCGATCTCGCCCACATAGATTGGGTTCATCACAACGACTAGTTCGGGATCGTATTCGGCCAAAAACTCCGGCCCGACAATCTCCTGGCCTGTACCGGCCATGAAGAAGCCATGTTTGGTGGGGTTGATGTCGACGGCGTAGGCGATGTCGTCGGTGCCGAGGTTCGTCAGAAACGACACCCCTTTGGAACCGGCGCCCCAGATAACGGACTTTCCACCGGTCGCAGCAAGGTCGGCAAATCGAGTGCCCCACTCGTCGAGGGTCTTGAGGTAGCCCTCTCGGTAGGTGACTACACCGGCGCGCAGAGCATCGATGTCGTCTTCGAGCGGTAGCGGTTCGCCAGTGGCAGGAACGCTAGATGGACGAGCCTCGATGAGTAGGTATTGGTCGTCGTAGTCGAGCTCGAGGTGAAGCACCTCGAAACCGGTGGCGCGAAAGAGCCGAGCCAAAGATCCCAGCGAGAAATACGAGCAATGTTCGTAGTAGACATCCCAAAATGCGACCTCTTCGAGCACCCGCTTTACATCAGGAAGCTCGAACAGTACAACGGTGTCTGGTCGATCGCCAATGGCACGCCGAACCATTTCCATGAACTCTTTGACAGGTGAGATGTGTTCGAGGGTATGGCGGCACACAACTGCATCGGCTTGGAGGCCCGAGTACTCCTCTGAGTAGAAGTCGGGGATCCACTCAAACCGTTCTGGGTGTTCGTGTTCGATGCGCTCGACATTTAGCGCTGGGTCGATACCGATGCCTTTGCCCGCGCCCGCGTCGACCATGAACTGAAGGAACTCGCCCATCGACCCACAGCCGATCTCAAGAACAGACTTGTCGTGTAGGTCATATTTGTCGACCCAGGTCTTGGCCAGGTTGCGAGCGAAATCGACGAACTTGGCCGAGTAGCCCTGTGTTTCTTCGTAACGCGCCGAGTACTCGGACAACTGCGTGTCGAAGTCGGCGTTAAACAAGAAACCACAATCTTGGCAATAGGTGAGGGCAAGATCGCCGCGCGGGTACCCCTCGGCCTCGGCTCGGGACTCCAGCAACAGGCAGCTATTGGTGGGAATCTGATCCTCAGTAGCGACTAGCTCAAGGCGGACGCTGTCGCATGCCGGGCAAGCCTTGATTCGACGGTCGGCGGCCGGTGCGGCTGTATCTTCGGTCACGGCTTCACTCAACAATCTGCGGTGTCGGGACGGGCACGATGAATTTGCCGCCACGGGAAAGGTATTCGGCCTGCTGGGCCATTATCTCGTCCTTGAAATTCCATGCCAGCAAGAGCACATAGTCGGGCATCTCGTCGACGAGTGCCGATACGTCTCGCACTACCTGGTGGGTTCCGGGCATGTGCAGACCATGTTTGTGAACGTTTCGGTCGACCACGAAGTCGACAAGATCTGTGCCGATTCCCACGAAGTTGATGAGGGTGGCGCCCTTGGCGGCAGCACCGTAGGCCGCAATCGTCTTTCCCTGAGCCCTGAGATCGGTGAGCATCGCATGAAGGTCGCGCTTGACACCGGCGACCCTGTCGGCGAATGCCTCATAGTAGGCAAAGGTATCCATGCCTGCGGCCTGCTCGGCGGCCAAGTACTCGCGCACCGTTTCGCTTGGCTCATCCTTGTGGCCACAGTGCCAGCGCAGCGTCCCGCCGTGGAGACTCGGGAAGTACTCGACATGGTTTAGGAACAGACCATGGTTACGCATTTGACGATCGATAGATGTGCACGAGTGGTAGTAAAAGTGCTCGTGGTAAATGGTGTCGAATTCGCAGTGTTCGATCAGATCCCGAACGTAGGGATTCTCGATGTGGATCACGCCGTCGTCGGCCAGAAGAGTCTTCATTCCAGCAGTAAAATCGTTGATGTCTGGAATGTGGGCAAACACGTTGTTGGCGATGATTACGTCGGCTTTAGGACCGGTAGCCACCAATCGATCGGCCATATCCTCACCGAAGAACTCGACGAGCGTCGGGACACCAATCGCGTTTGCGGCCGCGGCTGGTTCTGACGATGGATCAATGCCAAGCACCGGAATATCGACTTCGACGAAGTTCTTGAGCAGGTAGCCGTCATTTGACGCCAACTCAACCACCAGGCTGTTGCCGTCGAGTTTGCGTTCTTCGATAAGAGCCATGGCGTGCTCGCGAGAGTGCTTGAGCACCACGTCGCTGAACGACGAAAAGTACAGATAGTTGCCGTCGAAGAGTTGGTCCTCGGGAACGTCCTCGGTGATCTGCACCAAGGCCGACTCCGGGCAGAATACGAGATTCAGTGGAAATCTCGGCTCGGGTTTGTCGAGATCCTCTGGACGAACCAGGGCATCAGCAAGGGGGGTGATTCCCAGATCGAGAAATGGGAGAAGGTTCTTGCTTCCCGACGCCCGGCACTTGTCAATTTTCATGAGTCGGTCTCTCGTTACTTGCTGGTCGACCAGCGTAGATCGGCGTCGAGTTCGTTGGACTCGAGCAAACGGCCAATCGTCTTCACCCGCATGAAGCGATTTCCCTCGAGCTGTTCAAGGGTGAGGCCGACTCGTTGGTAATCGGCCAGCAGCTCCTCGATACCTCGGCGCACGGTCCATTGAGGCTTGAACCCCGGAACCAGCCTGGCGATCTTGTCGCAACTGACCCGATAGTTCCTGATGTCATTGAAGGCTTCGTCGGCAAGAGTGACAACACTGTCAGGAACGATTTCCTCGACCATCTTGGCTACGTCGCGAATTTGATAGTTCTCGGTGGTCATACCCACGTTGAACGGCTCGTTGTGAACGACATCGCGAGGTGCTTCCATGAGCGCCAGAAACGCCCGCGAGATGTCTTCGATGTGCACGAGCGGGCGCCAGGAGGTGCCATCGCTTTTTAGGAAGACCTTGCCGGTGGTGTACGCGAACCCAGTCAGGTTGTTGACGACCAGATCGCCACGAAGGCGACTCGACGAGCCATAGGCTGTCGCGTTTCGCAGGTAGGTGGGACTGAACGAGTCATCGGCCAACTCGCCGAGTGCCTTTTCGCTAAGCACCTTCGACTCGCCATAGGGAGTTACCGGATTGAACTCCCCCGATTCGTCGATTGGAGCATCGCTTGAGGCGCCGTACAGGCTGCACGACGACGAGTAGAGGAACCGGGTCGCACCGGCCTCTTTGGCCATCTCCGCAATGCGAACCGTGGCCCGGTAGTTGATGTCGTAGGTGCACTCTGGGTTGAGGTCGCCCAACGGGTCGTTGCTGATGGCGGCCAAATGGACAACAGCGTCGACGCCCTTAAGCATCTCGGGCTCGACGTCACGAACATCAACTCGGAATGCTGGTAGATCGGCGGTGTTCTCGCCGAACTCACAGCCCTCGAACAAGAAGCTGTCCGCGCCGACGACGTCGTGGCCGGCGCCTTGAAACATGGGGACTAACACTCGGCCGATGTATCCGTCGTGTCCGGTGACCAACACCTTCATCTGAGCATTTCCTTTGTTCCTAGAACCTGGTTGATTGAGTGTTTTACCAGTCGGCTACTTCGAACCACAGGTGAAGCACTTCGCGCGAGCGTTGACCCGTCCAGCGATTCTGCGTTCAAGATGTCGGGTCGTCCCAGACACGCCATGGTGCTTCGTTGGCCCACAAATCCTCAAGGCGCTTCTTGTCTCGGACGGTATCCATGCACTGCCAGAAGCCGTGATGTTTGAAAGCCATAAGCTGCCCGTCGGCGGCAAGACCTTCAAGAGGCTCGCGTTCGAACATGATGTCATCGCCTTCGATGTAGTCGAACACACCTGGCTCGAACACGAAGAATGCACCGTTAATCCATCCTTCGCCGGTTTGAGGTTTCTCGTTAAACTCGAGAATTTGATCGCCTTCTATTTCCATATGACCAAATCGTGCTGGTGGTCGTGCTGCCGTCAGCGTCGCTAGTTTCCCGTGCGACTTGTGGAAGTCAACTAGAGCGTGGAGGTCAACGTCGGCAACACCATCGCCCCACGTAACCATGCAGGTCTCGTCGCCAAGGTACGGCTGTAACCGTTTGATGCGCCCGCCTGTGGCAGTGGGCAGACCGGTATCGACAAGGTCGACCTGCCAATCGATTCTTGCCGCGTCGGAGTCGTACGGGCGAATCTCGCCGGCTGCGAAGTCGATCCGGAGGCTACCGGTCGTGGTTATCGCGTCTGCGAACCAGCGCTTGATGTAATCGGCCTTGTAGCCGCACGCCACCGCGAACTCGTTGTGACCAAAGTGAGCGTAGTACTGCATGATGTGCCACAAGATGGGTCGTCCGCCAACTTCGACCATGGGCTTCGGTTTCAATTCTGTTTCTTCAGACAAGCGCGTTCCGAGCCCGCCAGCCAAGATTCCAACCTTCATTTTCCCCGACCTCTCATCGATGCTTGAGTGTGCACCACCATTGGCCTTCCCTGTCGGCAGCAACGCTCATTACTGGAGAGGCTGGCCGCACCAACCCAAGTGAAGCCCAGCCCGCTCCAACACTGCGACTTTGTCACGAACCATGCACCTCTTTGTATTCCGATGGCATTGGACCGACTAGCCCAACAATCAGGCCAGTGCCGTACGCGACGCTTCTGCTCGCCTCAACAAATCCGAGGCTAGGCGACCTGAAGTGTGAGCCAAGTTCGAGGGGCGCACCCAGAATCGACGCCAATCCGGCCACGCACCGCTTGAGTTTCCTGCCAACCGACGGCTGAGCCGAACGTAGGTGATAACTGCGGCCCCAGCCAACTCGATAGTGCCTACGCCACAGCCACCGAGCAGAAACTCGCGACGGTGGAACCGACTCGTCGACAATCGCTAGAGGGGCTGCCACAAAACGATGGCCATGCTGAGCCGCGGTTCTGAAGAGATACGTGTCTGACCCGCCGGTTAGGCGCAGCCGGACGTCAAATGGTGGATCCGCCACGTCGAAAAGTTCGATTGGAATCAAGACGTTGCTTGTTCGCGCGTGGAACGGCTCGATCGCGGATCCCGTCTCGGGCATGTCTCTCTGGAAATAACCTCCATCGACAACCCACTTAGGTGGGGACTCTCCGAAGTTCGGCACCGAACCGCCCTGTACCACGGCGCGATTGCTACTGGCCCAGACACGCCCAAGCTCAACAAGACAGTCTGGCCTGGGCTGTTCGTCGTCGTCGAAGAAGGCGACCGCGTCGACCGTAAGACCACGAGCCAATCTGACGGCTCGGTTTCGGGCAAACGGGATACCGCGCTCGTCTTCGACAACGGCCGTGATGGGCCAGTCATGAGGAGCCGCTGGCACTTGCAACTCGCCATGATTGTCGACAACGATGAGAACAACGTCGACATCGCCGGGCACCACGCATGAATCGAGAGCGTCGAACAACCTCGCCATTCCATCGGGTCGTCTGTAGGTGCACACCGCTATCGCCAACTTCATGACGAAGACTCCCGATACAAGAGTCTTTCTAGTGGGGGCAGACCAATCCGGAGTAAGTCTCGTAGATGCGGATCGCGCCAGACCAGGAGCGTCGCGCCGTAGGCAATTGCCCCCACGAGACTTGCACCTATGAGCGGTAGCCAGGGAGAGCCGCCGTCGAGCAGCTGCAAGGCGCCCCAAGTCGCAGCGAACTGTACTGCGATCGCAAAAAGTTGCCTTCGGAGGCTCCACCAGAACTCGCGTTGACTCAGATCGATGTAGCGGAACGCGACCTCAAGGGTTGGGATCAACAGAAGAGCGACGGCGCCCAAGTAGCCCCAGGCCACAGCTTCCACGCTGATCGTCAGGCCGATCGAATAGCCACCAAGTAGAACGATGGCGACGACAATGCCTCGGTACAGAAGGACGTCGGTGCGACCTAACGCTTGGAGAACCACACCTGAGGAGTTGCTAACCAGCTGAATCAGCCCGATCACGCTCACGATCTGAATAAGAGGCTCGACCCCAACCCACTTCGACCCGAGAACCGCATCTGTGAGCGGGTAAGCCAGAACGATCAGAGGCACACTCATAGGGGCCCCAGCGGTGAGAACCACGCCAACGGTTCGCTTGAAGCTCGACCGCATGCGACCGGGGTTGTCTTGCATCTTTGACATCGCCGGAAAAAGGATGCGTCGATACATAACCGCGGTGATCTCAAGCGGCACTCGATTTAGCCGATTAGACTGTGAATAGAGTCCGCCCGCCGCGTCTCCAAAGACTCGCGCCACCAGGAACCGGTCGGCGAACTGCGACACGAAGTTCACAAGCCTGAACACCGAGAGATTCGTCGAGAACGACCGCACCGATCGCAGATGGTCGGCGTCGAAACTCCTGGTTGGTCGAAAACTCACTTGCCACCACGCGCCGATGGTGCCAGCGACCCCGCCGCACAAAGAGCTCACGACAAGCGACCAGACCCCCCACCCGGCAATCGCACCACCGACGGCAACTGCGGTACTCACAACAACTACAACAACGTCGACCTTCACTAAGCGGCTATATGCGAGGTCGTGTCGAAGTAGGGCAAGCGGAACCATCCCCAGCCCCGCTATGGCGAACGACAAGACGGCAACCCGAAAGACGTCGACCGCGAGTTGGCTCCCAAGAACAGGCTGCAACCACGGCGCTACAAGGGCTCCGACCACCGTCAGGCCAATACCGACGGCGCTGTTGAACCAGAAGATTGTTGAGTACTGCGGCGGTCCAAGGTCTTGGCGTTGCACAATCGCAGCCGCAGTTCCCAAGTCGCCAATAACGGTGTCGATGAACCTAGTCATGATGGTGGCGAGTGCCAGGACACCAAAAACACTCGGCTCCAGAATGTTGGCGAGAATAATTAACGTCGCTATCTGGGTCAGTTGTTTGGCTAGCTGACTGACTGCTACCCATCGACTTCCGGAAATGATCTCCGAAGTGTCCACGTGTTGTGCCTTCACCGTGGTTTCCTAGTTGGTGGCGCGGCCGTGGTCGCCCAACGTGTGCTTGTAGTAATGCACTTTCTTCCTTGGAGACCCATATGTCGAAGACTCTCGTGACCATCGGGGTACCGGTCTACAACGGCGCCGACTACCTCGATGTTGCCATGGACGCGCTGTTGGCTCAGACCCACAAGAATCTCGAAATCCTTATCGCCGACAACGACAGCACCGACGATTCGTTGGCCATCGCCGAACAATACGCAGCTGCCGATGCCCGCGTCACGGTTCTTCGGGCCACCGAGAACCGCGGCGCGGCATGGAACTACAACCGTGTTGTCGAGGTCGCCAACGGGACCTACTTCAAGTGGGCTGCTCATGACGACATCTGCCTGCCCACCTACATCGAACGCTGCGCTGATGCTCTCGACAACGACGATGCGATCGCGCTGGCCTACCCAAAAACCATCATCATCGACGGCTCCGGCGACGCTCGCAAAGACTATGAGGATGGGCTCAACCTGGACGGCACCAGCTCGATTAGGAGGGGTGCGGCTCTTCTCTGGCGAGTAGGCCTTTGCAACGCCGTATTCGGGGTGATGAGGACCACAGACCTTCGTGGAACCGGCATGATTCAGTCGTTTGATTCGTCCGATATCTCGTTGTTGGCCGAATTGGCACTTCGGGGCAAGTTTCATGAAGTCGACGAACGTCTCTTCCTTCGCCGTCGCCACGAAGCAGCCTCTCGTAGCGCGAACACCAGCACCGAAGAGGTTGCGGCTTGGTTTGGCCCAGACGCAAAGTCTGGCCGAAGCGTCTCGCTCAACAAGGCATACCAAGCCGCTGTCTGGCGCTGGGATGCAAACATCGGGCGCCGAATCGCGGCGGCCGCGATGTTTGCAGCCGTCGGGCCTCTCGTCGAGCTGCGATGGCACCGCCGTATGCGTCGACGACGTCGATCGAGCGACTGACCTAGCCGCTATCTTCAGCTGGCGGTCATCTGGTCGTAGATCCACTTGTAGGTCTGCTCCATACCCTCTCGAAGAGTCACCGATGGTGCCCAACCGAGCTCGGCTTGGATCATTTGGTTGTCGCTGTTGCGACCCCTCACACCTTGGGGTGCATCAGTCTTGTAGGAACGGTTGAGGGTTATGCCACCGATGTCCTCCACGAGCGAGACAAGCTGGTTGATCGACACGAGTTCGTCGCTACCGAGGTTGAGCGGTTCGATCACGTCGCTGTCCATGATACGACGGGTGCCTTCTAGACAGTCATCGATGTACATGAAACTACGAGTCTGCTCGCCATCACCCCAGATTTCGATGTTGTGGTCGCCGCTGAGCTTGGCCGAAATGACCTTGCGACACATAGCAGCCGGTGCCTTTTCGCGCCCGCCGTCGTATGTGCCGTTAGGCCCATAGACGTTGTGATAGCGAGCCACCCGGGTTTTCATGCCGTAGTCCTCACGGAAATGACGGGCCATGCGCTCGCTGAACAATTTCTCCCAGCCGTAGCCATCCTCTGGGTCGGCTGGATAGGCGTCGACCTCGCTCAGGGCTGTGATGTCGGTATCTGTCTGTTTGTCACCAGCGTAAACGCAAGCCGATGACGAGTAGAAGAGGCGCTCGATGCCCATCTTCTGTGCCGCCACCAGCACGTGAGTGCTAGTCAGCACCGACAACATACACAACGCCCGGTTGTTCTCGATGAACCCCATACCGCCCATATCGGCGGCCAGGTTGTACACCTCGGACGCTCCGTCGAGGGCGGTCATGCAGCTATCTCGGAGCTCGAGGTTGAGTTGCATTTCGTCGACACCGTCGTGGTGCTGATACCACTGGTCGAAAGGTTTCACGTCGACCGACCGCACGTTGGTAAAGCCTTCGTCGACAAGACGCTTCACCAGATGGCCACCGATGAAGCCGCCGCCGCCGGTAACCACAACGAGATTGTTCTTGCGTGACATGTTCGTCCGTTTCTAATTACTGTTTCGTGCGGTTCTCACCGCTATTGCATCAACAAGGGCGTTAGTGAACTGATCGGCAATGGAATCGATATCGAAAGTCTGTTCAGCATAAGTCCTCGCCGATTTGCCGAGACGGCGCCGAAGCTCAGAACTCTCAAACAGCTCGATTCCGTGGGCGATGAAAGCGTCATCGTCGTTGGGAGCCGCAACTTTTCCGGCCTCGTTGCCCACCAACGTGCGCGCCGCGAGGTTCTCGATGGGCATCGAAGCCAGAATCGGCCGGCCCGCGCAGAGATATGACAACACCTTCGACGGCACCGAGTAAACCCCCGCGTCTGGTTCGAGGACCGCGATGAGCGCATCGCCACTGCCGAGGACTTCGGGAAGGCGTTCGTAGGGCTGGAAGGGCAGCAGCCTCAAGTTTCGTCGCGGCAGCTTGTCGCATGCGTCGCGCAGATAGGTAATGCCGAGTCCTTCAGATACCACCAGGACCGTCGCATCGGGAATCTCGTCGGCCAAGCGCAGCAGCAGATCAGGACGATGTTTGTGACCGATGGTGCCACTGTACAAGAACACAAATTCGTCGGCGATGCCGAACTCGTGCGCCCACTCGTTGTGGCGCGACACCATAGGAAGCTCCGCTAGTGGAGCCCAGTTGGCGATAGCTCTGATGCGATCGCGGTCGACCTTCCACCTTCGTAAGATCGGTCCGAAGTCTTCGGTAATGGCGACCACACCGTCGGACATGCGCAACATGCGCCGCTCGAGCCACCCGAAAAACGACCCGACGACGGCGCCAGGTTTTCCAAACCGATCTTCGAGAGCTTCGGTGATGAGCAGGCTGTAGACGTCTTGGAGCCAGAAGACGAATGGCACCTTGTGAGGAGCGACCCACGACAACAACATGGCCTGAGTTAGCAGTGGTGTGTTCGACGAGAGAACAACCTCGGGTTGCCATGCCTTCACTCTTCGACGCAGGACTCGGCCAAATCGGAGCTCATGGATGCCGCGTCTGATCGGGTTGTACTTGGCGAATTGGAGGCCGATGCCAACTGGTTCGATCGAAAGCGTCGGTGGATCGGTTTCGGTGACGGTCGTGGCCCCTTGGCCTGTCTGGAAATCACTCGAGTAGAGGTGAAGGACCTCGTGGCCGCGTTCGGCGAGGGCGCGGCTGAGTTGTAGCTGAAAGGGATGACCCGAATAATCGTGGACAAGAATTCGCAGTGACACGCTGCTCCTACACAACTCGGTCGTTAGTCGTTTTGTCGGCGGCTAATGTCGACGGCTCAAGGAAATCACAGTTTCAACCAGCTCTGAACCGCGATCTTTCCAGTCAAACCGACCTTCAACTGCTTTAGCGGCTTCGTCAGACCAGCGATCGAGCTGTTCTGGGTCGTCGATGGCCTCAATCACAGCCGCCGGTAGTTGCTCCATCGATGTCGCGCCCCCGTAGTGAACATCACGGGTGAGGCCAAGACCCGACATCGAACCATCGAGCACAACAATCGGAAGACCGCGCATCACGTAATCGAGGCTCTTTAGTTTGAAACCGCCGCCGATGGGTTCGGCGACGAGGCCGAGTCGGTTGCGGTTGAACTCGGGTCCAAGGTCGTCGATCGGGCCGGTAAACGTGGTTGCGGCCCACTTGCCATGCTGTGCGGCCACGAAATCGTCAGCACCGCCGCCCACAACACGAAGATTGATGTTCGCCGCTGCGAATCTTGAATCGAGTGCCTGCACCACCTCGATCACGTTTTGACGCTTGGCTTCCCAGTCGAGGGACCCGAACAGAAGAACCGATCGCGGTCGATCGGCGGCAGCGAGGTCCAGAGTTCCACATGGTCCCGAGTATCCGGGTGTCAGCACAACCGACGTAATCGATTTGTGTCTGCTCGCGATCGACTTGGCGTCGGAATCGGTGATCATGGTCACCAGATCTGCCGCCGCGACTATGCGTCGTTGCAAGCGCGCGCTGCGCCAGCCATCGAAACGCAGATACAGCCCGCGTGGCGAAGCCACGGATGTGCCGGCGGCCCAGCTGGTTCGGACAAGGGTCTCATCGTTGTGCGAGACATGAACGATCTTTCCGCCGGTTCTTTTGCTCCACGTCTCGGCACGATCGAGAGCCCAGGCCGACATGAGATGATCGATGACAACGACGTCAGGGTCCAGACCAAGCTCAGCATCGACGGCCCCAGCATGCTCTGTCACGTTTAGTCGATTGGCGATGTATGGGTCAAGCGACAACAACGCTCGACCTCGAGTGCGCGGTTCGGCGCTAACTCCGATCCACGACACACCGTCGTTTTCGCCTGACTGGCCCACGCCGATTCCTCGCACAACTACACCTGTGCGAGCGACCGCGGCCGCCAAGCCTGTGCTGTACGCGGCAAGGCCCGAGCGGACTCCGACGGGCGAGACACCCGACCACCACGACCACCGTTGGCCGATCTCGCTTGTCATCGACTGCTCGCGGCGAGCGCAGAATCGGGTGCGTAGGTGGTTAATCCCATTGGCTCGAGAATCGACATCGCTTTCGTGCGGTCCGCTAGCTCAACAGATTCGAGCGGACGACTCAGCAAGGCATCTGCGTCTTGTCCTGCCATCGCGGCGCGGCGGTCGCCGGTCGAGAGCCGCGACGAGCGCGAAGGCTGGTTAAGGGCCCGGCGGAGCGGTTCGACTCCCCCTAGATCGAGGTGTGAGTCAAGCTGTTCAAGCACTGCCTCTGGCTCAGAGACGGTCGCTTCATACGAGGTCACGAACCAAGAACGATCCGGGGCCGCACCAAGGACAACCAGGTTCTCGAGCCCCCAGTTGAGTACAAACCTCTCTAGGTCCGAGCCGGCAGCCAGTACATCGTGGCAGCGGCCCTCGAGACCGTCACCGAGCCACTCGTCGACAAAACGCGGATTGTCGAGAAAGGACCGAACCGTGAGAGTCCAACCGTTGCGGATACATGAGAGCGCTTGGGTAATCGGATGCCGAGTCATAAGGACAACGTCGAGATCAAACTCGTCGTCGAGCCACGGCGCAATCGACTTTGCTCCGACGATCTTGAGCAGTTGGCGATTCGTCTTTCGGCGAAACTCGCCCGACCAGAATCGGTAAGGCGCATTCAGCGGTAGCTCGCCTGAGAGGAGAGTATCGACATACGGTCGCAGCGCGTCGAACTCGTCGACCGATGGCGACACAATCTCGCCGTATGGGTACTTCGGCATCTTGCGGTAGTGACCGGGCGTCAAATTTGCCGTCATGACCGAGAATGGCTGGTCCAAGGTGCGGAACCCCGGCGAGGCACCAATGACTTGCATGAGCCAGGTGCTCCCGCCCCGCCTCGTAGCGAAGAGCGCCACGTCTGGTCGATCGCCCGGAACGTGGGAGGCCGTTAGCCAGACTGCTTCCTTGACGACGGCCTTGAGGGCACGTTTGAAGTCGGCAGACCTGGATTCGTTGGATGTCACATGCCTCAGAGTGCCACGGCTATGTCGATAGCGGTACCGCCAACCGACTTCGAGATATCTCCGTAGTTAGGCGCATCGCCAAAGGGATAGACATGACCAGTCTCGGCGAGGATCCAGTAGCCATTGCCGGTTCTCGTCACTTCGAGTTCGACCGCGGTTGGTGGATTGCACAATCCGAGCCCCGGGATCGATCCGAAGAACGAGACCCCAAACGAGAACACACCACCATCTTGGGCATATAGCCAGTAGCCCGTGCCGTTTGGGTGGGCGGCTATTGCCGACACCGGAGCGGCAAGTGTGAGTCCGCCTGTTGACCCATAGAACGGCACTCCGAACGAAAACACGCCGCCATCGCCACCGACGAGCCAGTATCCACCGGTTGGTCCGGCGGCCCCGGAAATGATTGATGAGTTGAGAGCGAATCCGCCCATCGAACCGCTGAAGGCGACGTTGAAGGCAAACACCCCCCCATCGCTACCAATCATCCAATAGCCGTTGCCGTCGGGGGCCGCTACGAGGCTCTGAATTGGCCCGTTTAGTTTGATATCTCGCAGATCGCCGAAGTTGCGTGCCGATCCAAAAGCATGGATCGTGCCATCGGACTCAGCTATCCAATAGCCCTTGCCGTCGGGATGAGCGGCCAGGCCAATCACATCGAGGCCCTGGCCCCGCACATCACCGTATAGGCCGATATCGCCCCGGCGGTGGACGCGGCCCTCGGCATCGAGAATCCAGTAACCATCGGCCGAAGACGCAAGCGGGCTTCGGGTTGGGTTGCTGGCCTCGCGACACACAGTCGTGTCTGGCTTCTGGGTTGTCGGCGGCGGAGCGGTGGTCGCGGGTGGGGTCGTAGGCGGAGGACTCACGGCTGGAGGTTGAGTCGTAGCTGGAGGTTGGGTTGTGGCCGGAGGCTGAGTCGTAGCTGGAGGCTGGGTTGTGGCCGGAGGTTGAGTCGTAGGCACTGGTCCGCCCACCGTTGGATCGGTAGCACCTGGAACGAACTGCATCGACGCGCCGTATTGGTCCTCGGCGTTCGGATAGTCGCTCAGATCTCCCCACCCGGAGTCGAAGTAGTTGGCATAAGCAACATTGTTCGACCCGATCCAGCGAAGCATCTGGTCGATGAAGTATGGATCGTCGTGGTTCACACCGTCGAGGTGCCGGTTGGTCATGCCCCATTCGCTGAAGGCCATCGGTTTTCCGCGAGCAGCCGCGAAATCGCGATGCCACTCAAGGCCAGCACCACGTTCAAGGTAGGTCTCCCACCGATCGACTGGGTCGCGCTGGGACTCGCCCCACGATGAGTTGTAGATGTCCATGCCGATGACGTCGACGTAGGCATCGCCTGGATAGCTGGCCAAATCGACAGCGGTGTAACGGATGTTGACATTCCATTCGAAACGGAAGTTCGGCGACACACTTCGGAAGATGTCTACTATCCGGCGGTAGTACGCAGCGTATCCCTCGGGGTCGTCAAGTGAGGACCACTCGTTCCAGCTGCCGTTGTGTTCCCAGCCAATGCGCATCACCGAGCCATCGAGACCAGTGGCGACCAGCTTCTGGGCAATGTGTCGAATGTTGGCGTCGTTTGCGCCCGTGTTGCTATAGGCGATGGTCTCGTTGTTGACCGACATGGCAAACGAGATGACCTTTAGCGAAGGATGGTCGCGCCACAGATTGCCGAGGCCACCGGCACTTGACGACATCTCGGCCCAGCTATCGCGATCTAAGAATAGTGTCAACGATTCGACCGAACGACCCGCCATAGCGCCGAAGCTGGTGGGGTTCTGGGAGTTCCACTGGGGATACATACCCATTAGATTGCGGCCAAGCCCATCCGAAGCTGCCGCTGCCGGCGCGGGGGAAGAAATCGTCAGCGAACTCGCGGCCAACAAAATCGCCAAGCCCAGTGCCACCGTGGTTCGTAGTTGTCTAGTCATGGTGTTGTTCGCCTCTTGCCGGGCCCGCTTAGTTACGTATCGGCCTCGCATGACGAAACCATTACGAAATCTTTGCATATATTACGGTCGAGAGCCAGGCGGCCCCGGAGTGTAGTCACCTTCAGACCTAGAACCACACAACTGGTCTAGTCGAGTATCGACCACTCAATATCGAACGACTTGCCGTCGCGATAGTCGTCTTGCCCGACTCGCCACCTGATCGGATCGGGCCGAGCCGATGGTTCGACCGTAGTTGTTTTGGCCGACACCGGTAGATCGAAGCGAACGATCAGGGTCTGGCGCTCGCCAGGAAGAACGCTCAAGGTCGTTGCGATAATTCGCGTTGGTCCGTCTGCGCCAGCAACCGAGAGTTCGGTCACGCCATCGATGGTGGCATTAGTCGCCAGGCCGGGCAAATTTAGCGTGACGAGCGAAACGTACTCCCCCGGCAGCACTGGTGTGTCATCCCATGGCTGGGGACCAGCGATATACCAATGCTCCTCGGCTACGTCGACTGTGTTGTCGATTGCCACCTCAAGTTTTACGTGACGGATTTCGCCCTCAACTTCGGTGCGGAGGCCGGCCCGCACTTCGACGAAGTAGTCGAGTTTCGACGGCGAACGGTTTGATAGCGACAACGCCAATGAATCGGCTTCGAGGTCACCGTCAAGTCCGGCGCCGACCCAAACCTTCTGACGTTCGCTGTCAGGTGACCACATCAGGATGTGACGACGGTCAGCGGCGTCGATGAGTGCTGGAAGTACCTTCCCAGCGTCGAGGGATCCGGCTGTCAAAGCACTTAGAACAACTGGTGCTAAGGCTCGTTCCTGAGCTCGACGTTCGGTGTTGGTCTGATCTCGATCGATTGTGAGGTATTGATCATGAAGCAGATAGTCGATGATCGAAGACGAGTCGTACACGTCACCGTCGATCGTGACGGGGCCGGTTCCCTCCATAAGTGCCGCCAACAAGAACGGATCCACCAACATGACTCCGGCGAGCCGCTCCCCCGTCGATGCCTCCCACATTCGTAACGCTGACTCAGCCGTCTCAGGAAAGCGTGGCGTCGCGCCAAGATTGCGCCACTCGGCTTCAGGGGTCAGAAAGCCGAAGTGGTCTTCGTAGGTTTGAGTCAGCTCGACTGCGCCTGGCTCTAGGTTGCGTCGAAACGAGCTTCCGAGGTCGGTAACGATGACTGCTCCGGAGTCGGAACGGATCACCCCCGTGGTGAGGATCATTCCACTGCCGGCTCTCATCTCGGCGTTGTTCGCGATTAGCAGCAGGTGAGACTCGGGACCTCCGAAGATAGCCGCGAGTTCGCTAGCGACGAGGGTTGCACTCGACACCGCTTCGTCAAGGTCGGCCAATTCTGCGTCAAGTTCGATTCTCGCTTCCGATAACCGGCCAATCAATGCAGAGTCGGGACCGAGGTCGAGTTCGTCGAGGGTGGTGTCAACGCGACCCAAGGCCTCAGCAACCGACGAGAACTGCTCATCGAGGCTTTGGTCGCCGCTAACTGCGTCTCTAACCTGCTGTCCACTATCGACCGAAACCGAGATTAGGTCGGCGAGTGATCTTGAGATAGAACTCGCCGCGTCGATCTGTCGCCCCAGCACGGGCAGCCAGCGAGCCGGCACCATAACTCGTCCGCCCAGCCGATCATTGGCCTGCCGGAGCAGGACCTCTGCCTCAAGTGCGACGGCGTCGAGGTCGCCTGTAAAAAACGACTCAAGTGTCAACGACGATTCGTCGGCCAACAAGTCACGGGCGGCCTGCACGTCTTGTGCCGCCGCCCTGAGGGAGATCGTTGCCCACATTGCCCACACGATGATTAACACCGTGCCTAGGGCTAGGGCCGTCGGCAACAGCCGACGGAGGTAAGTCATTCAGACGAGATTAGTCGTCTTCATCCTTGCGACGGGTCGCGAGCACCAGTAAAGATCCGGCGCCGACGACAGTTCCGCCGATTAGGGCCAGAGATATGGCATCGCCACCGGTGAACGCGAGTTCGCCGTTGTCTATATTGCCGAGGTCGTCGGTGCCGGTGCCGCCGGTACCACCGGTGTCGGTGTCGGTGTCGGTGTTGGTGTCGGTGGAATCGGTCGGTGCTGGCTGGGTAGTGTTGGTTGCGTCGCCGTTGGTCGGATTGTCGACCTCAGTGCCACTACTGCCATCGGAACCGTTGGAGTATGCGGTATCAGCACCCGCTGGTGCGGCGGTAAATAGTGCTGCCACTAAAACGCCGCCGCCAAGAATGCGTCGGATTTGAGTCGATCGGGGAGTCGCCATGCGAACTACGGTAGACATCCTGATGGCCATTGTCAACACTCTCTGTGGTTATTCATCGTATGTGACTACTCTACGCGGGTGATCGCTGACCTGATTGGCCGCGTCTTGCAGGAACGAGGACATCCTGCCCCTAGAAGACCAACGCCGCAAGTCGGCTGGGATTTCACGGATACAGATGTTCGAGAATGACCTCGACCTCGGCCTCAATGGCCACTGCGGCCTTGCGATACAAACTCTTTCGCCTCTTGTACGGGTCGCCGATGTCGTCGATCTTCCCGCCAGATCCGAGTTGACCGATCGAACGTGTGCGGCCCAGACGAACAACGTACTCGGGAACTGTTTCGCCGACCCGAGGACCGGCGGCGGCGGACAAGCGGCCGAACTCGACCAAAGTAAAGATCTTCGTGCTATGGCTAAGGTCGAGCACAGCTGCTTCGCGGACATGACGACCTGTCATTCCCAGTACGAGGTCGGCGTTGGCGACCATCGCTGCGGTGAGGGTACTGCTCCGATGTTTCGACATATCGATTCCTCGATCGGCCATGACCGCCAGCGCATGCGGTGGCGAAGGCTCGTTTGGGGCCGCGAGGCCACCCGAAAGTGTTAACACCGGCTGGCTCCGGGTCTCGGCCCCGCGTCGCCATAGGTATTCGGCCATGGGCGATCGGCAGATGTTACCGGTGCAGATGAATAGTGTTCGTACCAGCTCGTCGGTGTTCACAGGTCGTGAACTCTACCTAGGCCTTGTTGGCTTGCAGAACCCGGTCGAGGCCGTTTGTGTCGCTGTGGGTCACTATGTCGACGAACCCAGCCATCAGTGCCAGCTCGGCAGCCAACGAACCTTGGTTGTGTCCATGCTCTAGCAAGATCGTTCCTCCTCTCGAGAGCCAGCGTTGGGCCCCGAGCAGGAGCGCCTCGATCGCGTCGAGGCCGCACGGACCCGCGAACAGAGCCTTGGCTGGTTCCCAGTCGATGACCGACTCAGGCAATAACTCGCCGTCCGGGATGTAGGGCGGATTCGACACAATGAGGGTCACTTCACCGCGTAACGACACGTCGAGCGCCTCGAACCACGACCCGGCGAGGATAGTTACCCTGGCTCCGGCCGTACCCAGACCCGCTGAGTTCGCACGGGCCAGGGCGAGAGCGCCGTGGTCGCTGTCGGTGAGCCAGACTCTGGCAGATCGGTTCTCAGCTGCAATTGACAGGCCAATGGCACCACACCCGGTGCCGAGGTCTACCACGGTCGGATTTCCGACCATTGGTTCAAGTACATCCAGTGCGTAACCAGCCAACGCCTCAGTCTCTGGGCGCGGGATAAGCGCACGGTGGTCGACTAACAGGTCGAGAGACCTGAAAGGCCAGTGGCCGAGCACATATTGAATCGGTTCACCGGCGGCTCGCCTGGCAAGCATCGCGTCGAACCGAGAGACTCCCCCGACGGTCGGAGTTTCGGAGCGTCGTAGAACTAACTCAGCCGTTGTGAAGCCCGCGGCTTCTTCGACCAACCACCTCGACTCGCCGGCCGCATTTGGGTTCCCAACATGCTCAAGATGGGTCCGGGCCTCGGTCACGAGGTGGCCCCAACTCAAACCATCGCGTTTCATGAGTTAGGCCCGGCCAGCGGCCAAGAGTTAAGCCCGGCCAGCGGCCAAGAGTTAAGCCCGGCCAGCGGCCAAGAGTTAAGCCCGGCCAGCGGCCAAGAGTTAAGCAGAGTCATCGGCCGAGAGTTGCCGTTGCCGTTCGTTGGCTAGGAGTGCGTCGACTACGTCGTCGAGGTCGCCGGCAAGGACCTTGTCTAGTTTGTAAAGCGTGAGACCGATCCGGTGGTCGGTCACCCGGTTCTCTTTGAAGTTGTAGGTACGGATTTTTTCGCTACGACCACCACCTCCAACTTGGTCGCGTCGAGCCGCCGACATTTCTGCGGCCTGATCGTCTTGTTGCTTGCGAAGAATGCGGGCTCGCAGAACTCGTAAAGCCTTTTCGCGATTCTGAAGCTGACTCTTCTCGTCCTGCATCGAAACCATGGTGCCAGTCGGTTTGTGAGTGATTCTTACCGCGGAGTCGGTGGTGTTGACCGACTGACCACCGGGGCCCGAAGCTCGGAAGTAGTTGATCTCAAGATCGTTTGGGTCGATATTTACCTCGACCTCGTCGGCTTCTGGCAGAACCGTCACGGTTGCCGACGATGTATGAATGCGACCCTGCGACTCAGTCGCAGGCACGCGCTGCACCCTGTGCGGACCGCCCTCGTGTTTGAGCCTGCGCCAGGCATCGGCGCCCCGAACGACCATCGAAACGTCGGAGTAGCCGCCAAGGTTCGAGGCATCGGCGGAAAGCACTTCGATCTTCCATCCGTGTTGGGCACCGTAGGCCCGAAACATCTCGAACAGATCACGGGCGAAGAGGTTTGCCTCCTCGCCCCCTTCGGCCCCGCGTATTTCGACTATGACGTTCTTGCCGTCGTTGGGGTCCTTGGGTAGCAGCAGAGTGCGAAATTGGTCTTCGCTTTGGGCAAGGTCGACCTCGGCCATCGCTACCAGCTCGCGCATTTCCTCACGATCGGTGCCGGTGCTTTCGTGCAAGATTTCTTTGGCTTCGGAAAGGTCGATCACCGCCGCTTCCCAGTTCTGACCGGCGCCCACGAGGTCACTTAGTTCGGCATGACGGCGCGCCGTCTTGGCGAAGAGCTCACGGTCCTTGGTTGCGTTGGGGTCGCCAAGTTTGGCTTCGACGACAAGGAGTTCATCAACGAGCTGGGACAAACGGTCGTGCACGCTGCGAGGTTAGTGGGCGTCGCCGCCGAGAAGCGTCCTAGGGCCAGTCGCCCAATCATTTGTGATACCGAAGATCCTGGCCGGGTTGGTCAGTTGCTGTGCTGCCCATGTGGTGAAGGCAACGACGTCTCGGTCAGGTACAACAACAATCAGCTTGGCCACTTTCGACAACACAGACCTGGCATGGGCCGCAAATGGAATGAGTTCGAGGTCGACGCCGGTTGAGCTAACAACGACATGTTCGTCTCCGTCGTGGTCAATGCCCACCGCAGCGGCCGGTACGACGTCGTTGAGGTTCGCTCTTGGTGTCGGGGCCGGAGCCGGAGCCAGAGTCGACAACCCAAGTCGTTTGGGGTCGGCGACCAGCCAGGACCGCAAAAGCCGCGAGCGGCTTAGCTGGTTCAGCGGGTGGCGGTCGGCTCCGAGACGGCGATGTTCGGCAACAATCCCGATCACCTTTTTCAGCGCATCTGGGGGCGACATGTGGCCATGCAGCATCGAAAACATGGCTCGGTCGTCGGTCGAGATACCCACCTCGAGGCGAGTGCCAAATTCGTCGATTACCACTCTCGCGACCTCTAGACCGTTGACCTCGGCCGACACCACTGCGTGTTCGACCACGACGTCGGCGCCGGCTGACTCGATGACGTCGACCCAACCAAGAGCTTCGGGCGGCGGCGGTGCCATGGGCGGATCTTCGGTGGCACTGACTCGACGAGTCGAGGTTCCGTCGATGGCGTGTACCCCGATATCGAGGTCGAACAGCTCGGCCCGCCTTGCGACTAGTTCGGCACCGGTGACGCACAGCACGAGGCCACGTGTGCACCTGCGGCGCTTCATGATGGCGAGGAGTTGGCCCAAGCCTGCCTCGGGCCGTCGTTCGACGAGACTGACCGCAATTGCACCATCAGTGGTTCGCCGCTGCGTCGTCGACTCATGTCCGCTGGCGGCCCATCCAAGCGCTCCGTCTGAAGTTCCGGTGACCACATCGAGCTGAATACCCAAAGCGTCGCGCGACAACGCCCGAAGCTTGGCGCCGTGCAGCGTCGGTCGACGATCGGGGCCAAGATCCACAGACTTGGCCTGGTGTTAGCTGCGGCGACGCGAAGCGCCGTAACGCTTTTCGAAGCGCTCGACGCGACCTGCGGTGTCAACGATCTTCATCTGACCGGTGTAGAAAGGATGGCTGGCCGAGGTGAGCTCGGCTTTCGACAACGGATATTCGTTGCCATCTTCCCAAACGATGGTTTCGTTGGTCTCGACGGTCGACTTCGTCAGAATAGAGAAATCTGTTGACGTGTCCTGAAACACGACCGGGCGGTAGTTGGGGTGGATTCCGCTTCTCATAACTGGCTCCAGTAGTGGTTTCGGCCGTATTCGATGATTGGCCGATGAACGATTCTAGGGGTCTTGTCCCTACAGGGACGCTGCTTTGGCTATTTCGTGAAGGAACTCGTCGTTGGTCTTGAACGTCTTAAGGCGATCGACGAGTAGTTCGAGGCCGGCACCCTCGCCGCCGCTGAGCCCAGAAAGGACTCGTCGCAGCTTCCACACTTGTTGGAGTTGCTGGCGCGAGAACAGAAGCTCTTCGTGTCGTGTGCTCGAAGCGTCTACGTCGATTGCGGGGAAGATGCGGTGTTCGGCCAGGCGTCGGTCGAGCCGAAGCTCCATGTTTCCGGTGCCCTTGAACTCCTCAAAGATCACTTCGTCCATTCTTGAGCCAGTGTCGACTAGCGCAGTGGCGAGGATCGTCAACGAACCGCCTTCTTCGATGTTGCGAGCTGCGCCAAAGAACTTCTTTGGTGGGTAGAGGGCACCGGTATCGATGCCACCAGACATGACGCGCCCAGTTGGTGGAGCCGACAGATTGTAGGCCCTCGCTAGCCGGGTGATTCCGTCGAGAATTATGACCACATCTCGACCATCTTCGACTAGGCGCTTCGCCCGCTCGATCGTGAGTTCGGCTACCTGGGTGTGCTCGTCGGCGGGGCGGTCGAATGTCGATGCGATCACTGTGCCCCCGATCGACCGCTGCATGTCGGTGACTTCTTCTGGGCGCTCGTCGATCAGCAGCACGATCAGCTCGACCTCGGGGTGGTTGGCCTCGATCGCCTGGGCTATGTGCTTCATGATCGTGGTCTTGCCGGCCTTGGGCGGCGACACGATAAGACCGCGCTGGCCCTTCCCTATGGGGGCCACGAGATCGATGATGCGTGCCGTCATATTGTGACGATCGGTGTCGCGTTCGAGGCGAAGGTTTGAGTCTGGATACAACGGCGTGAGCTCGTCGAAGTTCGGGCGCTCGCGTGAGACCTCAAGGCTCTGGCCGTTTACGGTTTCGACGTTGAGCATGGCCGGGTTCTTGTCGCCACGGGTGGCCGGACGGCTGGTGCCTGCCACCAGATCGCCCATGCGAAGGCCGTGTTGACGAACGAACTTCGTCGGCAAGTAGCAGTCATCGCGAGAGGCTATGTAGCCACTAGTGCGCAAGAATCCGTAACCCTCTGACCTAAGGTCGACAATTCCCTGAACAGCTACTGGTTCGCCATTGAACGTCTCTTCCTGGCCGCGATCGCGGCCTCGACGCCGCCGTCGGCGTTTGTTGCCGTCGGCGTCGTCAACGTTCGCAGTCTGATCACCGCCTTGTTGACTGTTGCCACGATTCGAGCCGTCTTGTTTGGTGTTGTCGGCGCGGTTCTGGGTTTGAGTTGAGCTGTCGGCTGATTCGGAATCGGCGACGTCGGGTTTGTTCGGCTCGCTACGCGACCCTGGCGGGGCCGATCGGGCTGAGCCAACTGCTGATCTGGCGCTGGCGGTGCTCGTTCCGTCCGCCGACGCTGTACGCACGCGGCGGCGGGTAACGCCGCCGGTCGTGGGACTAGTCGACGCTGTAGACGACGATGATGCACCAGAGTTTGCAGCCGGGGCTTGCTCCCGGGCCCTTGGCGGCGATACGGGATCGGCCGACGGCGCACTGGCTTCGATTGCCGGTGAACTGCTCAGCTGAGATTCTCCGGACTGGGCTTGTCCGGGTTGGGCTTCTGCTGGTGCCGACACACCGGCCGACGTAAGTATCGCATCGACGATGTCGGCCTTTTTGGCTCGGGAGCCAACCTTGGCTCCGACCGCGGCAGCGATCTGTTGAAGCTCGTCACGGGCCTTTCGCTCAAGTACGCCTCTGTCGAGGCCATCGGGCATTGAAGTCATTGTGCGCACCTCGCTGAGAGTGCAGAGAGAAGAAGAGGACAGGCCAAGCTGATGTTGCCCCGAAGCGGGTGATCCCCATAGGACGGCCTGTCGATCAAACGAGTGACGAGGCGACCGGAAGGGAAATCATCCGGCGAATGGCAGAATTGCCACCGCAAAATATACTAGCGCAACGAAGCCGACGGCAACCATGTGTCTGGCGATCTGCGGTGTCAGCTCGTTGATCGCAGCGCAACCGACCGAACATATCTCTCCATTGATCCCAACTCTGGATCGACTACTACGCATTTCTCGGGACGATCGAGAAGGTCGCTCAGGTGGGGTGGAAGTTGTGGCTCGAAACCAATCGCGGCCTCAACAGCGTCGCCGAACTTGGCCGGATGAGCGGAGGCGACATACACCATCGGACCGGACTGATCTCGGTTCTTGCGGCCTACCGAAACCGCGACAGCGGTGTGCGGATCGATCACTGTGCCACATTGTTCGTACACCTCAGCAATCGTTTCTGTCACCTCGGATTCGCTGGCGCGACCGGCCCCGAAACCATCTTGCAAGACCACCAGTTGCGCCGAATCAAGCCGCATGACTCCGTCAGCACGGAACGCTCGCATGGCGTCTGCCAACGCCTTACCGTCGCGTTCGAACAGCTCGAAAAGAAGGCGCTCAAAGTTAGACGACACCTGAATGTCCATCGCCGGACTGCTCGTAGCCACGACCGAATCCATGGCCATCTCGCCTGATTCTTGGGTTCTGGGCAAAATGTCGTTGCTGTTGGACGCGATGACTAGGCGATCGATCGGAGCGCCCATGGTGCGGGCGATGTTGGCCGCCAAGATGTTGCCGAAGTTGCCAGTCGGGACTGTGTACGACACCTTCGCCTCGTGTTGGACCGACAGCTTGACCGACGAGACGACGTAGTACACGACCTGAGCCGACACTCGCGCCCAGTTGATGGAGTTGACCGCTCCAAGCCGCACTTCGTCGCGGAACGGCCGATCGCCGAACATGGCCTTTACAAGATCCTGGCAATCGTCGAAGGTTCCGTCGACACCAACATTGTGAATGTTTGGCGACAGCACAGTGGTCATCTGACGGCGCTGCACTTCGGACACTCGCCCATTTGGGTGCAACATCACCAGCTCGATGCCGGCGCGATCTCTGCAGGCCTCAATGGCGGCCGAACCAGTGTCGCCAGAAGTAGCAGCAACGATCGTGATCGTCCGACCGGTACGGCCTAGCTCGTACTCGAACAACCGTCCGAGCAGCTGCATTGCCACGTCCTTGAACGACAGCGTTGGTCCCCAGAACAGCTCGAGAAGGTGTTCGTTTTCGGCAATCTGGCGTGTTGGCACAACTTCTGGGTGACGAAATGTGGCATACGCCGCCTCAGTCATCTGGGCGAGGTCGGTTGGTTCGATAGCCGATCCTTCGACGAAGAGCCCCATCACCTCGGCTGCCACTTCGTGATACTGAGAAGTCCTGAACCGTTCGAGTTGGTCCGAACTTAGCGACGGCCACCTATCGGGAACGTATAACCCACCGTCGATGGCCATGCCGGTGAGAAGAGCACCCGAGAAATCAAGAACTGGGGCGTCGCCGCGAGTCGAGACATACTTCATCACAGCTCGATCAGTCACTGACGACACGGATAACAGCACCAACGTTGTGCACGGCGTCAAGGTCGCTTAGGCCGCTGAGGGTGGCCTGTACATCGGCCTCAAGAGCCCGGTGGGTAATGAAGGTGATGCGGGCTCGGTCGCCGACTCCATGTTGTTCCATCGAACGGATGGAAACGTCGTGGGCACCAAATTCGGCCGCGACTTCGGCAAGTACCCCGGAGTGGTCGGCTACATCGAGCGCCAGATAGAACGCCGAGCTGGTCTGGTCGATGGCCATTACCTTCGCTGGCTTCAGCTTGATCGGGTCAGAGGCCGAGCCTCGGCGCAAATTCGACGCTGCGGTAAGCACGTCGCCGAGCATTGCGCTCGCCGTCGGGGCTCCGCCAGCTCCACGTCCGTAGAGCATCAGGGCGTCGACGGCTTCGCCATGAATGAACACCGCGTTGAACGAGTCACGCACCGTTGCCAACGGGTGTGAGTTTGGCACCATCGCAGGATGAACTCGCACGGCTACCTCGTCGCCGTGAAGTTCGATTATTGCCAACAACTTGATCACATGGTCGAGTCGTGCCGCGGCTGCTATGTCGCTAGGGGTGATCCGACTGATTCCTTCTTGGTAGACATCGCCGGCAACCACGTTCAAACCAAAGGCAACGCTGGCCATGATGGCGGCCTTGGCACCGGCATCGAACCCTTCAACGTCGGCGGTTGGGTCGGCTTCGGCATACCCGAGTTGCTGGGCTTCGGTCAGGACATCGGCATAGGCGGCGCCTTCTTCGGTCATCTTGGTGAGGATGAAGTTCGTGGTGCCGTTGACGATGCCCATGATCCTGGTGATCTGCTCACCGGCCAACGATTGCTGAAGGGCTCGCATTACCGGGATGCCACCGCCAACCGCTGCCTCAAAGAACAGATCGACTCCGGAGCTCGCCGCGGTCTCGAACAGCTCGGCTCCGCAGTTCGCAATTAGTTCCTTGTTGGCGGTGATGACCGGCTTGCCGTTCCTTAGAGCCGTGAGCAGAAGGGTTCTGGCCGGTTCGATGCCACCGATGGTCTCGACAATGATGTCGATGCTTGGGTCGCTCACCATGGCCTGCGTGTCGCGAGTGAATAGCTCGGCCGACACCTTGACTCCACGACTTGCGCTCAGGTTTCTTACGCCGATCTTGGCCACGTCGAGGGCCACACCGGTCCTTGCGGCGATTGTTGGGCCACCGTCAGTTAGCAGTCCGACCAAGGCCGCACCGACGTTGCCGCAGCCGAGTACTCCGACGCGAAGTGGTCGTCCGTGTGAGCCAGGACGACTGGACATGTCCTCGCGGGGATGGCCGCTCGTGTTCATGGCTCAGACGGTATCGGACCTTGGCCCGATGTGGGCCAATTTTGGGGCCTCCTCAGGCCACCACCACAACCCTCACCACTATCTATCCGAGGTCGGTCATAAGAAGATCGTCGGTCGTTTCTCGACGCACCACGAGCCTGGCCACACCATTGCTCACAAATACCACCGGAGGCCTGAACACCTTGTTGTAGTTGCTACCCATCGAATGGCCGTATGCCCCAGTAACGGGGGTCGCGATGATGTCACCAACCACCAGGTCGGCGGGAACTGGAGCCTCCATGACAAGCACGTCGCCGCTTTCGCAGTGTTTCCCGACAAGCCTGACGATGTTGGGGCGATCGGCTTCGACACAGCGAGGAAGGAACGTCGTGTAGTCACTGCCGTACAGCTGCGGGCGCGCGTTGTCGCCGTATCCGCCATCGACCGCGACATAGGTTCTGATGCCTGGCAGAGCCTTGATGGTGCCAGCCGTGTACAACGTGACCGCCGCGCTGGCGACAATCGAGCGGCCGGGCTCGGCTACAAGTTTGGCCTCGACGCCGAGGCTGTCGGCGGCTTCGCGCACCATCGACGCCCATGCCGCGATAGACGGGGTGCGTTCGTCTTCTACGTAAGCAACACCAATACCGCCACCTACAGAGAGCTCGCTGAGTTGATACGGGGCGCTGAAGTCGGCAACTACCCGAAGCGCTTCGGCCATCGATTCGACCCTGAAAACTTGCGAGCCGATGTGATAGTGAATGCCGACCAGATCCATAGCCGTTGAGGCGATGACCCGTTCGGCGGCTGACTTAGCCATTCCGCTGCGTACACCGAATCCGAACTTCGAATCGTCCTGACCGGTCGAGATGAAATCGTGGGTTTCAGCCTTTACCCCAGGGGTAACCCGAATCAGTACCTTTGGAACGGCCGCACCAGCACGGACCAGTGCTTCGATTCGGTCGATCTCGTCTTGGCTGTCGATAACGATCCGACCAACACCAACGGCCAACGCCTCGGCGATTTCGTCAGCGTCCTTGTTATTGCCGTGAAAGACAACTCGATCCGCGGGAACCCCCGCCGCGAGCACAACGTGAAGTTCGCCCCGAGTCGAAACGTCGATGTGCATTCCTTCTTCATGCACCAACTTGGCAATAGCAGTACACAGGAACGCCTTTGAGGCGTACGCCACGCCATCACCGAAAGCAGCTACAGCCTCGCGACACCGGGTGCGTAGATGGTCTTCGTCGTACACGAACAGCGGAGTTCCGTACTCCTCGACGAGGTCGAGAAGATCAACACCACCAACAGTGAGATGACCGTGTTCGTCGACCGCTGCTGAATCCGGTAGCAGGTGGTGCGGTACCGGTCCCTGTCTGGTCATAGTTCGACAGGCGCGGAAACGCCCCACTGCGATTGATGCCACTTCCACGCCGAAGCCACGATGGTGTCGAGATCAGATGACTTTGGTTCCCAGTCGAACGCATCTCGAAAAGCTCGACTATCGGCGACCAGTTCTGCGGGATCACCCGGACGGCGATCAGCCTCGTCATAAGGAACTGGTGCCACGACCCTACCGACCGCTTCAAGAACCTGCCGATTCGACTGACCGACCCCGGTGCCAAGGTTAAATGCGCCGCTGGGCGCACCACCGATTAGGCCCTCGACGGCAGCAACGTGCGCCGACGCTAGGTCGGTTACGTGTACGTAGTCGCGAACACAGGTTCCGTCAGGCGTCGGATAGTCGGTACCACGCAACTGGAGTCGTTGGCCAACTCCGGCTGCCGCAGCGATAGCGAGCGGTATCAGGTGGGTTTCCGGTTCGTGATTCTCGCCAAGGTCGCCATCTGGGTGCGCTCCACAAGCGTTGAAATATCGAAGCGCTATCCAGCCAATGCCGTGTGCCTGTTCGGCATCGGCCATTACCTGTTCGAACATGGATTTCGACGAACCATAGGGATTTATCGGGTCGATTGCCGCGTCCTCGGCTATTGGTTGGGACTCTGGGATGCCGTACACAGCCGCAGTCGAGCTAAACACAAAAGCCTTGGTGCCGTGCTCGACGCTCACCCCTAGCAGGGTTATGGCCTTGGCCAGATTGGTGTCGTAGAAGTCGAGGGGTTCGACCATCGACCTCGCCACCTCGATGTAACCAGCAAAGTGCAGCACGCCGTCGAAGGGCCCATACGCTGAGAAAACCGAGCGGACGAACTCCTGGTCGCCGACATCGCCGACCACCAGAGTGGCTGAGCCAACAGCCTGCTCGCGTCCGGCGCTCAAGTTGTCGAGGACCACCAAATCGTGGCCAGCATCCATTAGAGCACGCACGGTGTGGCTGCCTATATATCCGGCACCGCCGGTGAGGAGTAGTTTCGACATGGCGACAAGTATGGACGGTACAAAGTCGACGGTGTTCGATTCCGAATCCCGCAGGGTTAGCGGCGAGAGGCGCTACATTGTCCCTTCTGCCCTTTCCTGGGCAAACATAGAAGTATTGCCCTCGTAGCTCAGGGGATAGAGCATTGGCCTCCGAAGCCATGAGCGCAGGTTCGAATCCTGCCGAGGGCGCTCTTGTCCCGAACCGGCGTGGTTGACCCCGTACCTGTGCCTAAAACCGCGGTCGTGACCGCGGTTTTAGGCACAGGTTGAGTTAGTCGTCGGTGTCGGTTTCGCCGCCGTCGAGGTAGTCGATTGTGGGGAGGGGCTCGATCGCCACGCCCACAACGCCGCGAAGGTTGGCCACAATTCGTTTCAGGTATCGATAGTAGATGGCCAAGGGCACGACCTCGCGACCAGGCAGGTCAGAGAACATGTACTTGTCGATCTTGGCCTGAAACTGAGCAATCAGCACTGTTACCCGGGCCACATACCGCTCAGCTCGTACCTCATCAAATTCGGCTAACAGTTGGCCTGCCTCACCAAATAGGGTCGAGACTTCCTGTTGCTCAAGGCGAATTTCCGCGATGTCGTCGGCTCCTGTGAGCGATATACCGCTCTCGGCCAAGTCGAGAATGTTCTTGGCTTGATCGCCGATACGTTCGATCTTCTTCAGCAACAAAACCAACCCAAGCACCGCACCAATCTCGGCGGTTCCTTGAACCGTGACATGAACAACCAGCTCGGAACGAAGATCTTGTTCTGCTTGGTTGATACGACGGTCTGTGGCCCGAATATCTTCGGCAATTACGTCGGCCTCGAGCCCTCCGATAAGCGCTCCATTGGCAAGATCGAACGAATGCCTGGCGTCGCCAAGCATGTTGACGGCACGGGACTCAATGTGATCGAGGCCGGCACCGCCAGTGTTCTGAAAAAAGGACATGACCATAAGACTTCTCCTCTCAGCGAAGCGCTACGACACCAAGTAGTGGCGCCACAACAAAGACAACAACAACGTACGCCACAGCCATCGTTCTCCGCTTAACAGCGACGTCGGCGAGTCGCTCAGCGAGCCTGACAGGCACATCGCGGGCAACCGGCAATACGTACAGCAACAAGATCCCGATGACGTTAAAGGTGGTGTGAGCCAAACCCACCGTGAGGGCATCGGGGTTGGACGCGGCCAATGCCGCAAGCAGCGCAGTAATGGTGGTTCCGACGTTGGCACCAAGGGTTACGGGATAGGCATTTCGTAGAGACAACACACCAGCGGCCGTCAACGGGATCAAGATCGAAGTGGTGATGCTCGACGACTGGACCGCGACTGTTATGGCTACTCCGAGGAGCATCGCCACCGCGCCGCCGCCCTTGCCCAACACCGCATTGACGGATCGCTCCACACGATCGGCGATGAGCTGACGCATGTTCTTCGTGATGAAAGCCAACGCAACGAGGATGATTACGAGCCCAGTCAACACCATGAGCGTGCCCTGCACGTTGCCATCGAAGCCAGCAGCCGACCAGAGGTCCGTTAGCCAACCAACCGGGTGCTTCACCCAGGCCTTGACGGGGCTCTTCCATTCGGTTCCCGAGGATCCAACGAGTCCCTCACTCGCCCATTGGGCTATTCCACTTACAAGGCCAAACACGACCTCGAGCGGAAGTATCACCGCGACGGCGAGCACATTGAAGAAGTCGTGGACCGTCGCCGCAGCAAAAGCACGCCTGAACTCATTCGACTGACGAACGTGCCCAAGGGAGACCAGCGTGTTGGTGACAGTGGTGCCGATGTTGGCGCCCATCACCATAGGAACAGCGTCATCGACGCCGAGGACACCCGAGGCGACCAGGGCAACGATCACCGACGTACTTGCCGAAGACGACTGCACCAGAACCGTTCCGAGAATGCCTACACACAACCCAGCGATTGGATTCGTAACTGCTGTGAATAGCTTTTCTTGGGTGTCGGCACCCATGATCTTGATGCCTGCCTCGAGCGACGACACGCCGACCAGAAACAAGTAGATTAGCCCAACCACCAGCGCCGACCGGGCCGATTTCGGAACAACAAATTTCGACCCTGCTACATCAGCAAGATCCATGGAAGAGTTCTTTGCGCTCATGTGCTTATCGCCGCTCTCGAGCCGAGACGACGACGGATCCTTTGATCGTTGGGACACCTACGAACCGCAAAATTCTACGTCCACGCCGCGTGCAGTCAAGAGCTAGACCGCCTCTTTTTGAGAATTTCGGCGTGCGGGGCCGCGCCCCACACAGATCGCCACAAAGAACGGGCATGAAGCTGTCGACGTTACTGCCGACTTAGTTTGTGACAGAACCATTACGGTTCTCGTTGTCGGGCGATCATCAAGAATCAAAAGGTTCGTTCATGATTCCCTCACCCAAGTTGCTTATGGTGCTCATGTGACCCCCACCGACGAGCCGATACAAGAGCAGATGAAGCCCTTTTCTGCGCGTCGCCACCCAGCCAAGCGAGCCCGGCGGATCGTCGGCGCTATCAGCGCCCTCGGCACCGCGGGAGTAGTCGGAGGCTTCATCAGCAACGAACCCGCTCCCGCTTCAGCAGCCGAGGCAGCCCCCACATCGACTTCACCGACAAGCACAACTTCACTAGCTCCGCCCCTAGCGACAAACCCAACATCTACAACAACTTCTACTGCCGTACCGCAACCCGCAACAACTACAAGCACCCCCGGCGATAGGTCGAGGGACCCGGTATTTTCCGACGAAGAACTGTTGGCCCAGCTTGGCCAGGCGACAAACGCCACCACAACTACAACCCCACCGCCAACAGCTCCACGTGCAACGGCGCCGCCAGCAACCAATCCCCCAGCCATAGCAGCGCCTGCTACTACAACTCCACCACCTGCGACCGCGCCGCCAACCACAACCCCACCAGCTACGGCACCACCCGAGACCGTGCCACCACCACCGCCTACGGCACCACCCGAAACACCGCCACCACCACCGCCTCCACCTCCACCTCCTCCGCCTCCGCCTCCGCCTCCGCCTCCGCCCGATACTGGATCGAACGGCAGCTAACGAGTGAGAACCCTGACCGCCCAAGCACAGCTGGACCATCGCCAAGAGCCAAGATCGGCATCGATTTCGGCGCCCAGGGTTTCGAAAGCCCACCTCTCGGCCATGGGCACAACCGTCGCCATCACGATTGTCGACGCACCACCAACCACAATCGAGATGGCGACGTCGTTAGTTCGCGACCTACATCGGCGCTGGACTCGCTTCGACCCAAACAGCGAGATCGGACGGCTCAACCAGGCCAACGGTGCTCTCGTCGTGCTCGAGCCCGATACGTTCGATGTCGTCTCGGCCGCGATATCGGCGTTCCATAACACCAACGGACGATTCGATCCGACAGTCGCCACATCCGTGTGTGCCGCTGGTTACGATCGCGGCCTGGAACAGCTCGCCGACGGCGTGTTCGGACGCGACTTCACACCAGCACCCGGCTGCTCGGGCATAGAACTGCTTCCAGACATCTCTGGAATCGTCATGCCCACTGGGGTAGAGATCGACCTCGGCGGAATCGGCAAGGGTGCAGCAGCCGATCTAGTTGCAGCAGCAGTAACGGGCGCGGGCGCGGCTGGCGTGTGTATCAACTTGGGTGGCGATGTCACCGTCAAGGGAATCTCTCCAACCCGCGATCCCTGGACAATCGAACTCGTGCCAACCGCACAAGTCGGCCGCGATCCGCTCGTGGTGTGGCTCAATGATGGCTCTGTGTGCACCAGTCGTACCGACCTACGAACGTGGGATGGCCCCACTGGGCCTCGCCACCACATCATCGACCCTGCCACTGGCGCTCCGACTCCCACCACCATTGTTTCGGTCAGTGTCTTGGCCACCAATGCCATCAGCGCCGAACCCCTGACCAAGGCCGCACTTGTGGCTGGGCCGCGACACGCCCGCGCGGTGCTCAACGCGGCGGGCGTCCCAGCCGTCATTGGCACCGCCGACGGCTCGCTTCATGCCGTTGGCAACATCAGGGATTACCTACGATGATCGCGGTCTCAGAGCAGTTGTCCTGGTACGTGTCGCGCTCTGCCGGTTTCACGGCGTGGATACTCACCGCACTGTCAGTCCTGTGGGGTCTGTTCTTGTCGACCGGCATCATGCGCGGCTGGCCAACCCGGCCGTGGCTGCTCGACCTACACCGTTTCCTGGGTGGACTGACCGTGGTGTTCGTCGGCGTTCACATAGCCGCACTGGTTGCCGACAACTTCGTGTACTTCGGCTGGTCAGAAGTTCTGGTGCCAATGGCTTCAGACTGGCAACCGGGTGCCGTCGCATGGGGAATCGTGGCGTTCTACCTCCTTATCGCCGTAGAGGTCACATCCTTGCTGAGACGGCGGTTCGTTTCGGAACGAATCTGGCGAGCAGTCCACGCTTCGAGCTTCTTGTTGTTCGGCTTCGGAACCGTCCATACGTTCCAAGCTGGCTCCGACCTTGACCGTCCGTGGGTCTTCTGGAGCGTCGTTGGCGTGGCTGGCCTGGTGCTGGTCTTGAGTTGGTGGCGTGTGCTCGTGGGCAGGTCGACCGCTCCTGCACGCAAACGCAGCCTCGGCGAAGAATCGACGCGGGTGCCAGCGCCCCAAGAGGTCAGCATCTAACTCGGCGGGATGTCATCGCATCAGTTGGCTCAGCCACGGGCCAAATCGTCCGATGGATCCAACGTGGGACGTGCACGTATCAGGCCAACTTCGATGACCAAGATTGTGTTGCCCCTCGTTGGGTTGATCATCGTGGTTGTCGCAGCCCTAAGCCTTGGCGAAACAGTCGAAGCCGCCGACGACACCCTGGCCTTTGGGGCCTACGCCAACCGGCTACCTGGCGAATCTCGGATCGACGCAATCACGAACCTCGAGCTCGACCTAGGGCGCCAACTCGAGATAGTTCGCCGATTTGCGCTCTGGGACGAGCAATTTCCTGCCGCAGAAGACCTGTTTGCTGAGGCAGGCGGGCGCGACCTTATGCTGTCGGTTAAGCCGAAACGAACCGACGGCACCCGGGTGCTTTGGGCCGATATTGGCGCCGCCTTGCCTGGAGACCCTCTGTACGACGAAATGGTTCAGTGGGCTGATGCCATAGCGGCCTACGACGGCACCGTTTACTTCACCCTGCATCACGAACCAGAGGCCAAGAAGAACCTTCCTTTCGGTGCCGATGTCGACTTCGTTGCCGCGTTCCGGAACTTTGTCGACATCGTACGAACAGGTGATGCCGCCAACGTCGAGACCATCTGGATCATGACTTCGTGGTCGTTCGAGGTCGATAGCACCGATCGGCGGTACGCACCGAAGTGGTACCCGGGCGACGCATGGGCCGACCATGCTGGTGCCGGCGCATACAACTGGTATGACTGCAAAGGCGACCCCAACGCGCACTGGCGATCGCTTGAAGACCTCATAGAAGACTTCAGGATCTGGGGCCAAGACCACCCCGACCTCGGGTTATGGCTTCCCGAGTTTGGATCAGACGAGCATCCCGATCTACCCCTTGCGAAGGCGCAATGGATCGAAGACATTGTACCGCTGTTCAGTCAACCCAGTTATCAGCAATTCAGCGGAATCTTGACGTTCAACTCCGAGCACGAAGCCCCCGGATCCTCCTGCGAATGGTGGGTGGACTCTTCATCGGACGCCCTCGATGCCTACGCTGCTCTGGGAGCAGATCCCCTGTTCAATCAAGCTGAACCTCCCGCCGAACCGTCGTCAATAGCGATCGTGATCAAGGACCCCGCTGCAATCGGCACAGGCGACGGTGCGATGATTGCCCGCCTCCAAGCAGCCGGTTACGACGTGTCGGTACACGACGACACCGACGTGATCGACACCGACGTCGTCGACGAAGACGTGGTGCTGATCTCATCGACCGTGTCGTCGTTCGCTCTCGGCGACCGACTCGTCGATGTTCCAGCCTCGATAGTTCTCGCTAAACCTTGGTTGTTCGACGACTACGGTCTGTCGGCTGACAACGGCTGGCTCAACCGTGCCACCGACGGCGAAATCGTAGCCGCCGCTCACCCAATCGCGGCCGGCCTGACGGGTACCGTCACGTTGCTAACGACAAGCGACCGATTCCCAGTGGGTGTTCCTGGTGCCACCGCCAATGTCGTACTCGCGGTCGACGGCGACCCGACGCTGTGGGTCTATGACCAGGGTGATTTGTTGCCAAGCGGCAATGTGGCATCGGGCTGCCGGTCGACCCTGCACGCGTTCAAAGACACCGCGGCAACCTATTCGCCAGACGGCTGGTCGCTGTTCGACGCCACCATCACCTGGGCCGCCACCTGCTAACCCACCCCAGATCTCCGAACCTGTGCCCAATATGTGGAGTGCGCGACTATGCGGAGTCGATCGCTAGGGGTGTGTCTCGTG
>CAZMUM010000006.1:0-30985 GCA_964569385.1 uncultured Acidimicrobiales bacterium
GATTGGTCCGCTTTCGATGGCGTAGACCCGTTTGGCGCCTGCTTCGCATGCCATGAACGACAGAACACCTGTCCCGCAGCCGATGTCGACTACCACGTCTCCTGGCTTCACTGAGGCTGCGATGGCTCGGCGGTAAGAGTCCATTCTGGCCGTGTCGAGGAGCATGTCCAGGTGATAGTCGAGTACCGGGGAATGGGAGCGGTCTCGTTGCCAAACGGAGCTTTCGGGCACGTGAGGCATGGTGCCGAACCTAGTGGTTAGTGAAGCGTTTCATACCCAATTGGGGCTACTCCGACCAGCTTGCATCTAGTCGCGGAGGTGTGTGCTCTCTGCGGAGGCCCCTATGTGGCTGCCAGCCGTCGACAACGATGGGGAAGATGAGGAAGAGCTCCCACTCTTGGTGTTCGTTGGTCAGTCGAGGATCCCCCAGAGTTCTTCGGCCTCGGCTATTCGACGGGTCAAGATGGTGGCCTGGAAGTGGTGGGCCTTGAGGCAATACCGGACCCAGTCTCTGGCATCGAGGTCGTGGGCCCAGCCGGTGCCACCAACGTTGCCGTCTTTGAACGGGTGGATTTTGACGAGGTTGAGATGGGCCATAGCGGCGTTGACGACGAAGATGTCGCCGGGACGGATGAGTCCGGGGTGTGCATCAAGGTCGAACTCGGTAGTGATGAAGTGGATCACATTAAGTACCCCGTTCGAGTACTCGAAGTATGGGTCGCGTGCGGCCTGGAGCACATACGTCATCGCCCGCTGGTAGGACCTGACTGCATCGATAGAGACTGACTCTTCCGATGTTGTGGCTCCGGCAACGACAGCCACGGCGTCTTCGACCGAGACCATGTATCCCTCGATCGAGTCGGATCCTCGGATCGCTGCGATTTTGTCTATGGCCGCGTTCTCGGCATCGCCTAGCTCTGGGGCCTCGATGATTTGGGCGTATTCGCGTAATCTTCGGTCACTGGCGCGGGTGAACGCTTCAGTAGGCTCAGGGGCGTGCAGCCGGTGAGTGTTCCCCGATTCGACCAGCTAGTTGGCGAAGCGCTAGATGCGATTCCCGAGGAACTTGGACGGCTCATGGACAATGTCGCGATCGTGACAGACGACGGTCACCCCGCTGAGGATCTTCTTGGCCTGTACGAGGGGACCCCGCTGACCGAGCGTGGCGACTACGGCGGCCTCGTCTTGCCCGACAAAATCACGATCTACCGCTTGCCACTGTGCGAAGTGTGCGCCGATGAAGTCGAGTTGATTGAGCAGATAACGGTGACTGTCGTGCACGAGGTGGCCCATCACTTCGGCATCGACGACGAGTCGCTTCACAGCTGGGGATGGGCCTAGGCCCTCCACCATGTCGATCGCTGCACGAAAGCAACTAGCCCCACGAGTCTTCAAGTCTCTTGGGCCCGCGGAAACCAATGATGGGCGTGAAGTCGAATTCTTGATCGGCGACGAGGCGCAGATTCGGGGCCGCGGTTGTGAGTTCTTCCAGAACCACTCGGGCAACAAGTCGAGCCAGCGAAGCACCAAGACAAAGATTGGGTCCGTGGCCGAACGACAGGTGAGCAGCTGCGTTGTCTCGGCGAATGTCGAATACCTCAGGCCGTTCGAATTTCGAAGGGTCGTGGTTCGCCGCTCCGATGGACACCAGCACGTTCGCCTCAGCTGGAATCTGCGCTCCGCTGAGAGTCACGCTTCGAGTTGTGCAACGGCGCCAGTGCACCACCGAGTTGTTTCATGCCCGGCCAACAGCAGCCCGAACAGGATGGCCGAGACCTCCTGTTGAATCAGCGGCTTCCCGTCTCCGTCGAGACTATGCACAAGATCTGATGTGAAGTCGTCGCGAGGGTTAAGTCGCCGGTCGTTGGCTAGCTCTTCGCAATACGACCAGAATTCTGCCATTCCCTTGGCTGTCTCGACCTGTTCGGCATCATCGGCCTGACCGAACATGAACGACAGTCGCGTGGATGACCCCGCCTTTATGTTCGACACCTCGTTAGGCGGCACACCAAGTATGGAAAAGATCACACGGGCAGGAAGCTCCCAGGCCACGTCGGCCACGAAGCCAGACTGCGAGCCGGCATCCCGAGCACCGAGGAACTCCTGAACAACGCTTCGAACCACCCCCTCCATCTCGCGAACACGGCGAGGGGTGAAAGCTTGGTGGGCAATTCGTCGAGTCTGGGTGTGCGCAGGCGGATCAACGTTCGTCAGTGTGGGGATCGATCGAAACTCACCGTCGACCAAGGCCTTCCCCGCGGCCGGGCAGGGTGGAAAGATGGGGCTGAGCGCGTTCGACGCCGAGAAGACTTCATAGTCCTTCAGGACCCGCCGACAGTCCTCGTATCGAGTGACCACCCAGTAGCCGATCTGTTGGGCGTAGAACACCGGCTCACTTTCGAGCCAGTGTGCGAAGAACGGGTACGGATCTTGAAGAAGGGGACCGTCGAACGCTTGGAATTCTGAACCAGCGGTGCCCGGCGTATCGCTCATGTCTGGCCTCCTGTCACAGATGAATACAAAGCGGTGCAAGAGTGTCCAGTCAAGCCGGGAGTGCCTGCCACGGTTCGAGCAGGATAATCACCGTCCGCCAAATGGGGAGAGGCCCAACGACTTGTGGCGGCGTTGATGGCCGGTGATTCGTCGTGGTTGGGTCAGACGCGATAGATCTGGACGGCGTCAGCGTGGCTGGCCAGAGCACGCAAGTCCTTGAGGTCGCTGGAAAGTACAGTGCCTCCGGGCTCTGCGAGGGCCACGACGATGGCGTCGACGGCTGAGCCTTGGCGTGCGAGCGAGCGTAGTGCGCCGGCACGGCGAGCGATGCGCTCGGTCAGTTCTTCGGTGATGTCGCAGGTCTTGAGGAACCGGTTGATGTTGGCGTCATGGCGTTGGCGTCCGGTGATCGACTCGGCGAGGACGACCGAGGGGACCAGTGGCGGCCATAAGCCGTCGCGTTTGAAGACCGCGATCAGTGCGGCCGAGTCTTGGCGTCGCCTGGCAAGACGGCTGACGCCGCCGGAGTCCAGAACAAGCAAGGCTTAGCCGGTTGTCGCTGTTGACGCACTTGCACGAATTCGTCGCGACAGCGCTTCGGCCTTCGCAATCGCCTCATTGGAGGGTTCGCCCACATCATCGATCAGGTCGGCGACGTAGCGGTCGGCCTGATCAAGTATGGCCTCGCGTCGCAGCTCGTCGCGCACGGCGTTCTGGAGCAGTTCCGATGGTGACAGGCCTCGGTCTTTGACCGCGTCGTAGAGTTCGTCGGGGAGGTAGACCTGCATTCGAGGCATACGCCTACTGTACACACCTCGGTACGGAACGAGTACATTGAGCTGGCGCCGATCGAGCCGATGGATCTGGCAATGGTCGATGGTGTCGATGCCGAGTCTGCGAAGGCTTGCTGCCGAGATACCTGAAGTCCTGTTGATCCGAGTCGGACGTGTTCCACTCGTGTTTTCTTTCTCTAGGACGGCTTCGAAGAGCTGCTCTTTGTCGCCGAAGTAGTCATGGTGAGACGTTATGGTTGGTGGGCTTTGACGATGTCGGCGTCGATCTCGACGAGCTGATCGATGTGCCCGAGAAGATGGACACCGAGGAGAGTCGCGGGCGGCACGTTGTCGGCGAACCACGTTGTGACCGCGTCCCAGGTGTCGACAAGATTCTGCTGGTCGCCGACGACGTAGACGGTTAAGCGGCGAATATCTTCAGCCGCGAAGTCATGGACGCCCAGCAACGTCTCAAGATTCTCGAGGCAACGAACGGCCTGAGCTCGGGGATCTCCAACTCCAACTATCTTGGCGTTGCTGTCGTGCGGGACCTGGCCAGCGATAAAGAGCCTGGAGCCAACAACCTCGGCATACCGGTAGCTGGGGGTAGTCCCCAGTCCGGCCAATTTCTCACCCTCGTTCACGACTGCCTCCTAGCCCAAAATATTATCGCCTGAACGAACAGCTAGACGCGCCATCGACGCGGCGGAAGTGTGGATTGCGTCGAGGAGATGTCCGACCTATCGGCGAAGTCGGTGCTCGTGACTGGGGCCGGTGGGCTCATCGGCGGTGGTATGACCTGGCAACTTTGGCACTCGGCCGCTTGGCGCACTTGTCAGGCTTCGACAGCCGATTCGGCGATGAAGTCGGCGCACAAGGAGGCGAACTGTTCGGGGTGTTCCTCGTGGACCAACAACCGTGCCTTTTCGATGACTTCGAAGCGGGTCGGTCCGCCGAACTGTTCGGCCATCTCGCGCGCTTTTTCGACCGGAAAGAACGGGTCGCCCTCGCCCCACACGAACAGGGTTGGGCAGGTGATCTTTGGATGGATTTCTGCGAGCCCGTCAATCAGCTTCTTCTTGAAGGTGACCAGGACATCGAGCTGACGGCGCACCGCCTCACGATCGCGGAAAGTTTGGTCGAGCACCTTGGTTCGAAACTCGCCTTCGAGCAGGTCTCGGTTCCAGAACGCGCCACCGAACAAGAGCTTCGAACGCGCCAACCTAGGGCTGTTCATGAGCCGCATCGTCAGACCCGCCGAGCCGGGAAGCCGCGATGCCAGCTGCAACCGCGTGATTGCGGCAGGCCAGCTGAAAGGAATTTCGCTGCCCGTTACCACCAGCGCAGAAACCCGTTCCGGTATTCGCGCCGTCACGTAACGTGCGATGAGGCCGCCCGAGTCTTGCCCGACCAACACCACGTTGTCGAGGTCGAGCTGCTCGATCGCCGCGACCATCGCATCGATGTGGCCCATAAGCGAGACATCGGTCGACGCTGGGGTGATGGTCGCGCCTGTGCCTGGCAGGTCGATTAGATGGCACGTGTAGTTCGCAAGGCGTGAAACGATGTCTCGCCAGGTCTCGCGATGTAGCGGCCACCCGTGTATGAGAACGACGTCGGGGCCCTCGCCGGTCTTGCGGTATGCGAGCTTGCTCGAACCAATGTCGAGATGGGATTGGGTGTTCATGTGGTCCTCCTTGGGTGGCGAATCGATGACTTCAGCAAAGCTGGGTGCAGCATCGAGCGCACCTACCTGATGAGGTAATGGTCTTCGCCTAGCATCACTTCTACGATGCGCTCATGGCCAGAACCAGACCCCCAGGACCTTCTCGCCGCAACGCCGTCTTTCCCGCCTTGCTGAGGTACTGGCGCCAGCAGCGCGGCATGAGTCAACTCGATCTCGGGCTCACCGCCGAGGTGTCGACCCGCCATATCAGCTTCCTCGAAACAGGACGCTCGATGCCAAGCATCGAAATGGTTCTCCTCCTCGCCGAAACGCTCGACGTGCCCCTCAGAGACCGCAACGAACTGTTGCGAAGCGCCGGCTTCGACACGCGCTACCCCGAACCGGCCATTGGCGAGTTGCTCGACGGACCACTCGGCGCTGTGGTCGACACAATGTTGGCCCATCACGAACCGTTCCCGATGATGCTCGGCGATCGCCTTTACAACGTGGTGCGGGTGAACGGTGGCGGTCGGGCATTCCTCGAAATTGCGGGCATCGTCGACCCGGTCGGTGTCAACCTACTGCGCCGCCTGTTCGACCAGCCAATGCGCGACCTCATCGTTAACTGGGACGAGGTTGCCAGTGACGCTCTGCGTCGACTTCAACGCGACTCCCTGCAACGCCCCAACGACGATGCAATGTCTGACCTGCTGTCGCAACTGCTCGACGCACCCGACGTGCCAGACCACTGGCGCAACCCCGACCTGCTCAAGTCGAGCGACCCAATGGTCACCCTACGAACCACGGTCGGCGAAACAGAGCTGGCGTTCCTCGCCACCATCACAACGTTCAGCGCCCCAAGCAACGTCACACTTGACGAACTCCAAATCGAAAGTTACCTACCCGTCGACGACGGAACCAGGCGCTTCTTCGAGGCGCTCTAGCCCTCTTCAAGGTCACTCGACTCGCCGAACAGCTCGCTCCGTGAGAGCTATTCGGAGCCGGGACGCGCCCTGGCGAACCCCCAGGCCTTGCGCCAGCCAATACGTGAACCCGAGTGCAACAAGGTGAACTCATAGACGCGCGCAGCCACACGAATCATCGCCCAACTTGCCAGCATCAGCAGGCCTAGAGCGACCGCGACTTCCCATGGCGCGACCGCGCCGCGGGCCACCCGAACGGGCAGGAGCATTGGCGTTACCGGCGGTACGAACGTGAGCACCTTTATGATCGTCGTGTCGGCCCGACCTCCGATCGCCATCTGGCCCACAACAAAGCCGATCATCAGCGGAGCAAACACAGGCAAAATGACCTGAGAAGCGTCTTCTTGGCGCGAGATCAACGATCCAAGCAACGCAAAGAGGGTGTTGAAGAACACGAGGCCGCCGAGCAGGCTTGCTGCAAGCACAGGGACGAAGCTCCACACCGAACCAGACACGTCGATCGAGTCGGTAGCGAACATCGCGGCGCCCAACCCGGCCAGAAACACGACAATCTGCCCTATGGCCAGCAATGTCAGGCCCAGCACCTTGCCAAGCAGAAGCGTACGCGGATCGATATGGCCCAGGAGTACCTCAACCACCCCCGTCGACTTCTCTTCGACGACGCTCACCAGCGTGAGTTGACCGAACACCTGGGGGATGAGGAATCCTGCGAACAGTCCTAGCGCGGCAATAGCCAGAATAAAGTCCGACGATTCGGTCATGTCTACGATCCGGTCGGCGACATCGATCGGTGTAAGCAGCTGTTGCACATCGCTCTCGGACAGATCGAATACCTCTCCTTTGTCTATAACGGCACGGTGCTGGAGCGCTGCCTCGAGGATGGCTGCTAGAGGTGCGTCGACTTGGGAATCCCACACGAGTGTGTCCGGGGCTTCGACGATTACGTCGAGGTCGCCGCTGGCCAAGGCGGCGTCGGCGTCGGCCTGCGATTGACCGGACAGAGGCACGAACTCGACAACCAGAGCACCCTCGGCCAACGCGACGATTACTTTCTCCAGAGTTCGATCGGTTCCGCCTGCTAACCCAACGCTGACGTGTCGCGAGGCGCCGTCTTCGTCGGGCCACAGGGCAACTACCACAGGACCGATGATTGCCGCGACCACGAGGAGCGCAGTAACTGCCTTGAACGCCGTCGTGCGTGCATGGGTTCGCACCTCGCGATAAGCAACCTCGAGAACCAGGTTGGGCCCTGTCATGGTGCGACGATCTCGAGGAATACGTCTTCGAGGCCAGGCGGTTCATAGCTGATCGAAGCGAACGTGCCCTCTCGTGCCGCGTCCGCGATCAGACTCGCCGAATCCGATTTGGCCGGTACCCGAAAGACCGATACGCCTCGTGGCGCGTCGAGCCTCGTGGCGTTCTCAGGAGTCCACGACGGCTCAGGGCCCTCCCACTCGATTCGAAGCAGTCGGATCGGTGACCGCCGCCGCAACTCCGAGGCCGAACCTGTAACCCGCGTCTTGCCGTCGGAGACGATGGTTAACTCATCGGCGAGGTCCTGGACGAGGTCGAGCTGGTGACTCGAAAACACGACGCTGGCACCTCCGGCCACCCGCTCGGCCATGACGGTGCTTAGCATCGCAACCGCGACAGGGTCGAGCCCGGCAAAAGGCTCATCTAGCACCAGCAGCGTGGGCTCGTGCACCAATGCCACTGCGAGCTGCACCCTCTGCTGGTTTCCTGTTGACAGCTCCTGAATCAGGTCGTTCTCACGATCTTCCAGACCAACCCGCTCGGCCCAGTGATGGGCTTTTCCCGCGGCGTCTTCGCGGCTCAATCCGGCCAGCCGGCCGATGTAGGCGATGTGCTCGCCGACTCTCATCCGCGGGTACAAACCGCGGTCCTGGGGCATGTAGCCGATGTCGCGGCGATTTCGCAACGACATCGGAGCGCCGTCCCAGGTAATCGTGCCTTCATCGAGTGCCGTCAGGCCAAGGATCGCCCGCATCGTGGTGGTCTTGCCTGCACCGTTCGGACCAAGGAACCCGACCAACTGCCCGCGCTGGACCGCTAGATCGAGCCCATCGAGCGCTACCACACCGTCGAAGCGCTTCCTCAAACCCTGCGCCACCAATCCGTCACTGATCACGATCTCGTCTCCCGAGCTGCTGCTTACCGTCCAGCCGTGCTGTCCGTGCTGAGGTTAGTCCTTGTGCCATGAATCGGAACCGGAAAGGCGGTTGTCGCGCGCCCTCGAAATGATAGGGAGACATCGGTTGGTAGCGGCGAGGGCTAGCTCGACGTGTCGCCCGAGGGTTGTCTCATGGCCGGTGCGCTCTGTTGCCTTCCGAGGGGGGCCGGGTTTTGAGCATCGTTAGGATGATGCAGTCTTGAGCGTTGACGGCGTGGACCATCTTGTGAGTACGCCACGCACCCCGGCCTGGCCGAGGCGAGGCCTACCGCCCGCTCAAACTCTGGCGAAACAGTAACCACGACGACGCGGCAGCGGCTGATCGCCCGGTTCGAATCAGTCGCCAAATCGGTGTCGCGGCAGAGGTCGAAGCGTTGTTCTTGTGCTCAGCACTCGATCTGGTGTCGTGCGCCGGCGGGGTGTAACAATTGCACCATAACCGAAACTATGTTCGTAAGAAAGGTGGAACATCATGTTGTGGTTGGTGCAGTGTTGGTATGGATCGATGCGGGATTGTTTATCTAACTCAGGAGGAGTTCAGCCAGTTAGATATCACCGCGCTTGACAAGATTTTGAATGGCATTCATTTTCATCGTTCTCGTCTGGATGGTCAGGAGGTGTTTGCTTTGCAGGCTCGTGCTGTTATCACTCATGGCCGTAACCGGCAGCCTGATCCTGCGCCGCGGCCCCAACCCGACAACAATCTAGACAGCGGCAATTTAGATGAGGGGGTGTGACAACGACCCCTCTGGTTCCGACGACGCTGGATCTGGACCCGATAGCGGGACTGAGGCCGGAGCTGACGATGCAGGCCCAAGTGGGGACGATCCTGGTGCGGCTCGTTCTAAACGTGAGTTGCGTGATGCTGAACGTCGGGCAGCCAGGTTGGCTGACTACCCTGAGATTGTCGACGCTTTGGCTTCGGGGCAGATATCGACAGAACAGGCCGATCTGATATCTCGGGCCAAAGTTTCGACCCGAACAAAGCTAGAACTGTTGGCTGACGCTAAGCATGAGCACGCCGACCAGACTGCCGAAGCAGTCAAAGCAGCAGTTCGTGAGGCCGACACCGAGTCTGCCGATGACAGGTTTAACCGTCAACGTGGCAACCGTCGGGGTGGGTGTGGGGTTAACGATGACGGTATGTACTGGCTAAGCCTGTTGATCGATCCGGTCACTGGGGCTCGTATCAAAGGCGCATATGACCCGCGGTTTCGTACGGCTTGGGCTAAAGAAAGAGAGTTGGACCGCACGACACGGCGGGTACCGAAACAGTTGGCCGGAGACATCATCGCCAACATGTTGCTAGGTCTCCCAGCCATATTCGATCTACACCCCCAAGCCCAAACCGACAGCCACCACGCAGCCGACACCCAAGCTCACGCCGACGCCGACCACGTTGCCGATGCACAATCTGAACCCGCAACGCCCGAGACATGGGCCGAACCCGCTGAGGCGGATCGTTCGGCTGAACCGGCTACGACCAGCGACGGATCAGATACCGAAGCTACGGTTGCGAATTCGGCTAACTCGGCCCCATCGAAGTCTCGACACGATCAGGCACACAGCGCGACCGCGGCGGAGCGGCATTCGACCAGCCGAGCCGGCGACGGTCGCGGTGGGAGTCTGGGTGTCAGGTTCGTCGAGGTCGGCAAAAACGCCGATGGCAACGAAACCCGAACCGATCTTGGCACCTACACACCGATCAGACCGGCCCCGCTACACGAACCTTCGCTGTTCGAACCGACACCCGATGGCACCGAAAGTGACAGTACCGGGTCGGATCTCCCCGACAGTGACCGGAAATGTCGGTCTTGTCGAACCTCAGGACCTCCATCAGATCTTTCGGGCCGTGCGCCGGACCCCATATCCGATCCAAGAGATGGTGGGAGGTCGCGGGCCAATATCAATGTCGTGATCGGGTTGTCTGATCTGAACGACCTTGCTGATCGTCAAGCTGTCGGCTACACCTCTGATGGTGTCCCGATACCGGCGACGTTGATACGAACTTTGATGTGTGATGCCGATATCTCCTACTGGGTCGAACAAGCCGACAGCCAACAACTGAATCTGGCTCGCAATGTCAGGTACGCCACACCGATTCAACGCCAAGGGCTGTTGGTTCGTGATGGGTGTTGTGTATGGAAACACTGCACCATGCCAGCGTCAGCTAGCGAAGCCCACCACATCATCTTCTGGGAACACCTAGGTGCAACCAATCTAGAACAGATGTGTCTGCTCTGCCCGGCTCACCACCGCAAACTTCATGCCATGGGAGCCCACATAAAACCACGTCGACACACCCCCAGAACCTGGCACCTCACAAGCGACTCCAACGGACAAACCATCAAAGAATGGACCAACCCGCCCCACCGCCAAAAACCAGGCCACCACGCCGCCTAACCAACCCAGGGCCTAACCAGCCCCAAACAAACCCCCACCACGTGGGCTAGGAGACCGGGACCTAACCCGTCTAGCACCAGGCGTCTACGAGTCGAGCAGGGAGAAGAGTTGAAAGAGGTCCTGAATGTCGGCAAAGCGGCGCGGGTTGCATGCATCGTTGCCAGCGATGCAGTCGGTAGCGGTACCAGAGGGCAGTTCGATCAGGACGAAGCTGTCGTCGCTTTCGACCTCACCATCGGCGGCCCATTCGTGCCCAGGTCCGGCGATGAGTTGCGAGATGCCAGCGGCTGCCTCGGCTGCCTCGGCTGCTGTGGAGTAGCCAACGACCAACAGGGTGACAAACCCTGCGGACTCATCGAAGTAGACGCCGTAAGCCGTCACATGGGCCGGCGGGAGAGTAGCTGGACCTTCCGGCGCATCTGAGACCCTGAACGCATAGGCACCGCGACCCAAGAGGAACTCAACCATGCGGTCAAAGTCCACTAGATCGCCGACAACGACTGCGGGTTCGTCGTCAGCTCTGGCGAAGATCGCCTGGTTGCCGTCAACTGTGAGGGTGTAGATGGAGTCGTTCGATTGCCACGAACCCCCAGTCTCAATCCATCCGCGAGCCGTTAGGCGGTCCTCCCACCGTGGCCCCGCGTCGAGGTAAAGCGATGCTTCGCGGCCACCGACCGAAGCCAAAAGACTAGGCACCTCAAGCCCGTAAAGGGCCCGGACTTTTTCCACCCCTCCAAGACCCAAGGAGATCTCGTTCTGCAGGCTGCCAGGCAGCACCGGCACCCCGAGAGCCAATCCGCCTTGTCCGGCCCATTCGTTGAGTTCTTCGTCCGACGCGCTGGGGCCGGGCACTGGTAAACCGAGCTGCTCGACCACACCGAACAACCTGGCGTTGTTCACAAACATGTTGCCAAAGCCAACGCTGGTCCCAGCGAACTTGAAGAACGATTCCACCGGATCCGTGTCGGTGTTTGCGATCTCGGCAGGCTCGTCTGATTCTGTCTCCACTAGCGCATTGAGCTCGTTCTCGCTCGTAAGGCCCGAACGATCCAGAGACACATCGTCGGCACCTGATCCGCCGGAGCAAGCAGCCAAGACCAGGGCGAGGACCACGAAAAGGCGAAGCAGCATCAGGCGACGCTAACGGGCCCGAGGTACAGATGATGTTGGATCACCGATGTGCCTTGTCAAAGGCACCGCTAAGTATGCGGGTTGCCGCAGGCACGGCTGGATACTCAACCCCACACGCCTAGGCAGAGGCTTCAGCGTTCGACAATGATGTCAAGCCCGTCGATGTCGCCGGTTACCGATATCTCGTGACCTGTGGCCTGAACACGAATTGTGCGGTTGCCAAGACGCAGCTTGTCCAAGGTGATCGTCTCGTGCGGTTCCAGCAGCGGCCGGAGGCGGATCTCGTTGCGGTGTAGCGCTGGCCGAAAGCCCAACAGCGCCGTGACGATCTGGAACGGTACAGCTGCCGCCCAAGCTTGTGGTCTGGCCGACATCGGGTACGGCGTTGGTTCGGCAAAGTCCGCTCGGTCGAAACCCCCAACCAACTCGGGCAGGGTGTGCTGCTCTGCGGCAGCAAGGTCGATCAATGCTCGCGAAAGCTTGACCGTCTCGTCGGCGAAACCTCGACTTGTGAAGCCGCGCAAGATGGCCGCGTTGTCATGTGGCCAGACCGTTCCGACGTGGTACCCGAGCGGGTTGAACGCTGCTTCGTCGGCGCTCAGGGTGCGGATTCCCCATCCGGAGAACTCCTCTGGGCTCAGCAGCCGTCGCGCCAGACACCTCGCTGTTGTGTCGTCGATGAGTTCACCGGCCAGGAGATGCCCGACGTTCGAGGCTCGGACCGCTACGGGGTCACCCGTCGCGTCGAGCGCCAGCGCCACATGAACGTCGGGACCGACCAAGAAATGTTCGCGGAACCTCACCGCCAGATCCGCGGCCTCCTTACGCAAACCGGCAGAAGCGCCTGGGTCTCCGAGAGACTCCTCAAGATCCGCCAGACCCAGCAATGCCTGATGGAAGTAGCCCTGCACCTCGACCAACGACGTGGTCTCGCGCACTACGCTGCCATCGGGTCGCACGATCGAATCGCCGGAGTCCTTCCAGCCCTGGTTGCCGATCCCGGCGTCATGGGGCTCCGAGCGTACGAAGCCGAAGCGATCAACATGGCTACGGCACCACTCGAGGGCAGCGCGTGCGGGGCCCAGCAACGGTTTCAGTCGCGACGAGGGCTCTCCCCAGTGCAGACATTCGGTCAGCAGGATCACGAACAACGGGGTCGAGTCGACCGAGCCGTAGTACGGCACACCGGGATCGAGGCCGAACACGCCCATCTCTCCGATACGTAGCTCGTGAAGGATCCTTCCTGGGGCCTCGAGCGTGTCGTCGTCGTGGCTGGTGCCCTGGTACTCAGCCAGAACCTCGAGCGTGTTCAGCGCTCGGTCTGTGCTGGCTAGCATTGTGAACAGCGATGCTATTAGTGCGTCGCGACCGAAAAGGGCCAGAAAGTGTGGGGACCCCGCGGCAAGGAAGGGTCGTTGCGTGCGCGGCTCGATGACGGTTAAGGCTTCGAGGTCCCATTGAGCGCCATGGAGAGCTCGTTGAAGCCGACTGCTCGAAGCTGCGACGCTGGTCGCTGGTTGAGGCCGGGGTTGTTCGATCTCGCTACGCAGGCCCCAAGAGAACGTGATCTCTTCGCCGGGCTCGACTGCTACTGCGGCCGAGACGGTCAGGCCGTCCACCGAACAGCCGTCGACCCACACGATTGATGCGACCAGGTCGACGTCGCGGTCAGTCGCCGCCTCGCCCTCGAGGTGATAGACGGTAGCGCCGCCCGGATCGAGTTCGATGTTGAGCGTAAAGGTGACGGCTCGGCGGAAGCACTGAACGGTGACCTTTTCGTGGTATCCGTCGTCGAGTGATCGCTCGCGGAGTATCACTGCTTGGGGGTCGGGGGCATCGGTCCAGTAGCCGTAGGTAAGCCTGTCGGCGCCTGCGGAAAGCCGCGCTCCACTCAGCTGGACTGGGGCTTCGCCGTCGATGCGTAACCGCATTCCGGCCACGATGCGACGGTCGCGCACATAGATTCCGGTGGCACCGTCGCCCATGGTGCCATCTGCCTCGGTGACCATGGCGACGCCGCCCTTGGTCATACTCCAACCGCGATCTGGCAGACGTGTGGGCATCTCGGTCTCGCTTGCTCTGGTCGAAGTTGTGACGTGGCAGGCGTGCTCGCCTGGGGTCTGTACGGCAATTGTCGCAGGCGATCGCGCGAATCGCACATAGTTAGGCGAACTTTTGAAACGTTTCTTGTAACGTTTCAAAAGCTGAGTTAAGGTCGCCTCCGTGTCCTCGCCCAAGCGTCCGACGATCCGAGATGTGGCAGCTCTCAGCGGAGTATCCGTTGCGACGGTCTCTAACGTGCTAAATGGCCATGCGCATGTGCGAGCTGGGACCAAGCAGCGGGTCGTGGATGCGGTGAACTCGCTGGGTTATCGCGCTAGTCGCGCGGCAAAGAGCCTGCCTGCGGGGCGCAGCTTCATGCTGGCCTACTGCCTGCCTGGCGACGAGTCACCCAACTCGGCGCTCGACGTCTTCCTTCACCAGATTGTGTCCACCGCTTCGGACGCCGATCTGGAACTGCTCCTGTTCGCCCAGCGCCAGACCGATGCTGTGCAGCCCTACATAGAGTTGCTGCGCAGCGGCGGGGCTGATGGCTTCTTGCTGTCAGGCATCGAGTACGAGGATCCCAGGGTTTCGTATTTGAGCGAGCGCAACATCCCGTTCGTCTGCTTTGGGCGTGTCGACGACCCAACAGTTCGATGGGTCGACGTAGACGGCGCGGCCGGAATCCGCGCCGCGGTCAGCCATATACACCAGCAGGGTCACGAACGGCTGGCGTTCGTCGGCTGGCCCGAGGGTTCGCTCGCCGGCGACCACCGTTTCGCTGGGTTCACGGCAGGAATCGATGGCCTTGAGATGAGGCCACACGGAATTGTACGTGTCATCAACGACTTCGACGCGGCCCGAAAGGCTGTGGCCGAATTGATGAGACAATCGGACCCCACCGCCATTGTCTGTGTCTCGGACACGCTCGCTCTTGGCGTCATGGCCGGCTTACGCGACCTTGGCATGGTCCCTGGCCAGGATGTCGCTGTCACCGGGTTCGATGATATCCCGGCAGCGTCGCTGACCGCTCCCGGCCTCACTTCGTTGCGCCAGCCCATGAACACCGTGGGCACCCTACTCGTCGAGCGACTTGTCGCTCTATTGGTCGGCGAGGACGCGCCGGCCTCGGTGCTCGTTGAGCCCGATCTGATCGTCCGAGAATCAACTACCGGCGCTGTGCCGGACAAACTGGAGGAAAACCCGTGAAGAAATATTGGTTGCGCATATCAGCGTTACTTGTCGTGTTCGCCCTCGTTGCTGCTGCGTGCGGCAGTGACGACGACGAAACAACTGCCCCGCCACCAACCACCGAAGCCGACAGCAGCAGTCAACCCGAGGATACCGCCGTCGAGTCCGATGAAGTCGACCTGACGGGCGCTGAGCTCACACTATGGGGCTGGGCATCGTCTGAGGCCGAAGACACTCAACTGACAGCTCTCGTTGCACAGTTCAACGCCGACACCGGGGCCAATGCGTCGTTTGAGCCTCAACCAGAATACGACGCTGCACTCCAGGCATCGTTGGTTGCAGGCGACCCGCCCGACATCTTCTACGTGGACTCGGCCAAGCTGCCAGGCTTGGTCGATTCGGACGCGCTCGCTCCCATTCCCGACGGCATCTTGAGCGATCCTGACGACATTTACGGTTCGCTCCGCGACGTGTTCACCGTCGACGGAACCTGGTACTGCCCGCCCAAGGACTTCTCAACGCTTGGTCTGATCTATGATCCCACGATCCTCGAGGCTGCGGGGGTCGAGGTGCCCACGACGTGGGATGAACTTGCCGCAGCGGCCGAAGCCCTCACCACTGACGATCAGGTAGGACTGAGCTTCGGCGCTGAGTATGCCCGGGCCGGGGCCTTCCTGTTCCAGGCCGGAACCGCGATGCTTACTGACGACGGCACTGCGGTCGCTCTGGACTCTGACGGAGCCCGAGATGCTCTCCAGTATCTGTCCGACTTGTACGCCGCTGGTTACATCAAGTCTCCTGGCGACATCGACACCGGCTGGGGCGGCGAAGCCTTCGCCTCGGGCGCAGCTGCGATGACCATCGAAGGGAACTGGATCGCAGGGTTCATGGGCGACAACTTCCCCGAGCGTGAATGGGCAGTGGCCGAACTACCCCAGGGCCCTGCCGGCTCTGGCACTTTCGCCTTCACCGTTTGTTACGGCGTCGCCGCCAGTGCAGACAACCCTGAACAGTCGTGGGCGTTCGTCGAGTATCTCACCAACGCTTCAGGCGCCGCAGCGTGGACGTCGGGATTCCAGGTCATGCCGGCCCGCGAGTCCGTCGCTGCAGCCTGGCTGAGCGACAATCCCGACTTGGCAGCGTTCGTCGACGGCGCCGCCTACGCCTCTCCCTTCCAGTTCCCAACAGGGGTCGGAGACATCATGGGCGTGTTCAACGATGCCTACCAGCGGATGATCTCCGGTGACATCTCCGTCGACGAGCTCATCGACGAAGTCGTCGAAGCCGGAGACGACCTTCTGTAGGGCAAAGCGAGTACATGCATGACTGACCGACCACCGGTACGGTCGGAGTGGAGACGCCCTCCTCCTTCGCTCTGACCGTACCGGTGATCTACGCAGCCGAAGGGGGTCGCAAGTGTCAACGGTAAAGGAGTGGATCACAGACCGGAGCGTGACCGTTCGAGCGATGCGACTGCGCGTGGTCGGGCAGCCGACTCGGGCGCCGATATTCAAGAACGAAGGCCTGTGGGGCTGGATCTTCGTGGCGCCTGCTCTGATCGGTCTCTTCGTGTTCCTGGCGGTTCCGATCGCCATGTCGGTCCTGGTGAGCTTGCGCGACTGGAGCGGCATTACGCCACCTTTCGATAGCGATTTCGTAGGTCTTGACAACTACCGCGAGCTCGTCACCGACGATGGCGTCCGCCGCAAAGATTTCGCCATCTCGATACGGAACAACCTTTACTACGTTCTGGGCGTAGTCCCTGTGCAGACATTCATCGCGTTGGCTCTCGCAGTGATACTCAACCAGAAGCGCCTTAAAGCCAAGAGCTTCTTCCGCACCGCGTTCTACTTCCCCTCGATCACTAGCTCGATAGCGGTGTCGTTGATCTTCTTGTTCATGTTTCAGACCCGTGGCGCAGTGAACGCCTTGCTTCCGATACGCGACATCAACTGGCTGGCGAACGCCAACGGAGTTATTCACAACATTCTCGGCGTGGTGGGGGTGGACAGCCCGCCTGGCTGGATGAACGACACAGAGTTCATGAGTCTGTCGCTGTGGGAGTGGATCAGCGGCCCGTCCATAGCCATGTTGTCCATCATGATCCTGGTCACGTGGACCACGGTGGGCACATTCATGTTGATCTTCTTGGCGGCGCTGCAGAACATCCCCGTGTCGGTCGAAGAGGCGGCCGAGCTAGACGGCGCCTCGTGGTGGCAACGGTTCAGGTGGGTGACGGTCCCAATGATGAAACCCACGATTGTGTTCGTCGTCACCCTTGGGCTGATAGGCACCTGGCAAGTATTCGATCAGATATTCGCCATCAGCTTCGGTGGGCCACAGAAATCCACTCTGACACCGGCGTTCCTCACCTACTTCCAAACATTCCAGAACGGTGAAGCCAGTCTGGGTGCGGCCATTGCAGTGCTGCTGTTCATCATCATCATGGCGTTCACGGTCTTCCAACGGTGGCTTATGCGAGACAAGGACCGCCTCTAATGAGCGACGCTATCTCGACCAACGCTGCCTCGACCAATGCAGACACGATCGATCAAGAACCGCCGCCTTCTCAACGCGACGCGGGCCGGTGGCCCCACAGGCTCAGGATGCTGGCGTCGTACTCCACCCTGATGTTGTTCGCCCTGCTGTTCATCATGCCGTTCGTGTTGGCCGGGGTGTCGTCGTTCAAATCGCTGCCCGATATTGCTGAGAACCCGACCTCGCTGACCTTCGACGTCGATCAAGGCAGCCCGACCCTCGAAGGTATCGAAGCGCTCAACAACGACCGAATTCGCATCCCGCGTTGGGCCCTGAATTCCACCATCCAGACGGTTTCGGTCACCATTGGGCGTGTGTTGCTCGCGACCATGGCCGGGTACGCTCTGTCGCGGTTGCAATTCCGAGGACGATGGCTCGTTTTTGGCGCGGTCATCGCCGTGCAGGCCATCCCCGCGATCGTGTTAGTGATCCCGCGGTTCCTCGTCATGAAGGAACTCGGGATCCTCAACACCTACTGGGGGCTGATTCTCCCGCTCATATTCGACGGGTTTTCGATATTCATGATGAAGGGCTTCTTCGACCTGGTGCCTCCCGAAGTCGAGGAGGCGGCCGCCGTTGACGGCGCCAGTTTGTGGCAGACGTACAGCCGCGTCATGATGCCGCTGGTAAAGCCCGGGCTGATCGCGCTCACCGTACTGAGTGTGCAGGGCACCTGGAACGAGTTCCTCCACTCGCTGTTGGCCGCGCCGAGCAACCCTGACATCCGAACGTTGCCGGTCGGCCTGGCGCTCCTTCGCGGCGCCTTCGGCCAGTCGAACCCCTGGAACACTCTGATGGCGGCCAGCCTGATCACCACCATCCCAATGGCGGTGGTCTTTTTCGTCTTTCAGCGGCACTTCCGCCAGGGCGTTGCTTCGTCGGGCTCCAAGGGCTGACGCTTACAGCCTGAAGCGTGAGCCCCCGTCGTCAGCGAAGTCGGTTATGGGTCCGCCGGTCCTTGATCTGTGTCGTTCCCAATTGCGTGTTGAAGAATGCTGAGTAGCTCAATCAGGTGGGCCTGTTGGGATTGATCGAGTGATTGAATGAGGGAGAGTTCGTTCGCGGCGTGATCGACCAAGGCGACCTCGACCTTGGCTAATCCCTTCGCGGTGAGCGTCACTAGGACTTGGCGGCCGTCGGTTGGGTCCTTGACCCGGTCGACGTATCCCCGCTCCTGGAGCCGGTCGATCCGGTTTGTCATCGCCCCCGAAGTGAGCATCATCGACTCGAGTAGTTGGCCGGGCGTGAGCTGTTGATCCGGGCCGTTGCGCAACAGCGTGGCCAGTACGTCGAACTCCCAGAACTCGAGCTCGTGTAGAGCAAACAGGGCGTTGAGGCGATTTTGGATGACCTTGTTGAGGCGAGTTAGGCGCCCGATTATCGCCATGCCGGACACGTCGATATCGGGCCGCTCACGGTTCCATTGGCTGAGGATTTCGTCGACGTGGTCGGGTTTCATTGGCCGCCAGGCTACTACGTAGTCTCTCGATATGGAGAGATTATCTCTTGACATCGAGAGACTTGTAGGTAGTTTTGTATTCATGTCAAGAGAGATTCATCAGACCGCAAAGCCGACAACGGCCGCCCTGACGGCGTTGACGCCAGCGGTGTGGGGCACCACCTATATTGTGGCCACCGAACTCCTTCCAGCGGGGCGGCCGATGCTGGCCGCGGCGTTGAGGGCGCTACCGGTTGGCCTGGCGTTCGTGCTATGGAAGCGCCAACCGCTAGTCGCGGCTGGAATCGCCGCGGTAGTTCTTGGTGAGGTGTTCACTCGCCGCACCGCGCTAGCCGGTGCGGCGGGTATCGCCGGGGTCGCCATGTTGGTGCTTGGGCCCGCCGCCACCATCGACCCCATCGGCATCCTCGCGGCCTTGGCTGGCACCGTCACAATGGGCACAGGTGTTGTGCTCACCAAACACTGGGGTCGACCAGTCGACCTCATTACCTTCACTGGCTGGCAACTGACGGCTGGCGGGCTCATGCTCGTCCCGGTTGTGTTGGCCACCGAGGGCCTTCCCCAACAGCTGACCGGAACGAACCTGGCCGGGTTCGCATGGCTCGCCGTTGTTGGGACCGGAGCCGCGTACGCTAACTGGTTCCGCGGGATCCAACGGCTGCCCGTCGCTGTGGTCAGCTTCCTCGGGCTCCTCAGTCCGTTGGTCGCCACGTTCGTCGGCTGGGCCGTGCTCGGGGAGACCCTCACCATCGTTCAGTTGGCAGGCGCCTCCCTTGTCGTCGCTGCCATCATTGTCTCCCAGCTCCGCCTACCCGGGTGGCGGGTTCACGCGGGGTCTGGGGCCGCAGCGTCGGAGGTTTCGGGGCGTGGGTCAATACGGACAGTACGAATGGCGCGGCGTTCGGTGGCCACGACTTCGATGGTGTACCGACCAACATCGACGCTATCGCCTGGCTCAGCGATCCGCCCGAGACGATCGACGACGAGACCAGCGATGGTCGAGTAGCCGCCGACTGGGAGGTCGACACCGAGATCATGAAGGTCGTGGATGGGGAACGACCCTGGCACGGTTAACGACCCGTTGTGGTCTTGTTCTACCCCTAGGAGCACCCGGTCTGATTCGTCGTATATCTCTCCGACGAGTTCCTCGATGATGTCTTCCACAGTCACAATGCCCTCGGCGCCTCCGTGTTCATCGACAACAACTGCGAGCGCACTCCGCGCCGTCTGGAGTTGACGCAATGCATCCAACACGGTCAGCGACTCCGGAAGAGCGAGTACGGGAATGGTCACATCACCGACCACTCCTGTCGAGATGAGGAGTTGACGTAGGTGGACGACTCCAACGAAGCTGTCGAGGCCCTTTCGGTCGATCACCGGGGCTCGTGAATGGCCGCTTTCGAGGAGTTCTTGCACTGCGAGTTCGACCGGTGTCTCGGCGTCGATGGTGGTGACGCGGCCACGAGGGATAAGGATCTGACTCAGTCGACGGTCTGCGATCTCGACCGCGCCTGCCATCATCTGGCGTTGTGCGCCACTCAGAGTCGGCTGCGCCTCAACCAGTTCGAGTATCTCATCGTCGCTGATTTGGTCGCGTTGGCGGTTCGGGTCTCCGCCCACCGCGGCGACCACAAGATTGGTCACGTAACTGACAGCGGCGATTATGGGACGGCTAACGGCAATGAATGCCGACAAGGGAGTTGACACGGCCAAGGCCCAGCGTTCTGCTCGTTGCATGGCGAGGCGTTTCGGCACCATTTCGCCCAGAATCAACGTCAACAGAGCGATGGCGAGGGTGACCGCGGTAAGCGAAACGATTGTCGCGTAGCGACCCAGTGGCAACAGGTCGGCCAGAGGTTGACTGATCGACACCGCTGCCGAGGCCGCCGAGAGGAATCCGGCCACGGTAATGCCGAGTTGAATCGTGCCGAGGTAACGGTTGGGTTCGCTGGCGAGTTCGGCTACGCGTCGACCTCGCTGACCGCTCGATGCCAGAGCACGAATCTGGCCCTCGCGAAGCGAAACGAACGCCATCTCTGTTCCCGCCAGGAAGGCATTGACCCCGATCAACACCATGACGAGGGCTAGGTAGAGCCAGATGATGCTCACAGGCCGGCTTGGTAGTAGATCGGCTGGGTTGTTTGGGGCAACGGTGCCGTCTGAAGCAGTTCGGGACCCGGTTCGCTGTTCACCATCGCGAGTTTATCCCATGGGGTGTCTAATTCGCCTCCGATTGATCGTGCTGCCGGGTGCACCGCGTGTAACGTAGGGCTCGAACGAACGTCGCACGGAGTTGACCTGAGCAATGAAGTCCCGACCCTGAGCGACTCAAGTCCTGTGATCGATGACGACAACTCCGTGGCGGTGTCGAACTCTGTGGTACTCGACAACGTCGTAGCAACCGTGGCTGAGATCACGACGGTCAAACTGCTCCACCGATGACGTCGCTATCGGTTGTCCTGTTTAGCTACGTCGCTGTCGCGGCCATCGCGGTGGCCGCCGGCCAAAAGCTGGGCCGACGCGTCTTCGCACTGGTGGCTGTGGCGCCGGCCGCGACATTGGTCTGGGCTGCGAGCTACACGTCGCAGGTTCTCGACGGTGACCTTCCGGTTGGGTCTCTCGATTGGGTCCCGGCGTTAGGGTTATCGATCAGCCTTCGGGTTGATGCCTTCGCCATGTTGATGGTGTGGCTGATCGGTGCCATCGGGCTGCTGGTCTGCGTCTATGCCGCCGGGTACTTCGATGCATCGAATCCACGCCTCGGAGCATTTGCCGGGGCGCTCACAGCATTCGCCGGGTCGATGGTCGGTCTGGTAGTCGCCGATGACATCTTCGTACTGTTTCTGTTCTGGGAGCTTACGTCGGTCACGTCGTTCCTGTTGATTGGTTTCAACCACCACGATCCGGTGGCCAGGGCCTCTGCGCTTCAAGCCTTCTTGATCACGGTGGCCGGGGGACTAGCAATGCTGGGTGGCTTCGTGATCCTTAGCGTCGAAGCAGGCACATCGTCGCTGTCTGAGCTCCTCAGTGATCCCCCGACCGGAGGGGCCGTTGCCGTCGCCCTGGTGTTGGTCATTATTGGAGCGGCAACCAAGTCGGCCCAGTTCCCGTTCCATTTCTGGCTTCCCGCGGCGATGGCGGCTCCTACGCCGGTTAGCGCGTTTCTACACTCGGCTACCATGGTGAAAGCCGGTGTGTACCTCGTCGCCCGGTTCGCTTCTGGCTTCGCAACGGTGCCGGTGTGGCGGCCAATCGTCGTGTCAATCGGGATCGCATCGATGCTCGTTGGCGCGGTCACCGCCATGCGGCGAACCGATCTCAAGCAGATTCTCGCCTACGGAACCATCAGCCAACTCGGGCTGCTCTTTCTTCTATTCGGATTCGGCGACCCAGCACTAACGACGGCTGGCGTGGCCGTGCTTGTGGCCCACGCCTTGTACAAGGCCGCTATGTTCATGATGGTCGGCATCGTCGACCGCAATGCCGGAACCCGCGATATCACGGCCCTTAGCGGCCTCGGGCGAGCCCTGCCAGCGCTCGCGATCGCGGCAGCGATCGCAGCAGCGTCTATGGCGGGGATACCGCCGCTGCTCGGATTTGGGGCCAAAGAACTGGCCATCGCTGCGATACTCGATCTCAGCGGCCCGTGGATGCTGCCGGTCCTCGGCTCTGTTGTCGCGGCGTCGGTGCTTACGGTCGCCTATTCTGGCCGCGTTATCTGGGGCGCGTTCGCGGTCAAGGCTGGCGTCGACGACACCGAACCGCGGGCGTTAGGACTCGTCTTTCTGGGTCCGCTGCTCGGGCTAGCGGCGGCCAGCATCGTCGTTGGAGTCTTGCCGCGACTGGTGACGCCGCTGCTGGAAGCGGCGTCAGCAGGCCTGATCGAGGGCGGCGGCAAGAAACATCTCGTTTTGTGGCCCGGGTTGAACCTTGCCCTGCTGGTCTCGGTGTTGATAATTGCTGCGGGCCTGGCTCTTGTCTACATGCATGCCCGCGTTGACACGGTCGTGAGTCGGCTGCCGCGAATGGTGAGCGGCGAGGGCCTGTTCGGCACAGCGGTAAGCGGTTTGCTGCGGTTTGCCGAACGGATCACCGCCGTGGTTCAGTCAGGCTCATTGCCAACATACATCGCCGTCATCTTGTTTACCGCGGCAGTGGTGCCTGGAACGGTTCTCGTGCGCGGCGCCCAGTGGCCCGACGGAATTGCGTGGTCAAACGGGCTCGTTCAGACCGCCGCGGCAATCGCGATTGTCGCAGCGGCAACAACCGCGATCCTTGCATCTGAACGTATAGCCGCCGTCGCCGCACTCGGCGCGGTCGGATTGGGCGTCGGCGTTCTCTTTATTATCGAGGGAGGCCCCGACCTCGCCCTGACCCAACTCCTCGTCGAGACTGTTGTCCTCGTCGCCTTCGCGATGACATTTCGCCATCTCCCCAGAAAGTTCGGACGCCGATTCGTTCAACGTCGGTATCGCCGGGCCCGCACCGCCATCCGGGTCATTGTCGCGGGCGCGGTCGGAGGCAGCATCACGCTGTTTGCGCTCACCACCGTCGCGGTGTCATCGGGCCGATCGTCACGGGCGGCGTACCTCGAACTTGGCCCGACCGAAGCCGGCGGTAACAACGTCGTCAACACGATCCTCGTCGACTTCCGCGCCCTCGATACGATGGGCGAAATCACGGTGCTGATGGTCGCCGCGCTTGGTGTGCTGTCATTGGTGGCGTCAGCAAAAGGTGGCAGCAGCAATGCAGAGCCACTCGATCATTCAGCAGAGGGCGGTAGCGCGAGATGAGCCACTCCCGCCGGACCGTGCTGCTCGAGACCGGGGCCGACCTGATTGTCCCGACCGTCATGGTCTTTTCGCTGTACTTGCTGTTCGCGGGTCACAACCAACCAGGAGGGGGATTCATCGCCGGGCTGGTAGCGGGTGCGGGGCTTGCCGTGCGTACTCTCGCTGCAGACCCAGACGGTGAACCACAGCCGGTCTGGGCGTCTGAGCCGTTGATGGGACTTGGCTTGCTCCTGGCGACCGGTACCGGAATGGCGTCGTGGTTCGCTGGTGGTCAGTTGCTCGAGAGCGGAAGTGTCGTGTGGAATCTGCCGATCCTTGGCAAGGTCAAAATCTTCTCGGTGCTTGCCTTCGACATGGGTGTGTTCCTGGTGGTCATCGGTCTGGTGGTTGCTGTTCTCAACGGCTTGGGCACATCTGTTGAGAACGAGGACTTTGGAGACGATGTAGCAGGGACGCAGCCACGATGAGTCTCATCTTGGCCATTACCATCGGCGCCCTCTACGCCATAGGAAGTTATGCGCTTTTCGATCGCTCTCTGAGCCGCATCATCATTGGACTTGCTCTGCTGGGGCACGGTTCGGTGCTCATGTTGTTGTTCGCAGGCGGAACACCGAACCAGCCACCGTTCGCCGATCCATCCATCAGCCCGGCCGACTTTGCTGATCCGCTGCCACAGGCGCTGGCTCTCACCGCCATTGTCATCACTTTCGGCGTGCTGGTGTTTCTGCTAGCGGTTTCGTACCGCAGTTGGACGCTGACTCACGACGACGAGGTCGAGGACGACCTCGAGGACGCGCGCCTCGCTTCGGACGATCGGGTCTCGCACCGCGTGGAACACGAGCTGAGCGCCCTTGACGAGGATCTCGAAGAACGATGAGAGTGCTTATCGCGTTGCCGATCCTCATACCGATGACCGCCTCGGCCCTCACCCTGTTGACGATGCGGACCCGCCGCCTTCAGCGGGCCGTCAGCATCGGTGCGTCCGGCGCAACCCTCGCCGCTTCGGTGGCACTCCTAATACGGATCGAGGCCGAAGGTGTCTCGGCGATCGGGGTCGGTGGTTGGGCCCCAGACGTCGGCATCGCGCTGGTGGCCGATCTATTCGCCTGCCTGCTGCTGGTGGTGTCCCATATCGCCATATTCGCCGTACTCATCTACTCGGTCGGACACCCGAGAACGAGCGATGCCGGAACCGTATTTCACCCGTTGTACCTGGCTATGACCGCGGGCGTTTCCCTAGCTTTCCTGACCGGAGACCTGTTCAACCTGTTCGTCGCTTTTGAGATCCTTCTCACCGCGAGCTACGCCTTGCTTACGTTGGGCGGGCGCCGCGAGCAGATTCGTCCGGCCATGACTTACATCGTCATCAGCCTGGTCGCGTCGCTGTTGTTCATCACTGCGATCGGTCTCATCTACGCGGCCACAGGCACGGTGAATCTTGCCAAACTCGCCGTCGAACTCGAACAACTCCCCAGCGACGTCCGCACCGCACTAGGCCTTTTGCTACTGGTGGTCTTCGGCACCAAGGCTGCGGTATTCCCGCTTTTCTTCTGGCTACCAGACTCATATCCCACCGCGCCGTCACCGGTGTCAGCGGTGTTCGCCGGCCTGCTGACCAAGGTCGGTGTGTATGCGATCATCCGCTCGCAAACGCTTCTGTTCCCTCGCGACGAGCCCTGGTGGCTTCTGACCGTAGTAGCGGGCACGACCATGCTCATCGGCGTTCTCGGCGCGGTTGCACAACAAGACATGAAGCGGATTCTGAGCTTCCATATCGTGAGCCAGATCGGCTACATGATCATGGGAGTCGCCCTGTTCAGCATAGCGGGGGTGGCAGCCGCGATCTTCTACCTAATGCACCACATACCCGTGAAGACGTCGCTGTTTCTTCTCGAAGGCATAGTCGAACAAACCGCTGGCTCCAGCCGCCTCGACCGCGTCTCGGGTATCGCCCGATCCCGGCCCGGCGTCGCTACCTTGTTCATGATCGTCGCGATGAGTCTCGCTGGTATCCCGCCGCTGTCGGGTTTCATCGGCAAGTTCGCCCTCATCCAAGCCTCAATCAACGATGACCAGTGGATCATTGTCGCTGTCGCGCTCGTCGTCGGTCTTCTGACTCTATTCTCGATGACGAAGATCTGGAACGCAGTATTCTGGGGTCAACCCTCGACGGGCCTCATCCCACTAGGCTCAAACACTGACCGCCAACGCTCCATGCGCGCCGCCACCGTCGGCCTCGTTATGGTGACCCTTGCCATCGCCGCCGCCGCCGGTCCGCTCTATGAGCTCAGCGAGCGAGCCGCCACCGACCTGCTCGACCGCGGCCCATATCTCGATGCGATATCCGCGTTATGAGGCACCGTCTGATCCTCGCCGTCTGGCTTACCTTTGTCTGGCTCGAACTGTGGGGCGATCTGTCCTGGGCAAACCTGCTCAGCGGCATGCTGGTCGCGGCGCTGGTCGTCGTTTTATTGGATACCAAGGAGCCCCTTGGACTGCGGGCCCGGCCCGCAGCACTCGTGCGCTTCATAGCTTTCTTCGCCCAACATCTGGTCATAGCCAGTTATCAGGTGGCTCGGGAAGTGCTCAGGCCCAGACCTCAGTTACGCCCGGCGGTTATAGCTGCTCCGATCGTCGCAACGAGCAGAGGCCTGACTGCGGTAATAGCGGCCTCAATCTCGCTCACCCCTGGCACCCTCGTGATCGACATTGACCGATCCGACTCAGACACCACGCTGTACATCCACGTCTTCGACCTAGGCGAACGCGCTGAGTTACTCGCGAACGTGGCCCGCCTCGAACTACTGGCCGTCGCCGCGTTGGCTCCGGTGAGAATTGACGACCGATCTACCAAACCGGAAGGACAACCATGACCATCGCAACTACCATCGCATTAGCGTTGATCGCTACCGCTGCGGTCCTCAACGTCGCACGTATCATTCGTCGCGACTCTGGGCTGGCTGACCGCGCCTTGGGGCTCGACATGTTGTTGGTCTCGGTCGTGTCCGGCAGCGCTGTCCTGGCCGCCCGCACCGGCAACAGCATCTACCTTGACCTCATCGTGGCCACCAGTCTTCTCGGGTTTCTGTCAACGGTGACGATGGCCCGCTTCATCGAGACCGGATCCCGTTGATGAGCGTCTCGGTCGTGGTCGCTTCGGCCCTATTGGTGGGCGGTGCTGCACTCACCCTGCTTGGTGCGGTTGGAACTCACCGATTCGACGACGTGTTCGCCAGGATGCACTCTGCCACCAAGCCAGTGACCCTCGGGCTTTTGTTACTGCTCCTGGGGGCGAGCGTGGCCTTGGGTGAGCGCGGCGCGATCATGAAGCTCTCCCTCGCCGCCGCCCTGCAACTGCTCACGGCGCCGTTCGGAATGCAACTCCTTGGCCGAGCGGCGTACCGTACAGGGACCGAGTTGTCGCCCACGACTGTCGTCGACGACCTGGCCGAGAAACCCTAGTTTCACGAGTTACCTGACGACAGAAACCGTTGGCGTCGTCTGCTCGGGGTCGGCAGCATTTGAGTCGCCAGCCATGGCTCCGATCGCGAACACGTAGAACGCCAGAAGCAGGGCGCCCTCCCGCCGCCCGACTCGACTGGCAGTGATCATCAGCAGCCATGCTCCGACGGCGGCTACAACCATCAGAATTGCTCCGGTGCCCGTCAGAGACTGATCGGGGATGGGGCCAGGAGCCTGAAGCGCGACGAGGCCCCCAATGGCCAGGCTGTTGAACATGTTGGAGCCAAGCAGGTTGCCGATCAGCAGATCTGTCTCACCGCGTCGCGCCGCGCTTAGCGACGTCACCAACTCGGGAAGCGACGTTCCGATAGCAACAAGGGTGAAGCCGACGAACCCGCCTGTCAGCCCTACCTGCTCAGCAATACTCGCCGACGACCAAACCAGCGCCTGAGCGGATGCAACTGTGCCGATCAACCCCATAAGAGTGCGAGCCACCTCGACGCGAAGATTGATGTCGTCGGCTGCGAAGTTCTCGACCTCGCCTCCCAGCGCGGTGTCGTCCTTTCCGGCAAGAATCACCCACCCAAGAGCGACGACCAACGCAACCACCAGTACGACCCCTTCGACACGAGTGAAGTCGCCTTGGATCAGTATCGCCAGCCCGACGATCGCGGCCACCGCTAGTGGCGCTTCTCGACGCAGCGTGCTTGATGAAATGGTCAGGGAACCAAAGAGCGCGGCAGCGCCAAGGACCAGCGTCATGTTGGCCACATTCGAGCCGATGATATTGCCGACTGCGATGTCGGCCTGGCCATCGGCCACTGCAAGCGAAGAGACAAGCATCTCTGGCAAGCTGGTCCCGAAACCGATGACAACAGCGCCAACAACGACCGTGGAGACACGCAGACGCAACGCCAGACGGACCGAACCCGAGACGAAGTGGTCGGCCGACTTGGCGAGCACTATCACGCCAACTATGAGCACACTGATTTCTATCAACATTTCGTTCTTAGGTTCTCCTGCTTAGTCGCGAACCGGTTGCAATCCAGGCTGCGACGAGCAGTATGACCCGAATCTGGACAACTCGGGCAAAGGTGCCAGGGGCCACCTAGAATCGGGCCAACCTATGACACACATCGACGAGACGAAACTGCCTGGAGTGGGTGCGCTGCACTGCTTCGATTGCCAGAGCGGCGACCGGATCGGTGTGATCTCGCACCACGCTGGCCGACGCGAAGTCATCATCTACGACTCCGATGACCTCGACCGCGTCGGCGAATGCGCCACGATGACACCTGATGAGGCCCTGGTTCTGGCTGACCTCCTCGGTGGCACGAGTGTCACGCACCGGTTGGACGACCTGCGTCAGGAAATCGCCGGGTTGGCGATCGACTGGCTCCCGATCTCTGGACAAAGTGCCTACGCAGGCAAAACAATCGGTGACACTGCACTGCGAACACGCACCGGGGTCACGATCGTCGCGCTTGTCCGAGGCGACAGACCCATTCCTGCGCCGGGACCCGATGAGGAGATCCATGCCGACGACACCGCTGTCGTCGTCGGGACCGCCGAAGGGATAGATGCCGCGGCCCAAATGTTGGTCGCCTCCAGTTCATGATCCTTGCGGCCATTCCAGGCTCAGCGACCTTGCTGCTCGAGCTAGGCGCCATCCTGTTGGCGCTGGCCTTTCTCGGACGCCTCGCGGCGCGCTTCGGAGTCCCGTCGATTCCGCTATACCTCGTGGCTGGTTTAGCGGTCGGCGAAGGCGGCATCTTCGAACTTTTCACGGCGCGAGACTTCATCGAAACTGGTGCCCAGATCGGAGTGATCCTACTTCTTCTCCTGCTCGGCATGGAGTTCACCGGCGACGAGTTGACCGCGTCACTTCGCGACCACGCACCGGCGGGAGCTGTCGACTTAGTCTTGAACTTCACGCCAGGCGTTGCTCTCGGCGTGATACTCGGCTGGGATATCCGTGCCGCGCTCCTGCTGGGCGGGATCACCTACATCTCGTCATCTGGCATCATCGCCAGGCTCCTGACCGACCTAGGCCACACGGGAAACCGCGAGACACCCGTCGTCCTCGCGATTCTTGTCACCGAGGATCTCGTGATGGCCCTGTACCTACCGCTCATGGCAGGGCTCCTCATCGGTGGTGACCCATTCGATATCGGCCTTGAGATCAGTATCGCCATCGCTGCTGTCGTGACCGCCCTTGTCTTGGCCATCAAGTTCGGGAACAGGATCAGCGCCGCCGTCTTTCACCGATCAGACGAGAACCTACTCCTGAGCCTTCTCGGCATCGCCCTAGTGGTCGCCGGCATAGCGGAACACCTCCAGGCTTCCGCCGCCGTCGGAGCATTTCTCGTCGGCATAGCGTTGAACGGGCCCGCCGAACACGCGGCCCGCAACGTCCTCGGCCCGCTTCGTGACCTGTTCGCAGCGATGTTCTTCGTGTTCTTCGGGCTCCAGATCAACCCTGCCGACCTCCCTCCGGCGTTCGGCATCGCGGCGGCCTTGGCAGTGGTCACCGCCGCCAGCAAACTTGCGACTGGTTGGTGGAGCGCGGCGCGGGTCGGGATCGACTGGCCCGGTCGACTTCGTGCCGGAACAACACTCATCGCGCGCGGGGAGTTCTCTATTGTGATCGCAGGCATCGCCGTCGCCGACGGAATCGAGAGCGACATCGGCCCCCTAGCCGCCGCCTACGTTCTTATCCTTGCCATTGTCGGCCCGCTACTCACCCGAGTCGCCGATCCGATCACCAGCTTCATCAAACGACGCAACCGGGCCTCCAGACGAGTCTCGGCCTAACGTCGCCAAAGACCACAGGGTCTCGTCGAGCGAGAGCAGTTCCTCGGGGCCGATCGGGACGGCCACGGTCATCCCTATCGATGGCTGTGAAAGCTGTTCGGGTGAACGCGAGCGTTATCGTGGCCATAAAATCAGTGCCCTGACCCAATGGTCGCTACAATCTACGACACACTGTCGTAATGATGCACGCGGGCCAACCGACTAAACGAACCAAGGTCAGTTGGCCGGCGCTGATCGGTCGAACCAAGATTTCCTGCCGGTCCCAGCTCTACACACAGAATGGATACTCGTGGCTACCAAAACTCTAAAACAGCGAGAACAGGTACAGACCCGCTCCGCCAACGAGATCAGGCGGCCGGCGCGACGACGGTGGATCCGCCACGTGGTCGTGATGTTGTGCTCGGCTGCTCTAGTTGGGCTGTTTTGGGCTACCCGGTCCAACTGGGCGGGCGAAATGCGACTTTGGAAAGCGGTTGGCGATGCCTCCTACGTCCTGCTACTGGCCGCATTGATCCTAGGCCCGCTTGCCAAGCTCGTTCCTTCGACACGGAGTTGGCTGCGATGGCGACGACAGATTGGCATCTGGTTCGCGCTCACCGCGACCCTGCACGGGTTCCTGATCCTTAACGGATGGGCCCGATGGAGCCTCCGCCGATTCCTCGGCTATGAGTTCATTCCGCAGCTTGGCGAATTTGGCCGAGAGGCCAGACTCGAACCAGGATTCGGACTTGCTAACATTATTGGTGCCGTCGCTCTGTTCTTGGCGCTGATTCTGGCCGCGACGTCATCTGATATGGCGCTCCGGCGCCTTGGACGCCCGGCCTGGAGTTGGCTTCACCGGCTCGCCCAGTCGGTCCTCATACTCTCGCTACTGCACGGCGGCTACTTCCTGTTCATACATTACACCGTGTCGTTTCACAAGAACGTACCCCCGAGCCTCGATTGGTTCCGGCTTCCATTTCTTGGCGCAGGCATCGCCGTAATTGCCTTGCAAGCTGTCACGTTCATGCGAGTCAGCGAGCCCGGCGACCCTGAGAACGCGGCAACCGCCCCAAGTCGTCGCCAGCGCTGACAGCGTGCTCGG
>CAZMUM010000006.1:31085-95599 GCA_964569385.1 uncultured Acidimicrobiales bacterium
CCCTGAGAACGCGGCAACCGCCCCAAGTCGTCGCCAGCGCTGACAGCGTGCTCGGACCGCTAGTCGCCCTATTCCTCATCTCCGTCTGGGTCGTGGCCTTCGGGCTATCGATCCGACGGGCTCGCGCCCGCCGAGGGACTGGTACTGGCCACAGGCCGTAGCTTGCAAAGTCCCCGGACCATGCGACCATTGCGCTAGGACGCTCACGTCAGGTTACAGGGGACGTTCTCGGGGCCCCGACGCCTGTAGATGTCGATGAACTCATCGATCTCGGGGTCCGCGGTGTCGTAGCTCTTGAGTCGGTTCCATGCTGTAGCGACGATTGCGGAGTCGAGGCCGGCCCTGGGAGACACGATGACATGTGAATCCCAGTCGTTCGCGATTATGGCCAGATCAGCTCCAAGCGCTGGCTGGGCTGGGTCGTACCAGAGCACGACTACGCCGTGCTCGAGGGCATGAACTGCAAGACCGAGCTCTAGCGACGTCTGATAGACGCCACAAGCTGGTGCCCTGCTGTCGTGGGCACCACTGGTCGGTGTCGCCGACGCATATAACGCTCCTGAGCGATGACCGCGACCGTCATTGTTCGGACGTTCAACCCCGATCAATTCCGGGCCTGGCCTGACCTCATTCCAGATCAGGTAGCCGACCCCTCCGATAAACAACATGGCGGTAGCGCCAAGGGCGAGATTCCAAACCCGACTGCTGCGGCGCTTTCGCGACCTTGTCCGATCGAGCCGCTCCTCAGTAGCGGCGTGGCGCTCAGCACGCCCCTGTCGATCAGCTGCGCCCTGGCGGCGTTCCGCAGCTCGTCGCTGCTTGTCGAGTTTCGCTCGCTTGCTGTTCGGATGTGGCATGGTTACTCCCTCGCGGTGCGAATACTCATTCGGCGATACCGCTTCTACGACAGCATGTCGTATCATGGTTCTCGACATGGATCGGGGCGGAGTACCTCCGACGGATCTTCACCGCCAGCAAATCTTAAGGTACTCGATGCGATTCATCCTACGGTCCGGCCTGATTTGCGCGACGCTTGCGGCCTCGTTGTTCAGAGTGATAACTGTGTCGGCCTTCTTAGTGGGAGCGGCCTCGTGACACGTGGCGTACAGACGAGCAGGCTCTGGCTCTTCCTCGGTTTGGCGGTAAGCGCCGCGGTGGTAGCAACCGTGGTGTGGAGTTTTCAGGAGACCCCCACGTTGGAGTCAGCGCCACCCGATACAGGCCGAGGAGCGCAGTTGTACGCCGCGGTGTGTGCGTCGTGTCACGGGGCCGACCTCCGAGGCACCGACCTGGGCCCATCGCACCTCTCGATCGTGTACGAGCCCAACCACCACGGCGACGAGTCGTTCCGCTCCGCGATCGCCAACGGTGCTCTACAGCACCATTGGCAATTCGGCGACATGGCTCCGATAGAAGGGCTCGATGACGACGACATCGACGCCATCATTGCCTATATCCGTAGCCAACAACGGAGCCAAGGCTTCGAGGGTTGATCCGCTACGCTCGACACTATCCAAGGACCGGGAGTAACGGGTGGCGGTGAAACGACCAATGGGAGCGCTCGAGGAAGAGGTGATGAGCTACCTCTGGACGACCTCTGCCGCGGCCACGCCTGCCGAAGTTCACCAGGCTGTGGCTCCAGAACTCGCCTACACGACGATCTTGACGATTCTGACCAGGCTCTGGGACAAAGAGCGCCTCAGCCGAGAACGAACCGGTCGGGCCCATGCGTACCAACCGATCAGAACTGAAGCAGAAGATCGAGCTGACCGCATGCAGATCACCCTGGCCGACGCGGGGAATCGGGCCGCAGTGCTGAGCTCGTTCGTGGAGGCCCTCGACGCCGACGACGTGAGCTTGCTCCGAGTGCTGCTGGGAGACGGCAGCTAGGTGTCGCACGCGCTGTTCTGGCCAGCGTTGGCGACGATCGCGTTAGGGACCGGAGCGGGGCACGTGCGGTGGTCGCTGAACCCATCGACCATTTTGAAGCTGCTCACCGCCGTCGCTGCACTTGCTGCGATGATGGCCATCTTGTTCGTTGGCGCTTTGGCCGCCGGATTTGCGGCGCGTTCATCGGTGCTGTTCGCTGTCATCGGAGTGTGTCCGGTGATTCCGATTCACCATCAGGTTGGAACCGTCGAAGGGCTCGCTGCCACTCTGGTTCTCGCCGGTGTAGGGTTCCGAATCCAGCGGGTGCTTCAACAACGACGATGGGCAGTTGAGGGGACCCAAGGCCGTCGTATCTTGGTCCTCGCCAACGACGAACCCATCGCTTACGCCGCGCCTGGCAAACCCGGTTGCGTTGTGGTGTCGAGAGGGTTGCTCGACGCTCTCGAGCCCCAAGAGCGCCAGGTGCTCTTCGCTCACGAACGCGCCCACCTCGATCAGAGACACCACCGCTATCTGCTCGTCGGTGCTCTGTCGGTCGCAGTGATACCAATGCTTCGACCGCTTATCGCCCAGGTCCGCTTGGCCACTGAGCGATGCGCCGACGAGGCCGCCGCCCTTGTCATGGCCGGGGATCGCAAGTTGGTGGCCACCGCGATCACACGAGCCGCGGTGGCCACCTCTGCCTACGGCGGGGTAGTCGGATCGTTTGGTGGCGCCTCGATCCTCGCTCGCGTCGAAGCACTGATAGCGACGCCCTCGACTCCCACGGCTCTCACTGGCGCGGTGGTAGTGGTCGGCGTGGTTAGCTTGGGGGCGGTCGTTGGATCGGTCCAGGCCCATCACTTGTTCCAACTCTTTGCCCACCTCTGCGGCCTCTGACGAACGCCGGCAGCGAGCGACAAAACGCCTGCCTGTGAGCTAACGCAAAGCGGCGATTGTTAGGATCACTGGTGACGCGGAACACGGTCGAGTGGTGGTTCATCCCTGAAGGACTCGGTAAGGGCAATACCGTCGAACATCTGACGGGTTCGTGTTCGACAGCTGACTGAGTTCGGAAGATAAGCGGTTCGCTGCGGTAGATGGCGCCAAGCGGCAGCGGCCGGAGGACCAGTAGATGCTGCGAGTCGTTAGGGATGAATTTGTTTGCCCAACTCCGAGATGGCGACGACGGCCGGACTTCCAGCATCTACGTCCATGGGTGACACACCGCGTCTGTCGGCATCACTAATGACGGGGTCGGCTGGCACGATGCCAATCTCGGCATCGGCAAACGCGCTCCGGATCCTGGCTTCGTCTTCACCGTCGGCAACCTTGTTGGCGGCGATGATTACTCGGCCCTGGGCTGTCTCGGATGCAACGAGAACCGCTCGCTGAGCGACGTCGATCGACCTGGGAGTGGGTTCGACGACGACGATCGTAACGTCAACGGCCCGGTCAGGAAGGCGAGCAAGCGTCCCTATTCCGGCCTCAAGGTCGGCGACGATTATCGTGTCTGTGGACGGTACGGAGCTGAGCAACTGCTCAGCGGATAATCCACATCACGGTCAACCCGGTTCAGGGTTCTCGATCCGATTTATTACGGTGAGCCGTACGCCGTCTGGAGCGTCGGTGCCGTAGCTGTCGAGAATGTCGTCCCAGCTGTGGGCGTGTTCGCGGTCTCCCTCGTCGATCTGGTCGCGTAGCGACAGAAGGCGTTCGGTTTCGGTGTCGCCGACGCCTAGGGAGAGCCCGAGGTTCGGATTGGTGTCGCAGTCAAGCCCAACCACTTTGTGGCCTTGACGGGCGAAGCTACGGGCGAGCATCGCGCTGACGGTGGTCTTACCCGACCCGCCTTTGCCTACAACTGCGATCTTCATCGTTCGCTCCCATGGAGTTTTGTTACCACTTTAGACATCGTAGATCTCCTCGACCGTAGAAACCAAGGCCTCGACGGCATCGACGAACGGACCGGTCGGACGATCAAGGGGAGCGCAGCCCAACTTGTCTCCCGCGATTACGGTTGGGTCAGCCGGGATAGCGCCGATCACGGGGAGTTCCAGTCGTTGTTCAATACGCTCGACATCGCTCGGAAGTTCAATCTTGTTGGCTATCACCACAACATTCTCAGGACCCCACGAGGCTTTCGAGATGTTGCGTAACCGTCGCCCGACATGGATCGACTTGGCTGTGGGCTCGACGACGATCGCCATCAGATTGGCGTACTTCGCCCAACCGAACATCGCCTGTCGTGTCCCTCCGGGAAGATCACCGACAACGTTCCACAAAGTTGGGTCCATCTCTTCGATGACCTGGCTCCACGCAAACTGGGCCCGTTGCAACGTGGAGACGTGGCCCCATGTATTGCCGAACTGCAAGTAGCGTACGCCGTCAGGCCCAATAGCCGCGTGTTGGGAGATAAATTGCTCGGCGTCCAGACCAGGGCGAAGCACCCATCGCGGACCGTTTTCGGGCCCCTCGACAACCACGTCGTCTGGGGTCGGGTTGTCATCGACCGGGATTCCCAACGAGAAAGGCATGCCGGGGACCGGGTCACTATCGAGCGCCAGAACCGGTCTGCCCTGACGGGCGACCATCCGTGCAAAGGTGCCTGAGATGGACGACTTGCCCGAACCGCCCTTACCGGCGAAGGCGATCTTGATCATCCGCCGACGAATATGAACTCGGAGGTGCCGTTCGCAACTTCGGTGAAAATTTCACCTAACGTCCGGAAGCGGCCGCCGACCTGGGCAACGTCGTCTGCTGATACCGCACGGGCATCGATTGAGAATGGTCAAAAGGTGACGTCAAATGGTGCATCGATCGACTCCTGTATCTTGCTGCGGATCTTGTCGCCAGCCTCAGTGTTTGGGAGAGCGTCGAGATTGGCCGCGGCGACCGCAGGTCCAGCGAGACGCACCTCGGCGTCGATCCCTTGCTTCGACGCCACATTCGCAAAGTGGTACGCGCGAACGATCGAACCGGTATCGGTGTGCGGATCAGCACTGCTAAAGAAGATCAGCTTTCGTTGAGTCATTTCGACATCTCCTTGGGTTGTTGTCTCGCCGCAGCGAGAAGTTTGCGTGTTTCGACATGGTCTGGATCACTCAGTAGCTCCTCGGTTGGCCGATCTTCAACGATCCTTCCCTCCGAGAGCACAACAATTCGATCAGCGACCTGGCGGGCCAGCGCCAGGTCGTGCGTGATGAATATCAACGCCGCGTTCTGTTCGGCTTGTAGTTCGAGCAGCAAATTCGCAATCGTTGCCCGCAGTGAGGCATCGAGCATGCTCGTGGGCTCGTCGGCGAGGATGAGCTCTGGGCGGGCGACGAGCGCCCTGGCGATAGCGACGCGCTGTCGTTGCCCGCCGCTCAACGTAGCCGGTGCACGATCCACGAACTGACTCGGTGGAGTTAGACCGACGCGGGCAAGCGCATCGGGAACCAACGACGTTGCTGTGTTTCCTAGACCGGCGATTGACAGCGGTTCCTTGACGAGGTCCCCGACGCGCAATCCGGGGTGGAGCGACTGGTACGGATCCTGAAACACCAAGTGCATGCGATGCCGCAGCCGTCGTAACTCCTTTCGAGATACTCGACTCACATCGGCACCGAATATCGACACAGAGCCCGCAGATGGCCTGGTCAGCCCGCAAGCCAGCTTGGCTATCGTGCTTTTGCCTGCGCCGCTGCGCCCGACGACGGCAACCCGTTCGCCGGAATCGATTGTCAAATTGACATTCGTCAATGCATCAACACCTGCACTACGCCGACTAGCGCCGTAACTCACGCGGACGTTATCGAGGTTCAGTGCGACGGTCATGACGATGCCGCCTGTTCGTGTTCGCGAATCGTCACATGGCATGCGGTCGCCCGTGTCTTGGCCCCCCACTTTTCAACGGTAGTGAGCTCAGGTGCTACCTCGCGACAATACGTCTCAGCGACGGGGCAGCGCGGTGCAAAGGCACAGCCGACAACGTTTTCGGTCGGATCTGGGGCATCGCCTGGGATCGGTTTCGCAGCCCGCGGTGGACCATCGAGGGCCGGCATTGCGGCGACCAGCAACCGGGTATAGGGATGCATCGGCATGGCGAGTACGTCGGCGGTAGCGCCAGTCTCGACGATTTCGCCGGCGTACATGATGGCGATGTCGTCGGCGACAGCCGCGATCAGAGGTAGATCGTGCGAGATGATCAGGATGTCGAGTGAGAGTTCGGTCCGAAGTTCTTCGAGCAGCGCCAGAATTTCCTGCTGCGTGATGACATCGAGGCCGGTGGTTGGCTCGTCGGCGATGAGCAATTTAGGTTGGTTCGCGATCGCCATAGCTATGACCACGCGCTGGCGCTGACCGCCACTCAACTCATGGGGAAAAGCCCCATGTCGATCAGTCGGGATGCCCACCCGTTCGAGCATCTCACAAGCACGAAGTTTGGCCGTGTGTCTGTCTGTCGTTAGCTCCGTCGATTCCTGAACTTGCCGAAGAGCAGTCATCGTCGGATCGAGCAAACTCATTGCGGCTTGAGGGATGATGGCCGCCTCGCGGCCACGCAGTTTGGACAGACCAACCCGGCCAAGACGCCGAAGATCGACTGCACCCAACAAAGCGGACCCACGGCTCACCTGTCCACCAGCGGCAAGTAGCCCCAGCAGACCCAGCGCCAGGCTGGACTTCCCCGAACCAGACTCTCCGACGAGACCAAACACACGACCGTGCTGAACGGAGATGTCGACACCGTCGACAACCGTTGTCTCACCGTACACGATGCCAAAGTCTTGAATTTGGAGCGCTAGCTCGGCATCGGCGGGGCCCGATGGGGTGTCTTCCAAGACTCGACGAACACCGGGCCGCCACCCATGGGACGTGACTCCAGGGTCGGCAATCTCCTCGAAAGCCAGGCCGACAAAGGCCAGGCCAACTATCAGCAGAGTTAGCGCGACGCCTGGCGGCACGATCCACCACAGCCATGCGTCGGTTAGCACAGCACTTCCGTTGTTGGCCCAGAAGAGGGTTGTTCCCCAGCTGACACGGTTGGGGTCGCCAAGTCCGAGGAACGCCACGCCAGACTGCACGATCACCGCAACCGCTGCAGCGCGAACGAACTGAGATAGGAGCAGCGGAACCAACCTATGGAGCACGTGGCGCACAAGGATCCTGGTTTGACTAGCCCCCATGGAGTCGGCGGCAACGACATGACCAAATTGTCGGAGCTTCAGCACCTGTGATCGCAACAGGCGAGCGGGTCGAGCCCAGAGAACGCCAACGAGCAGCACAGTGGTAACGACTGCGCCGCGGCCGAAGTACGAGGCGAGTACAAGAATCAGGACGAGAAAGGGAACGGCCAGGGTGAGGTCGACGATGCGCATTAGGACGGCGTCGACCCATCCGCCCCGCCATCCCGCAATAAGGGCGACCGAGGTACCGATGATCATCGCGGAGATCGCGGCAACGATGCCGATGGTCAGCGTCAGGCGGGCTCCGTGAACTAGTTGGGCCCAGAGGTCTCGGCCAAGATCGTCGGTTCCGAGCCAGTGCTCAGATGAGGGCCGGGCAAATGGAGGTCCGCTCGACTTGTCCGGTGGGTGTTCGGCGATGACGTTAGCGAGCACGGCGGCACCCAGGAGTGTGATGAGCATTACTGCGCCGATGCTCGCAAGAGTTTTAGTCCGCGGACGAAGTGCGCTCCAAGAGTTGATCACGAGTCGTCGACCTTAGATCCAGCTTGGCGCACTCGCGGATCAAGAAGTGGGTACAGCAGATCGTTCGCGAGGTTCACGACGATGGCTACTAGTGCGAACAAGATGAACACACCTTGGAGGAGCGGATAGTCGCGAGAACGAACTGCTGCGAAGCCGAGTGAGCCGAGCCCTGGATATGCAAACACCGTCTCCACGACGGTCGCGGCACCAACAAGCGTTGAGAACCCAAGCATGCTTACGGTCGACACTGGTAGGAGCGCATTGCGACGAGCGTGTCGCCGCACGCTCCTTTCGTCGAGCCCCTTAGCCCGGGCCATGAAAACATAGTCCTCGCCCGTCTCGCTGATCATTGCTGATCGGGCGACGACGAAGACTGAGCCCAGACCGACAAGCGTCAACGTGGTAGCCGGTAGGACAAGCCTTCGACCGATGTCGAGCACGAGAGCGAAGCCAGCGACATCGTCGGGTGAGACGGCCCCGTATACGGGGAACCAGCCGAGTTTCACCGAGAACACAAGCATCAACATGAGCCCGACAAAGAACGCGGGCAAGGCGTCAACGGCAAGCACGGACGACAATAGTGACGCGTCTCGCCGCGACCCGCGGCGCCAGCCAGCCGCGAAGCCCAACACGATCCCGAGAACAGACGACACCACAACGGCAGTGCCGACCAGCAACAACGACCACAAGAGACGGTCGCCGATCACGTCGCGCACCGGTCGACTCTCTCGAATCGAGGTGCCTAGGTCGCCTTTGGCGAGATTGGTGACGTACGAAACAAACTGTTGTGACGTGGAACCTTCGAGGTCGTAGCGCGACAGGATCTCGTCTCGTTCGACTTCGCTCACCGTACCGTCAGCCGGTGGCGCTAGATATTCGATTGGGCCACCAGGCGCGAGCCTTGGCAGAGCAAAGTTAAGAACAACTGCCGCCGCGACCACCAACAGATATTGCCCGAGTATGCGGGCGTAGCGATTCACGGCACCAGGTGTTGTTCGATCGCCCTAGTCCTGGACAGTTCCAGCCTTGTCGCGGTTGCGTTTCATCAACAGCGCACCAGCTCCACCAATGACTACGACAGCCAGGCCAACGGGCACGATCGGGAAACCCCCATTGTCGTCACTGTCGGCGGGTTCGGTCGAGGCATCGGTGCCGGAACTAATGTCGTCAGAGTCGGCTGCGGCGTCTTCTGGATCGGGTTCAGGCGTTGGATCTTCGGCGATGGTGTCATCGGGTTCGTCAGCCGGGGCCTCGGGCTCCTCCTGGGCGGGCTCGGGATCAGGGATGTTCGCGTACTCGGCAAGGAAAGAACGCTTCGTGAAGACGCCGTGTCCTGGATCGTCGATCCAACCATCGTAAGCGGCCGGTCGGTAAGCCCAACGCCCGTTGGGGTAGGACAGGGTTACTGCAGGCGCCTCTTCGGCGAAGATCTCCTGAGCCTGGCGGATGAGTTCGATCTTCTCCTCAACAGGTTTACTAAGACCCTCGGCGAGTAAGGCGTCGAACTCGGGGTTGGAGTATCCGCTGAAGACCACCCCGACTCCGCCTTGTCCTGGAGTGTTGAAGAAGAAGAACAGGTGCTCCGGGTCGGCGTGAGCGTGTGACTCGAACACGGCGATGAACATGTCGACCGTTGGTGGTCCATCAGGACTGGGGCGCCGAGTGGCGCCGATTGCGGGTGCATCCAATGGTTCGACCGTAATGTCCACTCCCAGAGGTTCGAGCTGTTCTGCGACTAGTTCACCAGCCCGAATCTGGGGCGGTGCGGCCGCGTTGACTAACAGCGTGAACGACAACGGAACGCCGTCGGGGCTGACCCGCACACCGTCCTCGCCGACTGCGTAGCCCGCGGCGTCGAGGTTGGCGATGGCGGCCTCTGGGTCGAATTCATGGCCTCCTGTGGGGTGGGCAAATTCCGAATCGGGGTGTGTCCAAGTGTCGTTGCCTGGCCGGCCGAGGCCACCATCGACAATCTCAACAATCTGCTGAAGGTTGAGCGTCATGCTCATCGCCTTGCGTACGACCGGGTCGTTCAGCGCTGGCTTACGCGTGTTGAACATGAGATACAGCGACTGCATTCGACTGCCCTCGATGATCTCCAGTTCAGGGTTGTCGTTGACAGACTCATGCAGTTGAGCGGGAAGGTTGCGAGTGACAAAGTCGAGATCGCCAGCCTGCAAACCAGCAAAGGCTGCTTGGGCATCGGGCACAACGGGCATGATCAGTCGATCGACCGTCGGGGCGCCCTTGAAATAGTCCTCGTTGGCCTCAAGCACGTATGACGTGTTAGGCACGTACTCGGTCATTCGGAACGGGCCGGTGCCGATAGCGAGTGCGGTCGCTTCCTGGGTGGGGTCTTCGATGTTCTCCCAAATGTGCTTAGGAACGATTGGCAAGTCGCCGCCAGGCAACATCATGAACGTCGAGATCGGGTCTTCGAACGTAATCGCTACGGTCAGGTCATCAATAACCTCAGATGACACGTAGGTGGGGTGATCGGTAACATGGTGTCCGTACCGTCCCGGGCCGCCTAGATCACTCATGTACTGGAAGGTGAATGCTACGTCTTCTGCAGTGAACGGCACCCCGTCGTGCCACTCGATTCCCTCTCGGAGCGACACCGTCCAAGTACGCATGCCGTCGGAGGGCACGGCTCCAGTTGCCAACCACGGCTCTGGGTCCAGGGTGGCCTGTGACCAAAAGAGCGTGTCATACACAAGCATCGTGAGGTCGTGCGTAATCGGCAATGCTCTTGGCGAGATAAACGGGTTGAGATTCTTCTCCGCCGCATGTAATCCGATGCGAAGGACAACTTCATCTTCCTGGGCAGTTGCTGCCGAGGGCAGCAACAATGTGCCTAGCAGCAGAGCTACCAGGATGGTCGTGACGGTGCGGCGCATGGCGGGTGAGACTAGGCGTGACCTGGGGCACAGGGCAAGCGATACCTGGTGACGCCCCCGAGAAGGTACGAAATCGAGCTCATAGGAACGGTGCAGGGGGTTGGATTTCGCCCCTTTGTTCATCGGTTGGCCTCCGAACTGTGTTTGGCTGGTCTCGTCGGTAACCGAGGCGCCAAGGTGTACTGCGAGGTGGAGGGCCCGCCAGCGGTCCTCGACAAGTTCGTAGCTCGTTTGTCGGGCGACGCTCCTCCGCTCGCGACCGTTCTCGAGGTCTCGTGCATCGAGGTCGATCCGACGGGCCAAGAGGGTTTCTTGATCGCGCCGAGCGAAAGAAACCAGGGCGCAGCGTCTTCGATCCCGTCAGACAGTGCACCATGCGACGCCTGTTGGGCTGAGTTCAGCGACAACAATGACCGACGGTTCAACTATCCCTTTATCTGCTGCACCGACTGTGGTCCTCGATACACCGTGCTTCGAGGTCTGCCCTATGACCGGTCAAGAACCTCGCTAGCCGGTTTCATCCTGTGCGATCTGTGCAGGGCCGAGTTCGAGGATCCGAACGATCGACGATTCCACGCCCAAGCAACGTGCTGCGATGGTTGCGGACCAACTTTCGTGGGCGAGACAGTGGCTGGAGCGATCGAGAGGTTGGTGGCCGGCGATATCGTTGCGGTCAAGGGAGTCGGCGGTTACCAGCTTGTCTGTAGAGCCGATCAACCCGAAGTGGTACAGCTGCTGCGTGACCGCAAACACCGCGAGGAGAAGCCGTTTGCGCTGCTGGTCGCGACGCTCGCCGCGGCCGAAAATCTAGTCGAGCTCGACTCGGTTGGCCGCCGAGCGTTACTGGGCCCTGAGGCGCCAGTCGTTCTCGCTCCAGCGAAGCCTGAGGTCTGCGTGGCTCCGCAGGTGGCCCCTGGTACGGGCCTTCTTGGCGTGATGCTGCCAGCCAGCCCGTTGCACGCCATCTTGGCCGAGGGAGTAGGTGTGCCGCTGGTGTGTACGAGTGGTAACCGATCGAACGAACCGATTGTTGTCGATGACGATGCAGCGGTCGCAGCGCTCGCTCCGATTGCTGACAGCATGCTGAGCCACGACCGACCTATAGAACGGCGAGCCGACGACTCGGTTGGGCAGGTTGTTGCAGGTCGGTTTCAGCTTCTCCGCCGGGCGCGAGGGTTCGCTCCGCGTGCGGTATCGGTTCCTTCTGGTGCTCAGCCGGTCCTTGGTGTCGGCGCAGAACTCAAGAGCACGACGTGCCTGGCCGTCGGTGATCTAGCCGAGGTCTCTGTTCATCTCGGCGATCTCGGCAATCCGGCGACCCTTCGGGCCTTCGAGGAGGCGATCTCCGATCAGCTCGGCTTCGCCCACGTTGAGCCTGCCTTGGTTGTGCACGATCTGCATCCCGAGTACCTGTCCACGAAGTTCGCATTGGCCCAGGACTTGGCACCGACGCTCGCGGTGCAGCACCATCACGCCCACATGGTGTCGTGCCTTACCGACAACCAACATCTCGGCCCTGCAATCGGGGTCACGTTCGACGGACTCGGCTGGGGGACCGACAACACTGCCTGGGGTGGCGAGTTCCTGATCGGAGATGCCTCAGGGTTTGAACGCGTGGCGTATCTAGCTCCGGTACCGATGCCAGGCGGAACCGCTGCGGTGACCGCACCGTGGCGAATGGCCGTAGCTCACCTTGTGGCCGCGTTCGGGGACATGCCCGACGGCCCAATATTTTCCGAGCATGAGACTCAGATGGCATCCGTTGTTGCGCTGAGCAGAAGCGGCGCGTCGATCGCAACGTCATCGATGGGCCGGCTGTTCGACGCTGTAGCCGCATTGTGTGGCGTGGCCGACACTGTCAGCTATGAGGGGCAGGCGGCCATTGGCCTCGAACAGTTGGCAGCGGGTTACGGCGACGATATCTCTGGATACGAGTGGAAGGTCGAGGAGTCCTCGCGCATCCGGGCCTCGTCGCTTATCGGTGCGGTTTACGAAGACGTCGTTGCCGGCACCGACGGCGCACGAATCGCAAGACGATTCCACCAGAGCGTTGCCGATCTGGTGACCGACACATGCGTTCGGCTGCGCGAGTCGACTGGAGTGAACGTGGTTGCTCTGAGCGGAGGTGTCTTCCAGAACCGCCTTCTGGTTGAGCTAGTCGTGCCGCGCCTCACCGCTAACGGCTTTATCGAATTGCGCCATGGTCAGGTGCCTCCCAACGACGGAGGGATCTCTCTTGGGCAGGTAGCGATCGGCCGAGCCCACCTTGGCGCGGTGGGCGCCTGAGTACAGGGTTTGGAGTACGTTGTTCGTAGAAGGAGCCCTTGATGAAAATCGGAATCGTAGGAAAGGGTGGCGTGGGTAAGACGACCACCAGCTCGTTGTTAGCCCGTGCTCTCGTCGATCGAGGACGCCGCGTTCTGGCCGTCGACACCGACTCGAACCCTAACCTCGGTCTCTCCCTTGGCCTCGGGGTGGCCGCGACAGAGGCACTTCCCGCTATTCCGCGATCGATCGTCGTGGGGCAACGCGGCGACATGACTGTGGCCGAACTGATGGGCGACTTCAGTGTTGTGACGCCGGAGGGGGTCACCCTGATGTCGGCGCTCCGCGTCGACGAGGCCGCAGCAGGATGCACCTGTGGCGGGCACGCTAGCGTGCGCAGCTTGCTGGGGCAGGCCCTGGAATCGGAGACCGACGACACGATCGTCGACATGGAAGCGGGCATCGAACACCTCAGTCGATCCGGCGGAACGCTTGCCCACGCTGATGTTCTGGTTCTAGTAATGGAGCCAAGCCGCAAAGCAGTTATCACCGCCCAACGAACGATCGGGCTCGCTGCCGAACTTGGTATTAGACGCTGGGTTGGCGTCGGCAACAAGGTCGATTCATCCGAGGCTCGAACAGCGCTCGAGGAGATGTGCAACGAACACGGAGTCCCGCTCGACGTAGTCATACCGTCAGATCCAGCTCTGGCGGCAGCCGACCTCCGCGGCGAGCCACTCGGTCAGGGCGATGCCCCGCACGTATGGGCTGCCATCGATTCGCTGGTCGATTCGCTGACTCTCGACGCTGTGGCGACAGTCTGAAACCGATGTCGGACTCGAGTTTTCTTGCCCAGCCGAACGAGATTCTCGATTGGCGTCGAGTGATACTTACCGCAGCAGCCACCCGTAACGGTCTGCTCGCGACGCTGCCAGGGACTGAGAGTGAGCTCGCAGAGCGATGTGGTCTTGACACACATGCAACGCGTGTGATCCTCGACGCGCTCGCGGCCTGGCAGGTCGTCGGCCGCGACGGCGACACCTACTGCGCGGGATCTGAACTCCCGAGCCCAGAGGAGCAGCTTGTTCTAAAACAGCACGCACAGTTCATGCAGCACTGGGGTGCGAAGCTCGACGAGCGGATGACCGATCGTCTTCTGGACAAGCATCCTCCGCGTTCGCCAGCAGCGCTCGAGGCGTGGCTGTTGGCGTTGGGAGTGAACGCCAAGAATCAAGCGCCAGATCTTGTCGGCCGCTGCATGGACTATTTCGCCGGTGCCACATCGGTTCTCGATGTGGCTGGTGGCCACGGCGAGTACGGCATTGAGGCTGGTCGTCATGGCTGCGAAGTCACCATGCTCGACGTTCCTGAGGTGGTCGAAATTGTCTCGGGCTGGCGGGCAATGCGCGAGTCCGAGGTTGGCCTTCTTCCAGCCGATGTTTATGATGCCGAACCCGGCAAACAGTTCGACCTTGTGTTGTTGTTTGGTTTCACGCACACCCAACCCGCCGAAAAGCTTGGCCAGTTGTTCAGGCGCGTTGCCGACATGACGGCGCCGGGCGGGGGTGTCGCGGTGCACACATTCCTGCGTGATTCTGGGCCAGTTCCAGCAGTGTTCGCCGTGCAGATGTTGCTAACCGGACGAGGCGGCGACACGCACCGGCTCGAGGACTATTCGAAATGGATGACCGACGCTGGGTTCGACGAACCACATGTCGACGATCTCGGTGGCCGGTCGTTGCTGCTCGCCCGCAAGCCGGGACGACGACCATGACCGTAGACGAAGCAACGATGCAGGACATCGTGGCGTTCCACGGTCACATGTGCCCTGGTCTAGCGATCGGCGTTGTGGCCGCCGCGATAGCGATCGAGGAGCTTGGCGTGCACTCCTACGATCAGGAACTCGTCGCTGTTACCGAGACAGATATGTGCGGCGTCGATGCGGTTCAGTTCATGACCGGTTGCACGTTCGGCAAAGGCAATCTGATGTATCAGGACTGGGGCAAGACTGTCTTCACGTTCTTCCGGACAACAGATGGCAGGGCTATCCGCATTGCGTCGAAACCCGAAATTCCCGAGCCTGACCACGAACATGAAACCCTATTCGCCAAGGTGCGAGCGGGCAGCGTCACCGATGTCGAACGTGCTCGCTTTCGCGAATTACACCAGGAGCGCTCCGACATGGTGTTTGCCCTGGATCGCGACGCCTTGTTCACCGTCGAACGATTTTTTGGCTCACCGCCGCCGAACGATCGCGGCGGCAGGTGGGTGATCTGCGACCTGTGCGGCGAAGGCGTTGTCGAAGCCAAGACTCAGAACAGAGATGGCAAGGTGCGTTGCAGGCCATGTGCCGCCGCCGCCGCCGCCGCCGCCGGCCCGTCAACGTCTGACCCGGTCAACCTCTTGCAGTAGACCTATGCCGCGAACAACGCGAACCTGTCGGGCTCCATAGTGCGATCAACAGATTCGCGGGAGAGGCGCCCCGACGAGCATGTCGACAATTCTTGAGCCGCCGAAGGATGTGTGGGCGACGACCATGCCAGGGTGCTCGTCGTTGATCTCGCCGATGACTGCGGCTTGTGCAGACACTTCGACCAATCGTAATGCTGCGAGCGCCGGTTCGACCGAGGCGTGCGGAACAACGGCGATGAACTTTCCCTCGTTGGCAACATAGAGCGGGTCGAGCCCCAACAACTCACACGCGCCTGAGACTGGAGGCAGGATCGGGAAGGATTGTTCGAACAGCGCAACCCCGACGTTGGCGGCAACCGCGAGTTCGTTGCAGGCCGAGGCGACACCACCGCGGGTCGGGTCACGCATCCAGCGCGTATCGGGCACAGCTGCTAGCAGTGCTGCGGTAGCTTCGTGAATCGACGCGGTGTCTGAGTTGATGTCGGCGTTGAGTTCCAGGTCGCCCCTGGCCAACATCACGGCAGTTCCGTGGTCGCCGAAGGTGCCCGAAATGATGACGACATCGCCTGGCTGAACCTGTCCAGCCCCTAGCAACACGCGCTCATCGAGAAGTCCAATACCGCTCGTGGTCAAATAGCAGCCGTCGGCAGCGCCCCGCTCGACTACCTTCGTGTCGCCGGCAACGATGGTGACGTTTGCCGCGGTGGCCGCCGCCGCAATATCGGCGACGATTTCCCGGAGTTCAGTCAGTGCGAACCCCTCTTCGAGAACCACCGAGACGGACAACCATGTGGGTGTTGCCCCCATTACGGCGAGGTCATTGACCGTGCCATTGACCGCAAGATCGCCAATAGAACCTCCTGGGAACGCTCGTGGCGTCACCACGAACGCATCGGTCGTGAACACCACACGTTTACCGCCTGGTATGTCGAGCACAGCGCCGTCGTCCAGGCGGCCTAGTTCGGGACCGCCGTAGGCGCTTAGGAACACAGCGTCGGTCAACGCCTGGCTGGCTTTGCCGCCAGCGCCATGAGCCATCGTGATGACTTGGTCGGTCATCTTTGGCGGCCGCAACCGCCATTGTTCGATGCGGTCGAGCACCCGTTTGCGGTCGTCTTCTGAACTCACGTTGCCGTCACGGGAATTCTGGGTCTGGCCCGGAAGCGGCCGTAGTTGAAGTACGCGGCGCAAGCACCCTCAGAAGACACCATGCAGGTACCGATTGGAGTTTCGGGCGTGCAGGCTGTGCCGAAGACCTTGCACTCCCACGGGCGAATCGCACCCTTGAGTACCTCGCCGCACTGGCAGGCCTTCGGATCGGCGACCCTTACCCCGGGCACCTCAAAGAGTTTCTCGGCATCCCACTTAGCGTATTCGGCTCGCAAGGTAAGAGCCGATTGAGCGATGAAGCCAAGGCCCCGCCATTCGAAGTGGGGCCGGAGCTCGAACACTTCGCTCAGAATCTTGAGGGCGGAGTTGTTGCCCGCATCGCGCACTACCCGTTTGTACTGATTTTCGACCTCGGCTCGTCCGTCGGCGAGTTGGTGCAACAACATCGAAACACCTTGCAAAATATCGACCGGCTCGAAACCGGCGGTCACCAGCGGCAAGCCATATTCGCGAGAGACAAACTCGTACGGTCCGGTGCCAATCACGGTGCTCACATGGCCTGGTCCGAGAAATCCGTCGAGCTGCATACCTGGCGAATCGAGGATTGCTTTCATCGGCGGGACGATCGTGACGTGGTTACAGAAGATCGAGAAATTCGACACATCGCGTTCGCGAGCTTGCATCGCTGTGATTGCCGTGGATGGGGCTGTGGTTTCAAAACCGACGGCCAGGAACACCACATGGCGATCTGGCTCCCGTTCGGCTATAGCAAGCGCGTCGAGCGGAGAGTAGACCACTCGGACGTCGGCGCCGTTCGCTTTTGCTTCCAGCAGGGTGCTTTTGCCGCCAGGTACTCGCATCATGTCGCCAAAGCAACACATGGTGACGCCATCTTGTGACGCAATAGCGATCGCATCGTCGACACGACCCATGGGGATGACACAAACCGGACAACCAGGTCCGTGAACCATCTCGATGGTGTCGGGTAGGAGCGATTCGATGCCGTGGCGGTAGATCGCATGCGTGTGTCCGCCGCACACCTCCATGAACTTTCGGGCCGGCTGTTCGGCCGCTAGGTCGGCGATCTCGGCGATGAGAAACTTGGCAGCATCAGGATCGCGGAATTCGGTCACGAACTTCACGCATGCACCTCCGATGGTGCCAATCGAGTGCAGATCTCGTCGATCAAGAAGCCCTGTGCCTCTTGAACTCGGTGCACAGAAGATGAGTCGACAATCAGTTTGTGGTCGACTTGGTGGTGAGCAACCAAGGGGCCGCCGCCATATCCGGCGCACGCCACGATGACCAGCTCCGAGGCCAGGCTGAGGTCGAGAACCGACAACAGGTTCCGAGACGCTCCACTCGTGCTGAATATCACCAACACATCGCCGGGGCGGGCCGACGCCTCGACCTGACGTGAGAACATCTTGTCGACCCCGAGATCGTTGGCCAGCGCGGTAAGTATGGCCGGGTCCTCAGCCAGTGACCTGGTTTGGGCACCGCTGCCTTGCAGTCGTCGCGCCAACCGTCCGGCATCACACGCGCTTCCGCCATTGCCAATCACAAAGATCGATCGTCCAGAGCTGAGGCACGAGCGAATCTGGGCAGCGATCGCTTCGATCACTGCTGCGTTGGCCGTTAACGTCTGCGTGGCCAGTTCGTCGGACTCGGTTTGTTTTGCCACGGCAGACGCTGCCATCGATGCCAGCAGCGCGGGCTCGTCGTGCTCGGCAGCATCGAGAAACGGATACAGGAAGTTGGTTGAGTCGCCGCCGAGGCTGGCGGCCCCGCCGGTTAAGCCGGGGTGCTCAAGGCCGATCTGCACGAGCTCCCACAGAAGGTGATACCAGCGAACCAACTCAGGCTCGGTCTGGTGGCGTCCGACGACCAATAACTGAGCATTCTTCGGGACTGGCCCCTCGAACGGCCATTCGAGAGATTCGAGGATTAGCAGGGCATCGTCTGGGCGTACGACATGATGAATGTCGTCGGCCGCGATTGCGAAAGACGGCAGCGAGCGAGCGCCGGTGATGGCCGGGTGAACGAACTCGACAGCGACGTGATGGGCGTGGTCTGGTCGGCCTTGGGCCGAAACAATCAGACGCCCCCCGGCAGAGAAAACCCGAGCAAGTGTCAGAGCTTTCGCCGGAAGCCCAGTATCGATCATGGCTCGGCGGTCGATGATCTTGGCTCGATGCTCGGAACATCGGCGCTGAATGCTTCGACCTCCTCGTCGTAGACCGAGCCCAGAATACGCATGAAGTCGAGTTGGGCAGCAGCTTCCTCCTCGTCGATGATGCTCATCGCGAAACCAACATGAAGGAGAACCCAATCGCCGACCTTCACGCCATCGTCAAGTACAACAACAATGCTCACCTCACGGCGGACGCCTTCCACTTCGACAATTGCTGCTTTTTTCTCTGACGCGAGAATTTCAACAACTTGGGCCGGAATACCTACACACATCAGGAGGCCTGCTTGATCGAAGAGTTTGGGGCAAGAATATCGCACACGTTCTGCACGGCCCCCACCACGGGGCTTGCGGGCGCGAAGTCGAGCAGGGGAGTGGCGGCGGCATCGGCGTCGAGCACCTCGTCGCCCCAAGGAATTCGAGCAATGAGGTCGAGTTCGTGGTTGTCGCAAAACTCGGTGATTCCCGCGAAGTCGCTGTCAGAGCGACACTTGTTTGCGACCACGACGACTCGGCCGATTGCTGTCTCGGCGGCGAGTCTGGCTTGCAGCTTTACGGCCTCGAGCGAACGAAAGTACGGCTCGGCGATAAGGACGAGCGCGTTGGCCTCACGGGCGGTACCGCGGCTCAGGTGCTCCGGTGAGGCCTCCATATCGAGCAGCGTGATCGTGTCTGGCATGGCGTCGAGATCGCCCAGCAGCGCCGAGACCATAGCATGGGCGGAGCACAAACATCCTTCGTCTGCATGTTCTGGCATCCCCATGCGTAACAGCCGAACACCGTCCGGTGCTACAAGTGTGTGGCGATCGAGGACGTCGGCGATTGGTTCGTTCAGAGCCGGGCCGTCGAATGAACGAGACACGAGGGTGGTCGGCGGGAAAGGCACCCGCCGAATCGCTTCGTTCGGTACGCCAAGGGCAGCGTGCAGATTGGGGTTGGTATCGGCGTCAATAGCGATGACGTCGCGTCCTGATCGGGCCCACAATCGAGACGCGGTGGCCGAGAAGGTCGTCTTGCCTGCTCCGCCTTTGCCGGCGACAGCGATCTTCATAGGTTGTCAGCGTCCTCGAGTGCCGCTGACAACTGATCTCGAGCCAGACGCAGATCTAGGACTGCTTGGGCTAACGCCTCGCGCCCGAGCGGGGTGACCATGTACACACGGCGGTCCGGGCCATTTTCCGATGGCTCCCATTTCGAGCTCAACAGATTCTTCTGTTCCATCGATCGCAGTTCGCGGTAGACGCCCGCCATATCGATGCTTAACCCGTAGCTACGCACGGCCTCGGCCAGTTCGTAGCCGTAGGAGTGGTCGGCGCGGGACAGACCCAGAAACAGCAGATGTCGCAAAAAACGTCTCGGCAGAACCGAGGTTGCCGGTTTGGACTCTTGGGCCTGGTCAGTGGTGGTCATGGGCCGGCCCATCATTGTGCCCATCATTGTGATTGTGGGGCATGTGTTTTTGATCCATGAGATGGTTGTGTTCGACTCGGTGAGCCATGCATGCATCGGCCTCGTCGACCGAAGCATGACACCAGCAGTCGTCGCTGCACTCGCCGTGAGCAGGTTTCGTCAGCTCGCTGAACGACTCTGCAAACTCTCTGGCGCCCTGTTTCAGCCCAAAATCAGAGAGGGCATACCATTCGCCATCGGCTGTCAGGTATCCTTCCTCGACGAGGCGATCCAGGTAGCTGACACCCCGGTGGGCGTCCACGCCCAAGAACTTTTCAATCATTGGCGCATCGACGATGTCGCCGAAGCCTTCACCGCGCAACCAGTACATGACCTGCAGAATTTCGCTGCGCCAATAGATCATCTGCAATGCAGATGACTTTGGAGCAACGAGTGGGGAATCTTCATGCAGAGCGCTCATGTAAACCCCCGAAACTGTGGCTAATTCGACCAATTCTCAACTGTGTGTATACTACACCTAGCCGAGGCACAGACCGCAACTGGAGACACACATGGCGCAGTACACCAAGGTGCCCGAACACTCACACAGCGACAACGAGCTGATGCCGCTGGTCACCGATCCGGCCAACGCCTTCGCTCCGATCGCCATGCGTAGTCAAATACTGCCGCCGCGCGAGGAGATCTACCGCAGCAAGCTCGAGAAGGTATACCTCTTCTGGATCGTCGGCGCGTCGTGCGACGGTTGCACCATCGCAGTTACGGGCGCCACACATCCACGGCTCGAAGACCTCATGCTTGGTCGCGTTCCGGGGCTACCGAGGGTCGAACTAATCCACACGGTTGTGTCCGTTGAGTCCGGTCCGGAGTGGACCGAGAACCTTCGCATGGCTGCTGCTGGCGAACTTGATGCCCCTTTCCTCATCTGTTGGGAAGGTTCGATCATGGACGAGACCTACTCCGGCGACGGTTACTGGATGGGCCTCGGCGAAGATCGCGAAACTGGCCGCCAGATCACAAGCCTCGAGTGGCTCGACCGAATGGCACCACTCGCGGCCGCGGTGCTGGCTATCGGTACCTGCGCCACATGGGGCGGGATTCCAGCTGCGGCCAACAACGTCACCAACGCCAAAGGTGTGATGGACCACCTCGGCAAGGACTACCGATCGACGTTGGGGCTGCCCGTCATCAATGTGCCTGGCTGCTCGCCAATCGGAGACAACATCATCGAGACCGCTTCAGCTGCCCTGCTATTTCTTAATGGATTGGCGCCGCTGCCAGAGTTCGATGAACTTGGTCGGCCTGCTTGGCTGTTCACCGAAACCGTGCATCGTCACTGCCCACGTGCTGGGTATTACGAGGAGGGTGTTTTCGCCGAAGAGTACGGCGACAAGGAGTGCCTCGTTGAGCTCGGTTGCTGGGGCCCGGTCGTACAGTGCAACATCGCCGAACGAGGCATGATCGACGGACATGGCGGTTGCATGAATATGGGTGGAATCTGTATTGGTTGCACCATGCCAGGGTTCCCTGACAAGTTCGCACCTTTCTACGCGACACCGCCTGGCTCGTTTCTCAGCGCCACAACCAGTCGAACTGTCGGTGGTTTCATTCGTCGGGTCCGAGGCCTGTCGATGCATGACAAACAAAGGTCAGTTCGGTGGGATAGCGATGACTCACCCAGCGGGTGGGCCCGGTACAAGAAGCAACCGGTCGGGGTCGAGAAGGCTTTCCACCGTTTCTATAGCAAAGTTCAACATCTCAACGACGGCGCAAACCACTAGGTAGGTCAGACATGTGCTTCAAGAACCTGCCAATCGAATTCGACAGCGACGGCAAAGCCAGACTCCTCGAAGGAGTCGGCGACCCATACGGCGTAACGACTAGCCCCATTAAGCAATATGTGCGCCCCGACGGATCTGGCAACGGCGGATCGGGCGCGAGCACCGCTCCGCCTCGGCTGCGAGAGTGGAGTATCGACCCCGTTACTCGGGTCGCTGGCGCTCTTGCGGTTCACACCACTCTCGACCTCGAGAACCGCAAGGCCGTCGATGCCTACTCGATGGCTATGTTGTTCCGTGGTTACGAGATCATCTTGCAAGGGCGCGACCCGCGCGACGCGATCGACATCAGCTCTCGCGCCTGTGGCGTGTGCGGTGGTGTGCACTCGACGGTATCGGCGATGGCGATCGAGCAAGCCTTTGGCATTGTCCCTCCGCCGCTAGGCGTCCTGGTGCGCAACCTCGGCGAGGTTGCCGAGATGTTCTACGACCATCCGATACACCTTGGGTTGCTCGCTGGTCCAGACTATTCGACGGCCCTGGTCTCGATGACAAACCCCGAGCTGGTGAAACTTGCAGCTCGCACACCGGCCAAACACGCCCACATTCACGGGTACAAAACCGTCAAAGACATCATGGATGCCATGAACCCGCTTGAGGGTCAGATTTACCTCGAGGCGCTTGAGTACACCCGAATCGGGCGCATCATGTGCACGCTGATGTATGGCAAGTACCCGCATCCGTCCACTCTCGTACCTGGCGGCGTCTCGACCACGATCTCAACGTCGACTTTCAACGAATTTTACACACAGCTCGGCAAAATCTTCGACTACGCCAAACGTCTAGCGGGCTGGTGGGACGACATCTGCGATTTCTTCCTTGAGGCAAACCCGGCCTATGAGCAGGTGGGCGCTCGTCCTGCCAACCTCATCCAAACCGGCATCTGGGACGACCCGAAAGTTTACGACGCCACCTACGCCAACATCGACACTTGGGGTAACGCTCGCTACTCAGCACCCGGCATCATCATCGACGGCAAACTCATTACGACCGACCTCACCCGTATCAACATGGGAATCGAAGAGTTCGTCGAGCACAGCTACTACGAGGATTGGACCAAGAACGGTCCTCAGACGTTCGATACCGACCCCCTCGGGAACCCGCTAAGCCCGTATCACATGATGAACAAGGTCACTATTCCTCGGCCAGAAGGCAAAAACTTCAAAGAGAAGTACACATGGGATACCGCACCGCGCTGGGATCGAATGTCGATGGAGACCGGTGTCTACGGCCGCATGTGGACCACGGCGCTCGCAGGCAATCTCGAAGACAACCCCTACATCAGTTCAACAGGCGATGGGCTACGTATGTTGATGCCTCGCCACGAACTCCCCGAGATGGAGCTCAACTGGAAGATCCCTCGCACGCTCAACGCATTCGAACGCAACCGGGGCCGGGCGTACGGCGTCGCCTTCACTGCTGCCATTGGCATGATCAACCTGATGCAGGCATTTGAGTATTGGCGCAAGGGCGAAACCAAGACGGCAACAAAGTTCAAGGTGCCTCAAGATGAGCGCGTTGGTTACGGCTTCTGGGAAGCCGGTCGCGGCTACCTCAGCCATCACCTGCACATGGACAAAGGCAAGATCCTGAATTACCAGATCAACACGCCTTCCACCTGGAACGCCTCGCCGCGCGATCCCTTTGGCGAACCTGGTCCTTACGAGGAAGCCATCGTCGACACTCCGATTCTCGAAAGTGTGTCCGATGACGACGTCAAGGGCATCGATATCTTGCGAACGATCCGTAGCTTCGACCCGTGCATGCCGTGTACCACCCACATGGACACGGGCAAGGGCATCATCACGCGCGAGGTAAACTCCTGCAGCTGCACGTTGGAGTAACCAAATGCCGGTAATCGATCGCTCGGCTTCAGGCGCCGGACCGCAACTCCCAGATCTCGTTATTCCTGGTCTTACTGTGCCAGACCCAACTCTGCTCAACGACCCGACATACGTGCTGCCAAGTCAGGAGACGGGCCACACCCTCGTCGGCGGCATTGGTCTGCCCTGGCTGCGCGACCTCGACTATGGCACCCAGTGGGTTAATCGGGTGGTCGACCTCGAGTGGCCAGACCATGTCATTGTCGAGGACATGTCATATGCTGCTCACCGAGTGTTACATCGGTTACAGGAAGTGCGGCCAAGCAAAGTGATTCTGGTCGGCTGTATGCCTCGTCGTAATGACCCGCCCGGCACCATCCGTCACTACGACCTCGACCTCACCCCACCTTCGGACGAGGAGGTTCACCAACGTCTGACCGAAGCGGCCACCGGCATTATCGATCTCGATCACACTCTCGCGGTCGCTCGTTACTACCGCGAATTTCCAGCCGACACGGTAATCATTGAGGTTGAGCCAGAAGACGACACATTCGGGCTTGGGTTTTCCGATGTGGTAGAAGCTACTGTCGACGAAGTGCTGGCTCTCGTGAGGACAGAAATTTGAGTCGCGGCGACGAGCGCCTCGACTTCGACCAAATTCTTCCGCGGATTGCCGACCTTGCCGAATCCTTGGCCGAACATGACGACGAAGCCGTGGCCAGCACGGTCGTGGAGCTCCTCGACTGGATCGACGTCTTCCACGCCAATGGGGTTGGTCGAATGGTCGAGATGCTGCGCGAATGGCGCGGCGAGATCCTGCTCGAAGCGGTGTCTGCTGATCCTGTTGCTGGGGCCCTACTTCGAGCCTATGGGTTGGGCGACGACGTTGATCTCGATTCTGCGAGGGTGAGCGTTCAGGCTGCCTTAGCCGAGGTGCGTCCGTACCTGCACTCTCATGGCGGCGATATGGAAGTAGTGCATCTCGAAGACGGCGTCGTGCGCTTGAAGCTGCACGGCAGCTGCGATGGTTGTACCGCTTCTGATGCCACGATCATCGAGCAGGTCGAGACCGCGTTGCGCGAACACTGGGTCGACTTCCGAAGGGTCGAAGTCGAGGAAATGACTGCCGTTGCACACCCACCACCAGTCGCTGGCACAGTCACGACTGGCCTCCAGATCAGCACTCGTAAAGATGGTTGAACTCAAAGACGACAGGGTCGCCGACCTCAGTTTCAAAGCGAGGGCGTTGGCCCAAGCCCATCCGCTCACAGTTACAGCGTCGTCTTACCGCGACCAGATGGTCGCGGAAGAGCGGCGGACTCAGCCGATGCCGGAGTTCGCTGATTGGGCAGCTACCGCGTTCTTGGTGGGCTACTGCATCCGTCGGATCGAAGAGGCCGATACCGACGAGATGCCCAAGACAGGTTTGCAGACCGACGCACTGGTGCCTTTGGCTCACGACGCGGCTCGGCTGTCCGACGAGGTCAAGCAGGGTCGTCCAGCGGGAACGCAACTTCTGGAACTGCCGCTGGTTGAGGCGTTGCTCGACACCGTAATCAGCACCGAGATCGACAAACGGGCCGAACATTGGAAGGCCCAGGTCAGCAAAGCCGACTGGGCGATGTTCGAAGACTACGTTGCTTGGTGGGTCATCCACGGGTACGCGCTGAGGGCGGCCGAGATTCTGCGTTCGACGTCGTGAACATTCTGGTCGCCGGAGTCGGCAACGTTCTCCGAAGCGACGACGCATTCGGCGTCGAAGTCGCCAACCGATTGCTCGAACGTCCATCCGTCACCGACGTCACCGTCGTCGAAACGGGGATCGCCGGAATTCAGCTAGTCCTGGAGCTGCGGGATGGGTACGACGCGATCATTGTGATCGATACCGTCGATCGGGAACGACCACCCGGAACTGTCATGACGATCGACTACGAGGTCATCGATGTGAACGCGTTGGGGCACAACGAGAAGTACGACCTGTTGGCAGATATGCACCTGGCTACCCCAGAGCGATCGCTGATGGTGGCCCGGGCGCTTAACGTGTTGCCTCCGATTGTGAAGATGGTGGCTGTGCAACCCGTCGATGTCGACACCATGGCGATCGGCATGTCCGAAATCGTCAAAAACGCTGTCGACGTCGCCATCGAAGAAGTCGACCGATGCGTAGGGCTGATACAGCGCCACGAGCTCACATGAGCCACGAGTTCACATGAGCACAGACCAGCCCACCGACGGGCCAACCGCCATGTCAGTAACCGAGTCTGTAGCCGCGATGAAGCAACGATTTATGTCGCTCGATCGCGCCGCCGACTCGTTGAGCTGGGCGGCTGCGGCGTATCGACTCGGCATGGCGACAGCCGAACAACCCAGCGCCCACCCAGAACAGAACCTCCGGGAGGCGCTCGGATTTTACCAGCAGGCCGCCGAGGTCCTTACCATCGAGCGTGCACCGGTCGAGCACGCTCGAATTCTCAACGCCGCCGGGTCGGCTCACCGGATGCTCGGTGACCCCACTACGGCGAGTCGGTTGTTTCGAGAGGCCCTGGGTCTCATGGCAGGCAAAGGTTTCGCCGCGGAGGAAGCATCGGTGTTGAACAATCTCGGGCTCGTCTTGTCCGAACGCGGCCACATCAGCGATGCCATCGAAGCGTTCACGATGTCACTCGCGATGGTTCCTGGCGAGAACGACGAGCAAGTCCGCACGATTCTCGCCACCAAACACAATCTCGGCCAAGTTCATCTGGCCGGTGGCGGGCTCGAAGGTTGCGACGCTGCGATCGCTGTGCTCAGCGATGCGGCGGCAACTGCTCGCGGTACAGAAGCATCGATGCACACGGCCATGATCGACCACAGTCTTGGCGTCGCCTGGAAAGCCAAAGCCGTGCATGATCCGGCTGGGCTCGACCACCACATAGGCGAAGCGGTTCTCGCCTTTCAACAATGTCTCACCGTCTTCACTAGCGTCGGGTTCCCGATGCAGCATGCGATCGCAAAACACAACCTCGGACACGCGCTCGCGGCCAGGGACGACCTTGCATCACTACAGCGAGCGATCGCGTACTACGAAGACGCGCTCAACATCTTCGACCCTCGATTGCATCAACAGCTTTGGCAAGAGGCGTTCGCAAATGCCGAGGCTGTAGAGGCAAGGCTCGAGGTAATGGTTCCCGGAGCGACTCGTGCTGATCACATCGCCACGCTTTGCGGGTCGATGGACGAGAACGAGAGGTTGATGTTCGTCCGGCAACGCCTCGTGCAGATGGAACGCTTGCCCAAATCGAACCAGCTCGAACGGCTCACCAAGTTGTCATACGCCATCATCACTCAGCCGCCGGAATCGTTTGTAGCGTCGATCCGAACTCTCATTACGGTATTGATGGAACTGCCTGAGATGCTGCTCGAATCGGCGCTGGAATCGCAGTTGGCTGCGCACGCCATGTTGGACACACACGACCAACGCGCCGCCGATTTTGTGCTCGACGAAGCTATAAACGCATTGCTGTTTGGCCCACAGCGAATTCGGGTTCGCGACATTCTCGAGGACATTGGTTGGGACAGGCCGTGACCGGCGCAGATCCAATATCGACCGCAGAACGGTTCGTCCAGGCGATCGTCTGGGGTGAACACGTCACCGTGTGGGCGATGATGAGTGTCGCCGGGCGCGAGCATGTGTTGGAGGCTGGAAGCCGTCGAGGGCTCGATCCGTTACAGGCTCAGAGAATTCGTCAAGGGACTAGTCCGCCCGACGAACTCGACTCCTTCCTCACCGGTCTCGTTCACGGTCTGCGGGTCGACTTCTCGGCGGTCCCCTTGGACGATGTTCGCGCTACACCACGGTCCGTCCCCGCAAATCTCGATGTGGTCGAGGTATCGCTGCACTGTCCGGCAACATTTGGCGAAGGGCGTTGGAGTGCAGGTTCGATTGTGCTTTCGCGATCGGGCGATAGCTGGATGATCGATCGGATCAATCCAGTGGTGATCCGAAGTGGGTGAGATACGTAGGTATCAGGTCGGCATGTCGGTGGAAGCCCTCGCTTCGGCGTGGGCCCGAACCGAACAAGCCCCGAATGGCTCCGTCGTGGTGATCGAGAGCGAGATTTCCGGGCGGCTCAGGGGTGGACGGCCCTGGAAAATGGCCGACGAGGAAGCACTTATGATGGCCATGGTCATTCGACCAGCCCTAAACCCGCTTCAGGAATCGCTTCTTTGGCTCGTCGCTTCGCTCGCCACCGCTGATGCCCTCGCGGATGAGACTGGGGAGGCTCATTGGGTGGTCTGGCCTGACACTGTTTCCCGCCAAGATGAGGATCTCGCACGCGCGTCAGTCAATGTGCTTGTACAACTTGGCCCTGGCCGAATCGAGCATGCGGTGCTGGCAGTTCGCACGCGTCTGGCTGGTTTGGGGGCGACCAAAGAGCAGTTGCTGCGCTCGCTCCAAGAGCACCTTGTGGCGACGACTCTTGGCGTAGAAACTGACTTGCTGTCCATGCTCGAGGTTTTCAACAATCGATGCTCGATCATGAATCGACGAGTACGTGTCTCGCTGTTGCCTCAAGGGGAGGCTCGAGGGCGGGCAATCGCTGTTGACACTGACGGTTTCCTTGTGCTCGAGTCGTCGACCGGGATGCTGGAACGGATTGCCCCAGCTTCTTTTCGTTCTCTCGAGATAGTCGACTGACTACATGTAGACAACACCTAGCAGGGTGGGCTACACTCATGCAGGTCGGCTGAGCCCGAAGAACACAGTTTTGGGGGTAATAGACATGTGGTTGTGGTGGTTAGCGAACGCCATCATCCTCGTCGTTGCCGTGCCCCTCGTGGTAATTTTGGCGAACCGGGTCATTCGACCTGCAGTCGAGATCCAGGCGTACTCCGACGACATTCTTGAGCACGGTGTCAAGCTCACAGTGAACCTGGAACCTATCCCCGCCTTGGTCGAAACCGACGCAAAGATCGCGGACATAACGGGTGAGGCGGTCCGCTACGTGGCTGCGCTGAGACGGATGGTCTGAATCGATGTCGGCCGCCGCGATCGTCTCGATCATTCTCCTCTCTGTTCTGGTTCTTGCGATCGCCGCTTATCTCTTTCGCGTGATTCTGATCTTGCGTCACGTCAACGATCAGCTGGGCAAGATTACGTTTGGCGTCCGGGCTATTGCTTACCAAACGAAACCAATCAACGAGCTCACCGAGTCGATGAACGCCAATCTCGGTGCTGTTGCTGGAGCGCTCGGCGCATTGGTCGACGACCTCTCGAGCGTGGATGAACCCGCCGCATGACGAACATGGGAAGCTGAACATGACGCTCGAATTTCGTTGTGAGCACGTTGGCGTAGCCGACTGTAAGTCGGCCACGACTGCCGAGACGGCAGATGACTTGATCGCCAAGGTAGCCGAGCACGCTCTCGCAGAGCACGGAGTCGAGCTCAACCAGACGCTGATCAACTACGCCCTCTCGACCGTCGTCGAGAAGTAGCTTCCCGATGTCACGAACAGCAGCGAAGAACACGAACACCCTCGCCTGGTTCGTTGTTCTGGTTGCGGGCGTCGTCATAGTCTTGGTCGTTTGGGGGCTCAGCTTGTTCTCCAGGCTGGACGCGGGTCAAAGCGTGCTTGACGGCGCCCGGCCCGCTTTCACCGAAGAGCGCGTTGCCGGCGATATTGCCGGCGTTGAGATGATCGATTACATCGTCAACATGGCGGATCCGATTGTGGATGCCGAGGGTGGTGCTGCGGGCGAGGTTGGCCCGTTTGTCGAGTTGGTGGCTGGTGTTACGGGTCTGTCTCAGGCGGATGTTCTTGTGGCGTTGGAGGAGAACTTCCCTCATACGTTCCATCTGTTGTTGTCGCTGCCGCTCGAGGATGTGAGTGCCGAGGTTCCGGGGTTGCTTGATTTTGTGGCTGACAATTCTGAGTTGGCTGACGGTGATGCGGTGTTGGCTGCGCTTTCGGAGAACACGCCCAATATTGCTCAGGCGATTGTCAATTTGGGTGTGGTTACCGACAACTGGCGCAACGTCGACGGCATGGACGGAGTCACACGTTTCGACGGTTCAACTTCGGTCGAGTCAGTGCCAGAGATTCGAGACTTCTTCGCGGCAGACGTAATCCCCGCCATCGGAGCAACCGCAGCTGACTTTCGGGGCCTCGACGACCCGTGGCCAAGGCTAACGCTCATTCCTATTATCCTCACAGTCCTCGGGATTGTGGTGGTCCTTGTTGGCATGGTCATGATGGGGCTTACCCGCACTGGCGCATACAACAAGAGCCTCGCCACGGCCGGTTGGTCTTTGGTTAGCGCTGTCGGCGTCCTCGTCGTGGCTGGCGTGCTCATCAGCGGACTCTTTCCCCGTCTCGGTGGTGGCCAGGATGTCATCGACGGGCTTCGTCCCGCGTTCACAGAAGAACGCATTGTCGGAATGGAGGTCGGGATCGGAATCGTCGACAACGTCACGAACATGGCGGATCCGATTGTGGATGCCGAGGGTGGTGCTGCGGGTGAGGTTGGTCCGTTTGTCGAGTTGGTGGCTGGTGTTACGGGTCTGTCTCAGGCGGATGTTCTTGTGGCGTTGGAGGAGAACTTCCCTCATACGTTCCATCTGTTGTTGTCGCTGCCGCTCGAGGATGTGAGTGCCGAGGTTCCGGGGTTGCTTGATTTTGTGGCTGACAATTCTGAGTTGGCTGACGGTGATGCGGTGTTGGCTGCGCTTTCGGAGAACACGCCCAATATTGCTCAGGCGATTGTCAATTTGGGTGTGGTTACCGACAACTGGCGCAACGTCGACGGCACCGCGGATCTCACGCGATTCGACGGCTCGAACGTCACGAGCTTTCCTGAGGTGCGAACCTACTTAGCTGCCGATGTTGTGCCCGCTGTCAGGGCAATTGCAGAAGACTTTCGAGAGTTAGACGAGACAGCTCCACCGGTCAACATTTTCCCGTGGCTGCTGACGATTATCGGACTGCTGGTGCTTGTCTACGGAGCTGCGATGGTCGCAATAACGCGATCTACCGCGCCGACGTACATGTCAACTATCGCGTCAGAAATAGCTGCACAATCCTACGACGATGCCGATCTCGAACCCGAGCCGGCAGTGCTCGTTGGCGTCGAGTAGCAGATATGAAGAGGAAGCAATGAACGAAACAACTGGTGGCTGGATTATCGGCTGGGCGATCGTTCTGGCCGCAGTCGCCCTCGTCGTGCTGCTCCTAGCGCTCTTGATCCGCGGTGCATCTCGGGCTGCTAACAAGGCCGAGGCAATCGTCGCCGCCTTCAACGAGGCCAGGGAGAACACGGCTGGCTTGTGGAACGTGGACACTACGAACCGGACCATTGTTGACATCACTGCATCAGCGCGGGCCGCTCGCGAATATCTTGAGTCCACGGCAGGTCAAGCATGAGTACTCACGCTCTCTGGTGGGTCACGCTTGGTCTTGGCCTCATCGTAGCGGTTGCCGCTACTGCGCTCCTCCAGCTCTTCCTCAATCAGGTCAAACGAGTGGAGCGTGCATCGGAGGCCATATGGGAGGCCGCTAAGCCGGTCGCTCGAAACACCGCCACGACCTGGATGTTGAAACAAACAACCGTCCGACTCGATCGGCTAACCGAAGAAGCGCTGCGCCATGATGCGTTGCTGGCCTCGGTGCAGGCCGAGAGCGGGGGAGACGTCTGACATGCGTACGTTGTTGATCATTCTCACTGTCGCCGAGATCGCTCTGGTGATCGGGGTCATCGCCTTCTACCTGATGCGAATCTCCCGTTCATTGCATCTATCTGCGAAACATCTGGCCAAGGTGACCTACGGCGTCCGAGCCGTCGAGACGCAATGTGTAACAATCGGGCCGCACGTGACACGAATCAACGAGCAGCTCGGTGTCATCGCTGGAGCCATGAGTGGGATAGCAGATCGGGCCGAGGCCATCGGCGGCGAGGCACCTCTTAGCTGACAACCCCCATCTTCACCGTCTGATGGTCACTCGGTCGTCTCGCGCTTCTCGGACTACCCGCCGCGGCAGAAACACGACGAGGCGAGTTCGATGTCCATACCGACTGAGGCGAGTTTGAGTTCGGCTCGTACTTCGGCGGCTTCGTCTGGCCGACCGAGCGCCTCGCAGCATTCGGCGTAGCCGTGCAGCGACCAGATGTTGCCGGGATGTTGTGACGACCGCACGAGTGTGTTGTCGAGGCCGAGGTCGCAGCGGTACACCTTTGCGGCTTCTTCGGAGCGGCCCTGCTCGAGTAACAGGGCGCCGAGCGCATGTCTTGGCGGCTGCATCCACGCCCAGGGCTCGGTGTAGTAAAGGTTGTCGTCGATGTCGGCCGAACGACGTAGGTGCTCGAACGCTACGTCGTGGTTGCCCTTCCGATACTCGATCTCTCCGGCCAGCATTGCCTCGCCCACTTTGAGCACGTCGCGCGATTGGTTGTTGAACACGAAGTGATCCTCAGGGATGCGGGCGCAGGCCTCAGCAAACAGTGCCTGCTCGCGTTCGGCCTGCTCGATCTCGCCCGTCGCTGAGTAGGCGACCCCCTTGGCGTAGTGCCAAAGCGCAGCGGCGGTGACAAACAGGTCGGGTTCGGCGGGGAGCGGCGCAGCGATGATGTCGGCCCAGCGCCCGAACCGGATCAGCACATGCACCTTCATGCCATAGAACCCTTCGAGGTAACGCACCAAGAAGGCGTTGTCGTTTCGAAGAGCCTCGGGCGTGACTGTTTCCCAGATGAGATCAGCGGCTGCCGCGGCCTTCTCGAAGTTGCCCAGAAACATAGAGGCATATATCTGAAAGTGAATGTTGTGCATCCGATACACGGTGTAAACACCAAGTTCGGGATACAACGCTACGTACTTGTCATCGGCCGCGACGGCGTCGACATTGCTGACGAGCGCCTCTTCGTATTGCCCACACAGGATCTGGATGTGCGAGGCCATGTGGATGAGGTGCGCGGCGTCGGGGCACAACGTCTGCAACGTCACACCGGCATCGAGAGCCCGCTCAGGTGTGGGCGACATCTCCATGATGTGGATCCAGAAGTGCAAGAGCCCAGGATGCGAGCGCGCGTCGGAACCATCGCCTCGTGCGAAACACCTTTCGAGCAGATCGATCGCCTCGACGGTGCTCGACCCCTCCGACGGTTCTCCGGTCTGAAGGTCCCAGAGCCGCCAGGGGGTACGGGTGATTAGCGCCTCGGCTGTGAGGGCACACACGTCGAGATCGGCAGGAAAGCGCGAAGACACCTCGCGCATTGCCGTCGCGTAGTCGTCGTCCCACGAGTCGAACACCTCCTGGGAGTCATTGGTTTCGGCCTGAAACCGGAATGCCAACGCGGCGCAGAGTGCTCGTTCGACCTCGGTTGTGTCGGCGGCAAGTTTCGTAGCTTCGCCAACCAGCTGATAGCCACGAGCAAGAATTTCTGTCCGCTGGGGTTCTCCGAGACGGATCCATGGACCGTTGTAGTACGGCCCGATTGCGTAGGCGATTCCCCAATGGGCCATCGCACACTTAGCGTCGGCCTCGAGTGCTCGGTGGAAACATCGTTCTGCTTCCTCATTGTGGAACGCGTACAACCAGTTGAGGCCGCGGTCGAACCATATTTGGGCTTGGGCTGAGTCGGTCGAGATGGTTCGCGAGTACACCCCGACGTCGAAGTAGTCAGTCACGAGTCGTTTCCTCCAGTGCGATTCGAATCATAATTGCCCACGCATCGGGTGCTCATCAAAACACGAACGCGGTCGATCAAGGGGTCGAAATGGGGCTCGACGTAGTTGGTCCAGATGTAACCGAGCCGTGCAGAGGGCTTGAGTACCTTGCTGTTCATGAGTCGTACCAGTTCTGGCTGGCGGGCAGAGGTTATGAGCGAGGCCCTGATCGCCTCGGGGGAGCCTATCTTGGGTGCACGGGTAGCCAGGGTAATGGGCGATGCAACATGTTGGGTTTCACGTTGACACCCTCGAGGCTTGCTATGGCTCCGACATAGACGTCGACTGAGCAGAAAGAGGAACCCACACATGCGCGTTGCGATTGCGGGTGCAGGCATCGGTGGACTGAGTTTGGCCGCACTGCTTTCTCGGGCGGGCCACGAAGTAGAACTTGTCGAGAAGGCCAACTCCATCGGCGACGTCGGTGCAGGCATTCAGATAAGCCCGAACGGGTCAAGGGTCATCCCTACTACAACGTGGATCGGCCCGATCTGATCCAGATTCTGTCGACGGCGGTGACGAACGTCTCGGCCCGGTTCGGGGCCGAGGTTGTTGGCGCCTCGAGTCGCGATGGTTGTGCCGCCGTCAGCCTCGCAGATGGCTCGACCATCGAAGCAGACGTGGTCGTCGGCGCCGACGGTATCCATTCGCGCGTTCGCGATGCTGTCTTTGGCCCAAGCGTCAGCCGCTTCGCCAGATTGGTGGCATACCGGGCGCTGGTGCCTCGCGAGGCAGTGGCTGATCTAGCGGTCGAGGTCACTAACCGGATGGGTCCCCACGCCCACATCGTCAGTTATTTCGTCGGGGAATCTCAGCAGTACCTGAACTTGGTCTGCGTCGTCCCCGAAGCACTGTGGGACGTAGAGGGTTGGAACGAGCCAGGATCGATCGATGATCTCCGGGCCCACTTTGCGGGCTGGGCGCCAGATGTCTGTGAGTTGCTGCGACACGTCATTGAACCGGTGCATCGGTGGGCCCTCTACGATCGTGAACCCACCGAGATATGGACCAGTGGCCGAGTCACTCTTCTTGGCGATGCTTGTCATCCGATGTTGCCGTTCACGGCCCAAGGAGCCTGTCAGGCGGTCGAGGACGCCGCGATCCTAAGCCGTTTGCTCACCGAAACTGACGCTGATGGAGTAGAGGATGCGCTGGCGTGTTACGAACGGATCCGCCGGCCCCGGACCGCAAAGATCCAGAAGCAGTCGCGGGACAACGCCAACCTTTACCACATGGCTGACGGTCCGGACCAAGCTGGTCGCGACGCGTTCTTTTCCCATCTGGGTGGAGGCGACAGCACTGACGTCTTCGACTGGCTCTATGGCTACGACGCATTGACCGTAGATCTCGGTTGAATTCACCGAGCCAGCGCCCGCTGATCAACAGACGCGGCCTCGGTGCTGACCTCGGGTGATCTGGTCGAGTGGATCTTGAGGTGCCGGCAGGCAGAGAAGCGCGGACTAGGAGCGTCGTCTTGTTCCCGATCGAACTGGGGGCGGACATCAAGGCTTGCCTCGGTGGGGATGTTGACACGAACCAACATCTGTTGTATCGTGTCAACATGGCGAGGGCAAGGCACCCGAAGAAGGATGTCGAGGCGGCCCTAGTCGGACTCGAGGAAGCAGGATGGATCGTAACCTCAACATCATCAGGTCACCGATGGGGCGTTGCCCGCTGTGGCGAATCCAACCGATCCGGGTGTCAAGTGTCGATCTGGTCAACTCCGCGGAACCCGGGCAATCACGCCCGTCAGCTCCGTCAAACTCTTGAACGCTGCCAGCATGAGTGGAAAAAGGACAACTGAGATGACGACACATATCTTCACGCTGATCGTCGTTGGCCCGGATTTGCAGTCCGATGAGACTGTCGATGCGTTGTTCGAGGCCGGTTGTGATGACGCTATCGTCGGGCGCGCTGACGGGATTCAGTATCTCGAGTTCGATCGAGAAGCCGCTTCACTCGAAGACGCCGTGCTGTCGGCAGTGGCCGATGTCGAGCAAATCGACGGCGCCGAAGTTTTGCGGATCGCTGACGCCGGGCTGGCGTCGATGGCTGTCATCGCAGCGCGGACAGGCCGGACGCGTGAAAGCGTTCGCCTCCTCATCAGCGGCGACCGCGGGCCAGGGGGCTTTCCCGCTCCGGTCACCGACCCCCGCAGTCGTTACCGGCTGTGGCAGATCTCGGATGTAGAGCGTTGGTTACGAGCTCACGGGGGCGAGATCGACGAGTCACGCGACGAACACGTGCTCGCTGCTATCAACGCCGGTCTCGAGTTGCGACACCACTCCGCGCATATAGCGGCAGACAAGAGGGGCGACTTGCGCGACCTAGTCGGGCTATGACGCCGAAGTCATAGGACATCGTGGTGCTGGTGGCATTTTGGGAACTAATCATCTAGCAGGGTGATCTGGCTTTCGAGGTGCTGCGGGAGCGCTCAGACCGCCGCTGCGGCTGAGGTTATGGATTTAAGGGTGCGGTGGATGTCGGCGAGGCAGCACTCTTGGCTGGGGTTGAGGTGTTCGCAGGCGCATAACCCCTCGGCCACTGCGGCCTTGATGCCGAGCTTGATCGAGCTGACACCATCGTTGGTGGCCAGATCGGTGGCGAGATCGTCTCGTGTGTGCGAGAAGCAAAAACAGACAGGGGTTGGTTTGTCGAGAGCCTTGTGGCCGACTTGGGTTCTGACATCGTCGTTGGTGACGACGTCGGCCTCGAGATAGTAAACAACGGGGCATTCCAATGTTGGGCAGTGCTGCCAGCTGCCGCCAGCGATATCGGCGCGGTGGGGTTGAACTGGTTCGTGTCCGACTACAGGGCCGGTCGCACCGCAATGGGGACATGACTGGACGTTGGCGTCGAGGTCGGTGCTGCAACAGCTACTCATGATGGTTCCTTTCCTGTTGCGACCAAGCCTCCACCCTAAACGTTGATCTTTAGGACAATGTCAAGGGGTTAGAGGAGTTGGCAGGCAGCAACTCGAGGTCTTGCTCGCTGATCGCGCTGGTGAGTCTGATTGCCTTGTTGACCTGGTCAACGAATTCTGTGCAGCCCTCGCACGTGGCGAGATGGGCTGTACTCCTCGAGCCTTGAACGGATCGCCGCTCTGCCGCGGTGCATCGGGATCGACCGAGGGAGTGTTGTCGAATCCGGTAAATCAATGTCTTGAGTGATGATCGCTCCTGGAACCTGTCGAGCGAGAGCAGGGCGGCAACCCAAGTTTCCTGGTCTACTACAGGTCTCGAGACGAGGTCCCACGTGAATGAACGACTAGAAACAGCTGCGCTCCCGCGATGGTTGGTTGGGCCCGGGAGTGGCTGTGAGTGAGTTGTTCATACTTTCGGTAGCAGTGTTTGGCTACGCCATGGTTTCTGAGCGTCTCGCGATGTCTCCAATTTCGGCGCCCATTGTTTTCACAACGGTTGGCCTTGTAATGGGAACCGGTGGTCTCGTTTGGTTCGACCTCGAAGTCGGTGGCGAGGCGGTGGCCTTTCTGGTGGAGGCAACGCTGGTCCTTGTCCTGTTCACCGACGCCATTCGCATCGACCTACAGGTTCTGCGCCGCGAGGCGGCGCTGCCAGCGCGGCTTTTAGGGATCGGCCTACCACTCACTATTGTCTTGGGAGCGTTGGCTGCGGCTCTGGTCATACCTGGCATCAGCACCATCGAAGCATTATTGCTCGCAGCGGTACTGGCCCCAACAGACGCCGCTCTGGGCCAAGCCGTTGTCTCCGACCAGCGCCTACCGGTCAGACTGCGCCAGTCTCTCAACGTCGAAAGCGGCCTGAACGACGGCATCGCAGTACCACTTGTGACCGTTGTGCTGGCTATTGCCGTGGCCGAGGAGGCAGGTAGCTCGGCCGATTGGCTGGAGCTCGCCGCCAAGCAGGTGGGGTTCGGAGTGCTTGCTGGAGTAGCCGTCGGCGCGATTGGTGGTCGACTGTTGGACTCGCGGGTGATCGCTGGCGCAGTCGAGGGAATCTACCGTCAGCTCGCGACAATCTCGATCGCTGCTGCGGCGTTCGCCCTGGCGGGTCTTGTCGACGGCAACGGCTTCATCGCGGCATTTACCGCGGGGCTGGCTTTCGGACACGTCGCACGCGGACAGTGCGCCGGTGTCCAGGACTTCACCGAGGACGAAGGCGAGCTCTTGAGTGCGATCACGTTCGTCATCTTTGGCGCCGTTCTGGTCGGGCCCCTACTTGACAATCTGACCTGGCAGATCGCCGTCTACGCCGTCGCGTCGCTGACGGTCATACGGATGGTGCCGGTGTTGGTGTCAATGATCGGCTCAGGAACATTCTTCGAGACCCGCCTGTTTCTCGGCTGGTTCGGGCCTCGTGGTCTGGCCTCGATCCTCTTCGCGCTCGTTGTCGTTGAAGAACTTCACACTCCCGCGGCGGAGACCATCTTTGCGGTCGCGGCGTGGACCGTGCTGGCCAGCGTGTTCGCCCACGGTTTCACCGCCAAGGCCTGGACCCGTCGCCTCGCACTTCGTTTGGCCGCCGAAACCGACCCAATGCCCGAAATGGAGCCTGCGACCGAGATGCCGACCCGACGCCGCTTTGGTTTCCAACGCTGACTCTTTACGAACCTAAGCACCAATATTGACTACTGTCGGTACGCTTTGGCCGACCGCATCCAAGGAAGTGCGCAGGTGCCGCGCCTGGTTGGCCGGCGGAAAGCGGGGGCGGTGCTGTTCTACCGGATCGCCACTGTGTTCGTCGTGTGGTTAGCTCTGGCTAGTGACTGACGTTCGAACCGATACCGCCACTGTGTTGTTTACCGATGTGGTCGGGTCTACCGAGCTGCGATCGAGGGTGGGAGAAGAGCGCGCCGACGAGCTACGTCGGCGCCATGACGACGTCGTCGAAGAAGCGATCGCTCGCAATCGTGGCACGGTTGTGAAGCATCTTGGTGATGGCATGATGGCTACTTTCACTGGCTCGGCCGATGCTGTTGGCGGGGCCATTGCTGTACAGCAAGCCATAGCTGTGCTGAACGGTGCTGCTGGGTCGGAGCAGATTGCGGTTCGTATCGGGATATCGGTTGGGGATGTGAGCTTCGAGGGCGACGACTGTTTCGGCTTGCCAGTTGTAGAGGCCCAGCGTTTGGAGTCGGCTGCCGGGGCCGGGCAGATCTTCTGCTCGAACCTGGTTCAGTTGATGTCGAGGGGCCGTGGTGGCCACGAGTTCCTAGTCGTAGGAGACTTGGAGCTCAAGGGTTTGGTCGAGCCAGTGTCGGTGATGGAGGTTGTTTGGGCACGCGCTCCTGCAACAGAGTCAGAACTCGAGCTGCCCAATTTGTTGTCAACCGCAGCATCGTTCGATTTCGCAGGTCGAAAGGCGGAGCTCCAGCAGCTCGTCGACGCTTGGGAGGGGTTAGGTGAGTCTGGCCACGCCGCGGTTCTCGTCTCTGGCGAACCTGGTATCGGTAAGACCAGGCTGGTCGCAGAGTTGGCCAAACTGGCGCTCTCGCAAGGAGGAACGGTTGTCGCGGGTAGATGCGACGATAGCGCTGACGTCCCGTTTCGACCTTTTGTTGAAGCGCTACGAGGGTGGTGTTCGGGGCTGGGTTCGGAAGAAGTTCAGGACGTGCTCGGACCCGCAGCCACCGATCTTCAACGAATTTTCCCCGAGTTGGAGTCCTATGTCAGTGGTCTAGCGGTGCCGCAGCTGAGCGATCCGGACTTTGAGAGGTATCAGGTTCTCGGCGCCATTGTCTCGTGGCTGCGGTCGATGACCGAAGAGGGTCCCGTCCTGGTCGTGCTTGACGATATTCACTGGGCGGACTCAGCGACCCTGGCCGCGCTGAAGAACATAGTTGAGGAACTGGTCAGCGAGCCCGTGCTCATTGTTGGGACCTATCGCGACACCGACCTCGATCGCGGTCATCCTCTCGCAGCGGCACTGGCCGACTTTCGCAGAATTTACAAGGTGACTCGACTTGATCTGCGCGGGTTGACCCAAGATGATGTCACCGCGTTCATGACACTGGCGGCCGGTCATGAACTCGATGCTGCTGGAGGCGACCTCGCTACCGCGCTACATCGAGAGACCGCTGGCAATCCGTTCTTTGTGGGCGAGGTTTTGCGTCACCTCATCGAGAGTGAGGTGATTGTCTTTCGCGACGGTGCCTGGACCAGCGACATGACCCTCGACGAGCTCGGGATTCCCGAGGGTATTCGAGAGGTTGTTGGCCGCAGGCTCACTGTGCTCGATGAACAAGCCGAGAAGATGCTCGTAGCTGCTTCAGTGCTCGGCCATGAGTTTGAGGTCGATGTGTTGAGCGCGGTCGCAGGGATCGATCCCGATGATGTGCTTGATCTCCTTGACACAGTCGTTGCTGCGAACCTCGCGGTGGAGACCGGCACTGGGTGGTACCGGTTCACTTATGCGTTGGTCCGGTCCACGCTGCTCGATGAGTTGTCTGCCACTCGACGGGCGAGGCTTCACCGGCGGGCCGCTCAAGAGATCGAGCGTCGAAACGAGGGCCGGCTTGATGTCGTGACAACCCGGATTGCCTTCCACTGGGCCGAGACCGCCGATCCAGATCCCTCAACGGCCGTTCTATGGGCGACCCGGTCTGGGCAGGTAGCGCTTCATCGAGCCGCCGCGGACGATGCGGTTCGTTGGTTCGAGCGTGGTCTCGATCTTCTCGATCCCGATGATCCGAACCAGCAACAACAAGCTGTCTTGCTGGTCGGGTTGGCTGAATCGCAGCTACGGAACGGTCTCAGCGGCTTCGACGATACCGCGAAACGGGCGGCCCGAATCGGCCTAGCGCTGCGAGACCCCCAAATTGTCTCAGATGCACTACGAGTGAACGGAAGAACAATCTGGACGCGGTCGTTCGACTTCGACCAGGAGAGGATGGAGCTGATTCGGGCCGGCCTCGAACTGGACCTGGCCGACACCCCTGGAGCGCGCGCATCGCTCCTCATCGATTTAGGTCAAGAACTACTGTTCACCGGTGAAGCCGATGAACGGCTACGAGTCTGCACCGAAGCATTGACAATCCTCGAGCACGCGGGTGCCGATCAACTAAAGATCCGTCTGATCATCCACCGGCTAAGCGTCGCGTTGCCGCCATTGGCCACCCCGGCCGGCGTTAGAGATCGAGTAAACGAGCTCTACCGACAAGCAGCCGAGGCGAGCGAGAAGGCGGGCGACTCAACTCTGCAGTTCAGATTCCTGCAGTCTCTGACGGTCATTGCAATCTTCGAGAACGACCACGCCACGTTTCAACGGTGCCTGCCGGTCGTCGACCGACTCCGTTCGCAAGTTGACAGGTTTACGCGAGCGGGCTTCAAGGCGCTCGACATCATTGTTGGGTTGGCTCTCGGCAAGTTGGCCGAGGCCGAGGCCGGTGCCGATGAACTTCTGGAGTCACTGAGCTCCAAAGGAGATGAAGCCGGAACGCAATATCACGCCATGACCTATTTCCAGACGTACCGAGAACGAACCGCTCTTAACGAGTTGCTCCCGCTCATCGAGGACGTCACCATTGGCGAGTCTGACTATCAGGGCGCAAGCGCGGCGATGAAAGCATCGGCATACGCAACGATCGGTCGTACCCAAGAGGTCATCACCATCGTCGACCATGCTCGACCGTTCGACGATTTGGCCGATGACTCTTCGCTGCCCGTGGTGCTTGCCGGGTTCGCCGATGCGATCAGTCTCACCGGCAATTCTGCCGCCGCAGCCGACCTGCTGCCCCGGCTGCGCGAACTCGAACGTGCTGACCAAGATATTCAGCTTTCGGCGGCGTGTTTCTATTTCGGGTCGCTCGACGCAGCCATGGCCAGGGTGTTATCGGTGCTCGGCGAGGACGGCGAGGCTGAGCAGCGTTTCACATCCGGGATAGCGGCCAGCGATAACTTCGGAGCGACGGCATGGTCGGCCAGATCGCGGGTTCACTACGCCCAGTTTTGCCTCGACCGAGGCCGAGACTCCGATGCAGCTCGAATTGCCACCGAGGCGATTGAGCTCACCGAAGGCACCGAACTGACCGACACACAGAACATCGCTACAACAATACTGGAACGCACGAAATCGAATGGGGTCTGAGTCGGGTCAGGTTTGGTCTTCGATGAAGACCTGCTGAGCGCCAGAGAGGTTTTCTGCGCTGTCGAGTCGCGTGATTGCCTCGGCAGCGAGCGTGTGAGCCACCTCGGCCAGAACTGCCTCGGCGACCGCGACCGCCGGTAGAGCACTGTCGAATGGGCCAATGGCAGGTACGTCGACCCTGCACCAGACGGTGGCGATCGCGGCGATGGGGGAGAATGCACCATCGGTGATGGCGACAAGGTCGGCGCCAATCTCGACCAAGAGTTCGGCAGTGCGCACAACGGCTGATTCGTAGCGGAAGAAGTCGATCGCAACCACGACGTCGCCCGCGTTTGCGTCGGTGAGTTCGACAGAGATATTGGCCGCAGAGCCGCTGAGGCGCCGGGTGCCTGGTCGGAGCAGTTTGAGGCCAGCGGTCAGCACGAGAGCGGCGGCTGAGCCTTCTGAGCTGATGATCCAGATATTGCCAGGAGTGCCAGCGAGGAGATGCGCCATGCGCCTGATTGTGTCGGCTGGGACGGATTCGAATGCTGCCTCGACGCTCGCGGTTGCGACTGTGCGGGTTCGGTTCCACACCTGCCCGCCGGGTTGGTGGCGGATGCGGTCGGTTGGGCGCGTGAGTTGCTCGGCCATCGACCTCCTGGCTTCGTCCTGTAGGGCGCTGTAGCCGTCGAAGCCGAGCTTCATGGCGAATCGAACAACTGATGGTCCGCTCGTATGAACGGTTTGGGCCACTTCGGCAACGGTGCCGAAGGCCACGATGGTGGAATCGTCGAGTACGGCATCGGCGATACGGCGCTCGGTGGGGGTGAGGCTCGGACTCGCGGAGGCGATTCGTTCGCTCAGGGTGACGGCTCCGGACATGTATGAGATGTTACAGCTTGTATCTGCAAGATGAATCATCTATAACATCGCCTATGGAACACGCAGAGATCCTCAACGCAGCAGGCCTCGCGACCGCCACAGTCGAGGGCGGCAGTCTCGCCGTAACGTCGCCGATCGATGGCACCGAGATAGCTCGCCTGCACGAACACTCCAGCGAAGATGTCGACGCGGCCCTCGTTTTGGCTGAGGCCGCTTTCGCACAGTGGCGAAACGTGCCTGCACCCCGTCGTGGCGAGCTGGTGCGGCTCATCGGCGACGAGCTTCGGGCCAACAAGGATGCTCTCGGCGCCCTTGTGTCTCTCGAGTGCGGCAAGATCCTCCAAGAGGGCCTCGGCGAGGTGCAGGAGATGATCGACATCTGCGACTTCGCGGTGGGCCAGTCGCGTCAGCTCTACGGCCTCACGATTGCCTCCGAGCGACCTGGCCACGCCATGCGCGAGATGTGGCACCCCATGGGCGTTTGCGCCATAGTCACCGCCTTCAACTTTCCCGTTGCTCCCTGGTGTTGGAACGCAGCACTGGCCCTAGTGTGCGGCGACCCCGTCATATGGAAACCATCGGAGAAGACTCCGCTCACCGCCTTGGCCACCCAGGTGATAGTCGACCGTGCTCTGGTGCGATTCGGAGACGCCCCCGAAGGGTTGTCCCAAGTGCTCATCGGGGGAGTCGAGATCGGCCGCCAGCTTGCTGAGAGCTCCAAGGCTGCCATTGTTTCGGCCACCGGCTCGACGCGGATGGGTCAGTCCGTAGGCCAAGTTGTGGCCGAACGTTTCGGTCGGTCGATCCTCGAGCTCGGCGGCAACAACGCCATGATCGTGGCGCCGTCGGCCGATCTTGAGATGGCCGTCCGCGCCATCGTGTTTTCGGCAGTAGGTACCGCCGGGCAGCGTTGCACCACCTTGCGTCGGCTCATTGTTCACGAGGACATCTACGACGCGCTCATTCCGCGGCTCCAGGCCACCTACGCGGGGCTACCGATTGGCGATCCTCTGGTCGATGGCACGCTCGTCGGCCCACTCATCGACCAGCCGGCCCGCACCGCGATGGTGGCTGCGCTCGACAGAGCCGCAGCCGATGGTGGCACGGTGTTTGGCGGCGAACAAGTACTCCGCGACGAGTACCCCGATGCGGTCTACGTGAGCCCGGCAATCGTCGAAATGTCGGCCCAGACCAATGTGGTCCGCGAGGAGACCTTTGCCCCGATCCTCTACGTGTTGCGCTACACCGAGCTAAGCGAAGCGATCGCCATTCACAACGACGTCCCGCAAGGGCTGTCATCGTGCATCTTTTCCACCCACGTGCGCGAGACCGAAACCTTTTTGTCGGCGGTCGGCTCCGACTGCGGAATCGCCAACGTGAACATCGGACCGTCGGGCGCCGAGATCGGGGGAGCGTTCGGTGGCGAGAAGCAAACCGGTGGAGGGCGCGAATCGGGCTCTGATGCTTGGAGGGGCTACATGCGTCGCCAAACCCAGACCATCAACTACTCAAGTGAGCTCCCTCTGGCCCAAGGCATCACCTTCGATACCCCCGGGGCCGCGCAGTGAGGAGCATTGGGTCCTCCATCGAACGGGTCGCGGTTCTGGGCCTTGGCAAGGTCGGCCTGCTCGCGGCCGAGCTGTTGCACGACTCGGGGTTTTCGGTTCTGGCCTTCGATCAACGACCGGTCACCAAGTCGTCTCGAATCGAGTCGCGTTCGGTCGATGTCGCCGATCTCGTTGCCCTGGCCCGCGAGCTTGGTCAGGTCGACGCCGTGCTGTCGTGTCTGCCATATCACCTCAACGTCGGAGTCGCCGAGACAGCCCACGAATTGGGAATTCACTACTTCGATCTCACCGAGGACGTATCGGCCACGGCTCGAATCAGAGAGCTGGCCGAAACGTCACAGGCCCTGATGGCCCCCCAATGCGGGTTGGCACCGGGTTTCGTTGGAATAGTCGCCGCGTCGCAGGTCGAGGTCTTCGACCGCTGCCGCTCCATTCGGATGAGGGTGGGAGCGCTACCCCAACATCCCGTCGGGCTGATGGGATATGCGTTCAACTGGTCGTCTGAGGGCGTGGTCAACGAGTACCTCAACGATTGTGAGGTGATCGAGGAGGGCGTTCACAAGTGGGTCTCACCCATGGAGTGGCTTGAGACGATTTATGTGGAGGGGACCCAGCTAGAGGCCTTCACGACTTCAGGCGGCCTCGGCACGATCTGTGAGACCTACCTCGACCGGGTCGACAACATCGATTACAAGACAATGCGCTACCCGGGCCACGCGAAGCTCATGAACTTCTTCTTTCACGAGCTACTGATGCGCGAGCGTCGCGAACTGGCGGGCGAGATCCTCACCAATGCCAAGCCCCCGGTCAATGACGACGTCGTGTACGTGCACGTGGCCTCGGAGGGCTACATCGATGACCAACTCCGCAGAGTCGAATACGTGAGGGCGTTCAAGCCGCGCGAGCTGGCTGGTCGATCCCGAACCGCCATCGCTTGGACCACCGCCGGGTCGGTGGTTTCGGTCATAGAGATGGTGCGCGACGGGGTCCTTCCCCAAAAGGGGTTCCTCAAACAGGAGGAGATCCCCCTCGACCTGTTCCTGTCGACCACCAGCGGAGCTCTGTACGACGCGGTCGCTACACATCGGTGAGGAAAGTGTCGGTGACAGACCAGAGCTCCTCCGTGCGATCGATCCGTTTCTGCACGGTGGTGAGGTCGACACGTGCGACCTCTGCAACGATGAGTTCGGCGAGGGCGACCGAAGACACCGAGCTGTCGAACGGCCCCACCGCTGGCACCGACAGCTCGATCAGCGTGTCGGCAAACGCCGCGAGCGGCGACAACGGGCCATCGGTAATCGCGACTATGGGCACCGAATGCGCCTTAAGGGCCTGCGCGGCGACGACCGCCGACCGCCGATACCGACTGAAATCTGAGATGAGAGCGATGTCATCTGGGCCCGCGGACGCAAGTGCTCGTCCGATGGAATGGTCCTCAAGCAGATGAACGTCGGCGCGGATGATGCCGAGCCCGCTCTCGAGGGCGTGCGCAGACGCCTTTGAGGTTTCGCCGGTTGCGATCCATACCGAGGTCGCGGCAGCGATACGGGGTGCTAAGCCACCAATGAGGCCGCTCTCGACAATCGCTTCGAGCGGCGCTAGGGCCGCTGTCAAAGCCCGGAGGTCTCCGGCGCTTGTGAGCCGATCGCCGCGAACGCGGCCGCTGGGGGTCGACAGCCGCTGTGAAAGACCGACCCGCGCGCTTTGTTGCAGAGCCGGGTAGCCGGTGAATCCGAGCTTGGCCGCGAAGCGCACGATTGAGGGCCGGCTCGTGCCGACGTGGTGCGCCAGATCCGAAACGGTCCCGAAGGCCAACAGGGTCGGTTCTGAAACAATCGCTGCCGCGATTCGACGCTCGGTCGGGGTCAGACGATCGCGGGTTCCGGCGATCGCTTCGGAGATATTGACTGGTGACATGCAATCTTTCCGCGTGCAGCCGATGTGAGCATTCTGTTACGTTAGAAGTGTGATCTTGTGCAGTAATGTACATCCGCGATGAGCGAAAATGGAGAGCTGAGGCCATGAGCAGAGCAAAGTACGTGCCGACCGCCCGAGAGCACCTAGTGCTCGACGGGGTAGAGAACCCGCGTTATGACCGCCAGATCCTCAACGGGCTCGACCCGTTCATCAACGGCACTGTGCCAGACGACATGGCCGACTTCTACAGCCAGGGCGAGCTCGATAATCTGATCCAGATCCGCGGCACCAAGCGCGACATCGAGTCTCGTATGCCGGTCAAAATAACGCGGCACTACTTCGAGCTTGCTCAGAACAGCCCGTCACTACAAAAGCTCGTAAAGGCCTCTCCCGACGAGACGCTGAACCTCCAGGGCTCTGAAGATCCTGGGAATCAGATGGACTACAGCCCGGTCGAAGGTCTGTTGCACAAGTATGAGATGGGGCTCATGTATGTCATCTCGACCTGCTCGGCCCACTGCCGCTTCTGCTATCGCGAGGAACTCATTGCGCGCAAGGACATCGAGCGCCAAGACGGCACGGTCGAAAAGAAGGGCCTCGCGCAGCTCACCGAAGTCACCGACTACATCCGATCCCACAACGCCGCCGTCGAAGCCAACGGCGGAATCCACCCAGATTCTGGTCGAGAGAAACTCCGAGAGATCCTTCTGTCAGGCGGCGACCCGATGGTGTTGCCAAACAGCAAGCTCGCGGGCTGGTTCACAGCCCTCGCAGAAGCTGGTGTAGAGGCCATCCGGCTCGGTACCAAGGAGTTGTCGTTCCACCCTGACCGCTTCGACGACGCCTTCTTGGCGATGATGGATCGATTTCATGAGGTCTACCCCGATGTCGGCTTCCGACTGATGACCCATTTCAACCACCCAGACGAGCTACTTGCCAAAGACGAGAGCGGTAACTACATCGAAGACGACAACGGCTTCTATGTGTGGCACCAAAGCACCCAGAGAGCAGTCGATGCTGTTGTCTCGCGAGGCTGGATTAGCCTCGAAAATCAGTCGCCCATAATCAAAGGGGTGAACGACGACGTAGTGGCGCTGCGGATCCTTCAGCGCATCTTGAAGCGCGTTGGAGTAGAGAATCACTACTTCTTCTGCGGGCGCGACATTGTGGCCTACCGCGCGTTCAACGTTCCGATCGAGACCGCGTGGGAGACCCTCAACGAATCACAAAAGGGTCTATCAGGCGTCGAAGCTCACGCCAGGCTCTCCATCACCCACTACAAGGGTAAGACCGAGGTCTCGGCGGTTACCAATGAACCGATCCCGGGCCTCGCGGGGTCTGAGAATGGCGTCGTGATCTTCAAGATTCTCCGCAACGCCGCCGGCGCGCCCGACCGCGGGAAGGTTTGCATTGTCGGTCGTAACCCCGACGCGGTGTGGTTCGATGACTATGAGGACCGTGTGCTGTTCGACGAAGCTGGTCTCTTCGACTACACGCGGGTCAAGGCAACCAGGACCGAAGAGCCAGTCGCCGTTTCGGCCTAGGCGTCGAAGTGATCGACAAACGGACGGCCAGCGCAGCCGAAGCGGTCGCGACCGTTGGCGATGGTGCCACCGTGATGATCGGCGGGTTCGGTGAGGCTGGGAGCCCGATCGAACTGATCCATGCCCTGATCGACAACGGAGCCCGTGGTCTGACCGTTGTCAACAACAACACCGGCAGCGGCGAGGTAGGACTCGCCGCGCTCATAAAGAACGGCCAGGTCGACAAGATGATCTGCTCGTATCCGCGGAGCGCTAACTCCACCGTATTCCCCGACCTCTACCGTGCCGGCGAGATCGAGCTTGAACTCGTCCCTCAGGGCACCCTCGCAGAGCGAATCCGTGCTGGCGGAGCAGGCATCGCGGCGTTCTTCACGCCAACAGGCGCGGGCACCGAGTTAGCCAAAGGCAAGGAGGTCCGCGACTTCGACGGGCGGCCCCATGTCCTCGAGTACGGCCTCACCGCAGACCTCGCGCTCATCAAAGCCCAAGTGGCGGACTGGCACGGAAATCTCGTGTTCAACAAGACCGCGCGCAATTTCGCGCCTGTTATGGCTATGGCGGCCAAGCACACATCGGTGCAAGCAACCACGCTCGTCACGCCAGGGGCTCTCGACCCCGAGGTGGTGGTTACGCCAGGCATCTTCGTCGACCTCGTCGTTCACGTCGCCACGCCAGCCCAGGAATCGGACCTTGTCGCTAACGGAGCGAACTACCCATGACTGAACGTAAAGACGCCGTCGGGTTGTCGCGCGACGAAATGGCCAGACGAGCGGCCCAAGACATCGCCGATGGCGCATACGTGAACCTCGGCATTGGAATGCCTGAGAAGATAGCGCAGTACATCCCGGCGGACCGCGAAATTGTGCTTCACACCGAGAACGGTCTTCTGGGAATGGGCCCGTCCCCAAGCCAAGGCAACGGCGACCCAGAACTCATCAACGCCGGTAAGCGACAAGTCACCGCGATGCCAGGTGCATCGTATTTCCATCACGCCGATAGTTTCGCGATGATTCGTGGTGGACATCTCGATCTGTGCGTGCTCGGCGCCCTCGAAGTGGCCGCCAACGGCGACCTCGCCAACTGGTCTACCGGCGACGAAGATGCGATTCCGGCCGTCGGCGGAGCTATGGATCTGGTGTCTGGGGTCAAGGCGGTCTACGTGGTGACCAGCCACTGCACTAGAGATGGCCGGGCCAAGCTCGTCGAGTCATGCACCTACCCTCTAACCGGCATCGGTGTGGTCGACCGGATCTACACCGATCTCGCCATCATCGCGGTAACCGATCGAGGCTTCGAAGTCATCGAACTCTCGCCAAACATCTCGTTCTCCTATGTAGCTGAACGCACCGATGCACCGCTCCTAGACAGCCGAACCGAAATCGAGAACCAGTGACGCAATTGCCCAACCAGACGGCGTCTGAGGCCTTCTACGAGCGCGCGAACCGAGTGCTCCCTGGTGGCGTAAGCCGAAACACCGTCCTACGTCGTCCGCACCCGCTCTACGCTTCGCACGCGTCAGGCTCCAGGATCACCGATGTCGAGGGCGTCGAACGCGTCGACTTCGCCAACAATATGACATCTCTAATCCACGGCCACGCCCACCCCGCGATCGTCGCCGCAGTAGCCGAACAACTCAAGCTCGGCACCGCGTACACGATGGCTACCGAGGTCGAACTCGACTACGCCGAACACATTTGCTCCCGTAGCCCCGCATTCGAGCAGGTCCGCTTCGTCAACTCCGGCACCGAGGCGGTCATGGGCTCGCTTAAGGCGGCTCGGGCGTTCACTGGTCGGCCCAAGATCGCAAAGGTCGAGGGCACCTACCACGGTTCGTACGACTTCGCAGAGGTCTCGCAGATGTCGGGGCCAGACACCTGGGGCAGTGTCGATGCCCCAGCTTCGGTCCCGGTCGCCCACGGCACACCGCAGTCGGTGCTTGACAACGTGGTCGTGGTGCCGTTCAACGACGTTCAGCGCAGCATCGACATCCTGAACCGTCACGCTGGCGAGATCGCATGTGTTCTGCTCGACGTCATGCCTCATCGGGCTGGCCTAATACCTGCTGATCCCGACTTCGTGTCGGCGCTGTGCGATTGGGCCGCAACCGACGGCGCACTCGTGGTGTGCGATGAGGTCATCACGTTTCGAACCACCTATGCCGGCGCCCAACAGCGGTACGGCCTAACGCCCGACATCACAGCGATGGGAAAGATCATCGGCGGCGGATTTCCCGTGGGTGCCATAGCAGGTCGGCGAGACGTGATGGATCTGATGAACCCGCACGGCGATAACTATCTGCTGCCGTACTCTGGCACTTTCTCGGCCAATCCCGTCACGATGACGGCCGGGCTGACGGCGATGACTTTGCTCGACAGCGACGAAATCGAGCGGATCAACCGGCTTGGCCACCTCGCCAGAGACGGGCTGAAGTCAATGATTGCCGACCGCGGTTACGACGCGAGCATCACCGGCGCCGGGTCCCTCTTTCGAATCCACATGCAAGCCGATGCCCCGACGAACTATCGCGACGGCTTCCCGACCGCCGACGACGGCAAACGGCTGCAGAGTTTTTTCGATGCCATGCTCGACCGAGGAATTCTGATGATCTACTCAGGCAGCGGAGCGATCTCGACACCGATGGGCGAAGCCGAGATCGAGCTTCTTGTTGCCGCCGTCGACAACGCGCTCAGAAGCCTTCGCTGATTGCCAGATGATGATTGGCTCGTATTGGATTGGGGTCTGGGGCGGAGCGCTACTCTTAGCAGCTCCAGGGCATAGCTACTCAGACCTAACATAAGGACCGATCGTCGGTCCAGTTCACGTGGGGACAACTCGAAATATGTCGGTCGCAAAGGAAGTGGTGGGCCGCGAGGCAGATCTACACGCGTTGTCGGCAGCGCTTGAGTCGACGTCAGGCGCACTGGTGGTCGGTCCAGCGGGAGTCGGCAAAACGCACCTTGTTCGCTCGTTCCTGGACGGTGTGAGGCGCACCGCTACCAGAGTCGAGTATTTTGTAGCTTCGCCGACCACGCAGCAGGTGCCGTTCGGAGCGTTGAGCCCGGTCCTGGCCCAAGCCAAGCTCGTAGGCGCGAACAAAGCTGATCAGCTCGCCCAAGGGATCTGTTCGCTTCTGGGTGACAGCGACCGGTCGCGCCGGCCCGCTCTCATGTTCGACGATGTCGATCTGCTCGACGCGGAATCTGCCGATGTGGTTTACCAGCTTGGATTCACTGGGCAGGCGTCTATCTGGATGACCATTCGTTCCGGCGAACCAATCCCGCCTCCGATCGAAGGGCTATTGCGCTCTGGTGATATTCACCGAATCGACCTGGCACCAATCAATCGCGATGACGCCACTCGAATAGCCGAGGGCTTCCTTGGCGGAGCGCTTGAACCGTCTGCGGCCGACGCGCTGTGGGGTCTTACGCTCGGCATCCCCTTGTATCTGCGTGAGACGGTGAACGACTCGGTTACATCGGGTCTGTTACGCCAAGACAAAGCATCCTGGAAAATCACTGGACCACTGGAACCGGGGCAGCGTGTGCAGGACCTCCTAGTCCGCCGACTGGAGCGCCTGTCGGCTAAAGACCGAACAGTGCTTGAGATGGTTGCTCTCGCCGAACCAGTCGCTGTCACCTTGCTAAAGCACAGCGATCAGGACGCGGCGATAGATCTTGTCCGCAGGGGGTTGTTGCAGTGGCGTGACGGCACGACCAAAGACGCTCTTGTATCGGGTCACCCCCTCCTTGCTAAGTGCACCCGAGGCGTGGTGCCCCCGGCGCGGGCACAGGACCTCCTCGATTCCCTTGCTAGCCGGGCGGCATCGGCAAAGTCGGTGCCTTACGGCACGAACCTCAGTCTGGTCGAGGCTGCTCGCTCGGTTGGCGCCGACCTTGGTGTGACCACCCTGGTGGCGGCAGCACGCGAAGCCTTAGCTGCATTCCACCCGACCAACGCACTCAGCATCGCCAAGATGGCTGCCGATATCGGCCCTGAGCATCCCGGAGCACAACATGTTTTGGGACAAGTCTTGCAGATGGCAGGTGATGCCAACGGCGCCGAGCATCATCTTGCAACGGCGCTAGAGCTTTCGAACGACGATGACGGCATCGCCCAGATAGCGAACACTTTGTCGAACCTCCTTTCCTACACACGCGCTGACCCACGTTCGGCGATCATCGTTCTCCAACATGCCGCCAAACGTTTGAAATCACCAATGGCACAGTTGACGATGTCGGTTGACACAGCGGTTGTCGCTGGCATGCTTGGTCACTTCCCGGCGGTACTCGAAATCGGCTACGAGATCCTTCTCGTCGAAGGGCTCGACGACAACACGCGCGCGATCACGCTCGGCAACATTTGCTACGCCCAGGCAATGCTGGTTGAACTTGACCGGTTCGATTCCGATTGGGCCGATGCAATCGCGCTAGCCAGCTCCGAACGCCTTGGAGATCGCCCCGCCGAGTTTGATCTGCTTTGGTGTTTGGCGGGAAGCGTGTCAATAGAGCGAGGGGAGCTTCGCGCTGGCCTAGATGCACTAGAGCAGCACTTAGCGGAGTGTCGGTCCGAAGACCGCTACCGCGGTATCGCCGAAATGGCTCGCGCCCACCTCTTGATCGCTAGGGGCGATGGTGAGGCAGTTGACGCAGTTGAAGAATCTCTCGGTCAGCTCGCCACCATGGACCCATTCAACTCCGCGGTGCTCAGCAGAGCAACGGGAGCACTTGCCGCGACTTTGGCCGGCGACAACGCTGCCGCAACCGACTACCTCGATGGCCTTCGAGCCGATGATGTCACCGACGACCCGAGGGCAATCGTATGGCTCGGGCGGGCGCAGGCCGCTCAAGCCGCAGCGGCTGGCGACCTTCAGGAGGCTGCGTCGCTGGCGGCGGCGGCGGGGATCGAAGCCGTTAAGCGAACATTCTCGGGTTGGGGAGCTCTTGCCCTGCACGACGCCGTGCGTTACCGCCACCCCTCCATGGTGGTCGAGGAGTTAGCGGAGCACTTCGGCACTTGCGGCGCCCCGTTCCTGGAGCTACTTGCCCGCCATGCCCGGACAGCATCTCTGGGCGACGTGGAGGGCCTTAGGTCGGTCGCCCGCGAGTTTTCCTCAATGGGAGCGGCTCTACACGCGGGAGAAGCCTGGCTCGACGTGGCGCTCCAAGAGACCGACGAATCGCGAGGCCAGATAGCGATCGTCGCCGCTCAACTCATCGCCGCGGACATCGCTCTCAACCAGTGGTTCATCTGGTCAGGCGTGGAACCTGTGCTGTCGCCCCGAGAAACCGATGTCGTCGGCGCCGCGGTGTCTGGCGCCTCGTCGAAGGGGATCGCAGACCGGCTGTACATGTCGGTTCGCACTGTCGACAATCACCTTGGCCGGGTTTACCGTCGTCTCGGGGTGACCGGTCGAGCTGATCTGATCGAGACGTTTCGCTCGTCTGGACCACGCTGATACATAACCCATCGGATTCCGCTTGCTGCGGACCGAGCGTAGCGAGGTGGCTCACTCCGGCAACGGCGCCCTCAGGGGTACAGCTAACCGAGCAGGCGTTATCCGATTCGATCGAGGATTGAGACGAGTGCACCGTCGCCGAAGGTGGTCGTGAGCAAGTCACCGCTGCAGTCGTAGGCGCCCTCACCGCTGAACCCCGAAGACTCGATCATCGGTGGGAGCGAAACCGTACGACCCAAAATCGATGCTGCGCCAGAAAAGGAGGATGTCGTCTCGTTCACAACGAGCCGCTCACCATCAGAGTCGACGATCCAAGTGCCATTCTCGATGCTGTTGATCAGAAATTCGATGGCGGCGCCAGCCTGCATGATCGAAAAACGCCATGACGCTCGCTGGCCAATATAGCTGCCATCTTCTTCAAAGGTGATCAGGTACTGACCGCTCAAATAAGTCAAGGCGCCAGCGCCAGCGATCGAAGAGATCTGGTCGAGAAAGTGTTGCTCGCGGAGCCGCCATTGCCCTACGAGACAATCCTCGTCGACGACCACAACGGCGACGGTGGTACTCAGGCCTCGGTCTGCCTTCGACGTTGCCGTCACCGGGTAGATACCCTCCGTCTCCCCAGCCTCGTAGACGCCACCGGCTCCAATCGAGCCGCCGGCGGCCTCCCAGTCGACCTCGACTGCCTTTCCATCGCGGTCTTCGGCAAAGAACGGCAGCGTCCCTCGCACCAACACACTCCCGTCAGTTGGCGTCACGATGAGTTGTTTGAGCCGAATCTGCACGACTCTGCGACGGGGCGGATCGTCGTCGGCACGTAGCCCTGTGACCGTCGCCGCGTCAATCGTCACGAAGTAGGGGAACTCAATCTCGTGGAGTGCCGACGCGTGCGTGCGCGTCCACACTGTTGGTGGGCCAAACATCTCGCCAGCGTCCGTCAACGTGGCATCTCCCTGCCAGCCTCCCTGGTCTGTGACCCAGTCGAGCTTCCTGTCGAGAGCGTTCATGATCGAGACCTCGATATCGACGTAATCGCCAGGATTGTCGACATCGATCGTCTGGACGCTGTCTAAGGAGATCGGCTTCACCGATATCAGATGCGCCTCTTCGACGTGCGCTCTACCGAACTGAGAAGACTCGACCTCGATCTTCAACGTGTCTTCGACCGGTAGGTTCAGATCAGTCTCAATCGGCTCAAACGTTTGCTCATCCGAGTCGACCGAGAACAGCTTTTGCACGAAGCGCCCGGACGACCACGGCAACCCTCGCACGTCGACCGTCCACTCCTCGGGACAGAAGTTGATGAACCCTCCCGCTCTCCGAACCGCCGCGTTCGCCGTGTTGTCGCGCAGGTACAGCGACGCATCGAGCGCCACACCCTGGACAACATTCAACTTAGCGACGTTGCCCAATCCTGACGTCACGGCGGATGCTCCGGCGAGCAAGGTCTTAGCGATGTCTGCGTCAGCACTCCACCCTCTTGATCTCGCCGTCACCATCACCTCGTTCCACCCACTTGGGGCTTGGAAGTCTTCGGCGAACTTGTCGTCAATCAACTCTGCGGTGAGTTTCGTGAAGATACTTGGATACATGCTGGTGGTTGCATTGAGGTACGCCTCGTAGCCGATGAAGCCAGCGCCGAACCCGGCGACCACCCATCCGACGCCAGGGACGAAACCACCAACAGTTGTCACCGTGCCGATGGCGTCGAGCACCTTTCGCTCGCCACTGCCTGGTTCGATGTTGTTCGCCTGCGTCGCCCTCATCTTGTCGCTCAGATCTTGAGCACCAGCGATGGACAGGCCAGGCGCTCGGCAGTTTGCTGACTGCACCATCAGTCGACTCACCTGAGGCACAGCCGCGTTCGTCATTGCCAGCGTCTGCACCGTGCTGCCCGGGTTCGTAGACGATGCTGGCCCAATACCACCAGCCTCATCGGTTTCGTTCACAAGGTCGATCAGACCGGCTTGAGCGGTGAGTGCGTCGAGCATGCTTCGGTCGTCGTCGGTCAGCTCCCCGTAGGTGTAGAAGCTCTCCAGGTCGCTGTCGCCGCCATCATCTGCATATGCCTGGGCGAGCTTGAGCGGTTGTAGTAGCGGTTCGACATCGTTGAAGTCGGTGGCCTGCAACTCCGAGAAGCTCGTTCCGAACGTCTGCGCTCGTCGATCGATCGCATCGACGAAAGCGTCGACGAACTCGTTCCACGCGCCAGGAGCATCGTCAAGCGAGCCGACGTCGAGGCTCAGAAGCGACCCGCGCTCGTCGCCGCGAGCCACATACAACTCCATCGGCCCCCCTTCGCGTGGTGAAGCGGGGTGCATCGGTGCCGAAAAACGTGCGCCCGTTTCGCCGACGTACAGAGGGACGGCGACGTCGCCATTAGGAGTGCGAATCCATAGCTCAAGGTCCGCGCTTCCATCGGCAGCGACACCGGTCAGCGTAACCGTGCCGAGCGGCTCGATCGCATCGGCACTCAGCCCAATATCGGCGAGCGAGCTTCCTTGCGTCGCAGCGAAGTCGCCGAGTTGAACCTCCTCTGATCTGGTGTCGTCGGGTGAAGAACACGCGGCTAACCCCAACCCGATTAGTACTGCGAACACCACACCGAAGGTTGCATGTCTCCTAAAGGGTCTGGCCGGAGTCTTGGACGCGCCCAAGAGTTGTTTAGGCATGCCATTGTGAGGACCGCTTGGCCAAAAGGTGCTCATCCGGGGGTAAGGGTCAGGGTGTATCGGAGGACCTGCTGGGAGTCTTGGACGCTGAGGGTGTAAGTTTGTCCGGCTTCAACCTGGACGGTTTCGTTGCCGCTCCCTCCTTGGGCCACCTTGAACTCGCCGATCCTGGTTGTGGCAGCATTTCTTATGGAGATCGTGGTGGAGCCCCGGCTGTCCGGATCGAGCGATATGGCGACATCGAGCGGCCCGCTCACAGTTGGGGTAAAGGTGTAGAAGTCGCGCATGTCGACGCGGCTGATCCAACCGTCGAATGAGGCATCGGTGGCGATCTCTTTGGCTGAGGCCGCATCTCCGCCCGCATCGCCGGTGCCATCGCCACCGTCGGATTGGGTTGCAGCCGAGAGCACAATATCGTACGTGCCGGCTCCCGAGACAATGACGAAGACAACAGCGTCTGGCTCGTTGAGCACTATTGTCGATGTTGCTTCTGTCGCGCCTGGCGAGACGTCGGCGGACAAGATTGCACCGCCGTTGTGCTCCAGTCGAATGCCGATGCCTCCAAGGTCACCGACGGGCTGACTCAATTCCATCATGACGACAGCGTCGGCTGGCAAGGTGAGTTGGTAGACATCTGAGAGATCGGCGTCTCCGAGAACCCCCGAGATCGTGCCCATTTCCGCCGCTGTTGCTGAGCCCTGATCTGCTCCAGCATCTCCACCACTTCGGCCATCGTCTTGAGACGTGATCGTGATTTCGAAATTGTAGACGCCGCTGCCGTTGACCTCGAGGAACGCGTCCCCTGATTGATCTGCAGCGAATATGTAGGTCGCGGCTTCCTCGCCGCCTGGGAACACCGATGTGTTGACGACGGTCTGGCCGTTAAACTGGAGGTCTGCGCCGACGCCACCCACCCCTGTGTCATCGAGCATGTTGAGGCTGATACCTACCATGTCGCCTCCGGTAAGCGCCAGGACGTACCAATCGCTGTTGTCCGAATCTTCAACCAGGCCACTGAGCGCTACCCCGGCCATGATTGGTGTTGGGCTCGACGCATCCCCGCCAGCATCTGTTCCTGCGCCGGCATCGTTTTGGGAAACTACGTTGACCGTGATACGAATGGAAGCGCCCGGTGCGCCTTGTACGGTGATTCCCCACCTACTTCCCGATTCAGCGGCCGTGACGAACCGTTGTTCTACAGGCTCCGCTCCGGGGATGACAAAGGGCATCGACCCTTGGGAGTCAGGCGTTCGGACCTCAACGAACAGCTCGCCCCGGTTGGAGTCGGGCGCTTGGGCCGAGACCGTCACGATGCTTCCGGCGGGTACCTCGAAGTTTGCGGTCGCGTCGGATTGACCTTCGGGCATAGTGAAGGTGGTCGGTTCGCCCAGTTCGATCTCGAGGACACTGGCTCCGTCGCCGCTGAAGGATTCGGACCCGGATGCGGGCGCTCCCTCGGAGTCTTCATCGAGCTGCGAGATTTCGTTTTCAAACTCGTCTATCGCGTCGACCACCTCGGACGCGCCGCACCCAACGAGGAACAGGCCAGCGGCCAACGTTCCAATCGCGAACCACCCCGAATTCGACCGTGTCTCGACTGTCCAGTCCTCATGGGATCCCATGTTGTCTCCGCTTGTTGAGTTCAAAAGACAACGAATCCCCAGCCTCAATCAAGACCAGTCGTATTCAGATTCGTCACTTCAGACGAACATAACAAGACGCATATTGACCTTCGCTACTCAATCCTTGGGCGGCGTTACTCAATTCTGGGAACCGCACGCGTAGCCGCTGCGAAGGCTTCGGCTTGAGTTGGTCGCGCAGGCCAGCGGGTAGCGGCCGGGCCGACGCTTGAAATAGCACGCGATGCAACTCGACATCTGGCCACCGTCCCAGAGGTTGGTCGTACGGTTGGCAGGCGCTACGGCGGCCAACGACGCGACCCAGGGTCGGTTCGAGGTCGTGCTGTTGGTGGGGTCATCGGCTGATGGCCAAGATCCTGCGGGCTCCGTTCGCGACCACAATGAAGATGATCGCGCCAGCGATCAAGTCGGGGATCCCCGAATCGGCCAACGCCACGCCGACCGCTGCCGCGATCACCAGGGCGTTCACTTTGATGTCATTGGCTGTGAAGATCCAGCTCGCCTGCAAGTGCGCTTCGCCGGAACGAACCCGCTGCAACACGACCAGGGTCACGATGTTGCCTACGAGCGCAAGAAGCGACATCACGATCATCGACGTCGGGTCGGGAAGCTCGTTGTCGGCCAGGGACCGGCGGACAACTTCGACGAGGCCGATCGTAGCAAGTCCGATCTGGGTGTATCCGCTGCTTCGAGCGAGCCTTTTTTTGCGTGCTGCTGTAGTCCCGACCGCTGCCAGACTGAGCGCGTAGACGCTCGCGTCGGCTCCCATGTCGAGGGCGTCGGCGATGAGGCCCATTGAGCGGCTGATCAACCCGATGGTGAGCTCGCCGACGAAGAACCCGGCGTTGATCACCAATGCAATGATGAGCGCGTTGCGTTCGCGTCGAGTATCCGAGGCGGCCCCGATCTCGCTTTCGTCGTCAACGTGGCTGGCACCAAGGTTCAAGATGTCAAGCGCAGCAGCGATCGCGCCCGGGGCGGTGTCGTGGTCGATCACAACGTCACGTTGCCCGAGATCGAACTCGAGACGATCAATCCCATCGACGTCGGCCAGCGCTATGCGCACCAACTGTTCTTCCGCGGCGCAGTCCATGCCCGCCACATGGAAACGACTGACCGTCACGTCACCCTCACCGCCCGGTTCGAATCACTTGCCAGATCGGTGTTGCGTGTGTTGCATCGCCCCTCCGAGGACTGGGGCAGATTCCTACCCAACCAACCGCGAAGACCATCAGGGCAAATTACTACGCGATCCGGCCCCCATTCAATACCGGGAAACCCCGACCTCGCCAGAGATAGGCGGCCCGCACCTGATCGAAGCCATGCTGTAGGAGTGGGGGGCGATCCCGCTGGTCGCACCGCCGTTCTCACCGTGAACCCTGCGGGTCCAAATCGGTTCGAGTCGTCGGCACACCCATCAGGATCTTTGGGTGGGCATGTCGCACGCCTCCACTGCCGGTATCGGGTGGGCGGCACCATCGCGTCGCCACACAGCTCGGCCCCGAACTCGGTAGTTTCGAACTCGGCAGTTTGGGGTCGGTTTATTGGATTAGTTGGCCGTCGGGTCTGAATACGTTCCAGGTGCCGTCGGGTTTGCGGTGGACGGTGTAGCCGGTTTCTTTGTAGCGGTTGTGTTTTCCGCATGCGCCGCCGCCGTTGGCTGGGTCGGTTGTTCCGCCTTGGCGGTCGGGTTTTAGGTGGTCGATCTGGCAGTTCGATATTCGTGTCTCACATCCTGGCCAGTAGCAGTGTGTTTGGGTGACTCTTACTGCGTTGGCTGCGGGCCCGGTGAACAGACGAACTGTTCTGGAGTGATCGATTGTGACCGAACGTTCGTTGAGCACAATCCGCCGGACATGACGGTCTATACCGGCGGCGAAGGTTTCGGTGGGGTCGAGCGGCTGACCATCAAAGGTCTCACACCGGTAGTCAGCCCGGAACGGATCCGGTGGGTCCAGATCGGAACTGGTGAGTTTGGTGAGTTCGCGTTGCCAGGTCTGATAGTCCATGACGACGTTGGTAACAATTTGGGGTCTGACGCCTCCTGGTTCGGTGGATGCGGCGCGTATGAAGATTTCGTGGAGGGCATCCATGCCCGGTTGCCATCGGAGCGTTCGAGCATGTCTTTGTTGACGTTGCCTTCACCGTGGGTGGCGACTGCTTTGGCCCAGTCGGTTTTGAACTCGACGTCAATGAACTTGGCCCAAATCTTGTACATCTCGGCGCCTTGAAACGCGGCGCACCAGGCTTCGAAGGTCCAGCCTTTATCGAAGTCCTGCACCATACGAGCATCACGATTCTCATGATTACGTTGGTTGGTGTCACAAGTGCCGTCTTCATCGGTCAACGACTCCCAACCGCCAACCCAGCCTTTGAACTCCAGAGCCGAAAGACCGGCAGCCTGTTCGCACATCACCTCATCAACTTCAACAAGCTGTCGGCGTACCCGTTTGTTCGAAAACGTGTGTGCCAGGCGACGCATGTTGCATGTCGAAATCTGGCCGGCCCGATACGCAGCTTCGGTTGCTGGCATAAGGCGGCAACATTTCACTACCTTCAACCTTGCCCCGGCTTCGGCAGAAGAAACCCCGGTGCGATGCCTGACCATAGTTTTCGCCGACAACATGCCGTCAGTGGTCCACAGGTTGTTGATGTCGATGCGGTCCATCAACTGCACATGGCCAGCTTCAACCCGCCGCGACACCGTCTCTAACGCTTCTAACAGCCCGTTGGCCTGGTCGGCGGTGTCTGGCTCAAGACCCAAGCTGAGGACCATTCCAATAGCGGCTTCTACGCTCTCAACAGCAGCCAGCACTGGGCTATCCAGAGTTGTGTTGTGTCTGTGGCTATCGGTCAGTGTGTTCCCCGTTGAATGCATGTATCGAGTCTAGCGCACAAACGTTCGATTCACTACAGCGAAACCCAACAAAACAACGGTTTTCCCGTCCTTCGTTGGGTAAGTTTTTAGTTCGAAGGGCGTTCGGCCAAACCACCGGATTAGTCAAGCAAACCCTCAAAGCCCAACGCGACGTCGAACGCCACGGCCCACACAATCGGACAGCCCCGTAACTGAGCCTGTGTTAGAAAACACGCGTCCGTTGTTGCCTATATTGGTCGAGACCGTCCGGGCAGTCCCGGCAGTTCGGGCTGGTGTCATTCGAGGCGTTCGAAGAGGTAGGCGAACGGCGATTTGGTGTAGGCGACGCCGCGCCCGGTCTCGTGCAGGAGCTCGATTGTGACTTCGACATCTTGTTTGGGCACGAGGTAGGTGTCGAGCTTGTCCCTGTGAATCGAGTAGCGACCAGAGTGTGAGGTGACGACACCATGGAGGCGGTACCGAGCATCGAGCGATGCCATCGCTGCGTCTCCATGACTTGGGTTCACCAGGAGAAACCCGCCCACCCGGAGGTAACGAGTGCAGTGCTCGGAGATGAAGCCGGCGTAGAGCGACACGAGTAGATCGAACGAGCACTCAGCGATGTCGAGGTCGTCGGTGTAGTCGGAGGCGATGAATCGCACAGAGTGGGTACCGGGCGAGACGTTGTGCTCGGCGAGCAGCTCGCCGATCCCGTCCGCGTCGGCGAAGAAGCGCCGCGCCCGTCGGTCGACATCGACGTAGGTCACCGATGGCCAGATGAACGATGGCGAAATGTCCACGTACGAACCTGGGTAGAGGACCGTGTTCACGCCTACAGCGTCTGCTAGGGCCGAAAAGAGTCCGGTTCGATCACCAACCAACCGATCCTGCTTTTCCCACAACTGGCGAGTCTGTTCGAGCACGACACATAGAATGTTACCAATGCAGCTCTGGTCGGCGGTTCAGAAACGGTGGGGAATCTGGGCCGCAGGCGCTATCGGGACCGTGGCCTACGGTGGATTTGTTGTTCTGGATGCGACCGAAGGAACGCTCCGATCTGACGTGACTCCACGGACAATAGGGCTGTACCTACTGGCCTTTGCTGGTTTCGTCCTAGCAGTCTGGTGGCAGGAGCATCGCGGTATCAGTTGGGTCTGGTTGTTGGCCATTCCGCTCTGTTTCAGGCTCATGCTGGTCTTCACTACGCCCACGTTGAGCGACGACGTATATCGCTATCTCTGGGATGGTCATCTGATCACCGAGGGCGCCAACCCATACAGCCACACCATCGATGACCCCCAGCGCGACCAGTACGAGATCGAAGCCCGCACCCTTGCGAACAGCCCCAACTACGCCACGCCTTACTTACCTACCGCGCAGTTTGTCTTTGGGGTTACCGCACTCGTAGCTCCATCAGAGCCGACGAGTATGCAGTTGGTCATGGTGGCCTTCGACGTTGGAGTCGCTCTTGTCCTGATACGCCTCCTCGCGCTAACAGGTCTGCCAAGGGGCCGCCTGGTTCTGTATTGGTGGAATCCGCTAGTGATTGTCGAAGTCTCGCACGGTGCTCACCTCGACTCCCTCATGATCGCGCTCGCCCTGCTAGCGGTGTTCCTCTCGCTCCGCGAGTCCTCGCCGAAGTGGTCGGGGCCTGTGGTCCTCGCTTTGGCCACTCTGACCCGGCCGCTTCCACTCTTGTTGTTGCCGGTGCTGTGGTGGCGCTGGACGTGGCCCCAGCGCGCCCTATATGGGCTCGTGTCATTTACCTTGATACTGCCGTTCGGCATCTGGGGCGGGTGGGGCCTATTCGGCGACCCGGTACGCACCGGCGTATTCGGCTCAATCCGGGTGTTCGTACGCGAAGTCAGCTTTAACAGCGGGATCTATCACTGGTCCGAGGGTTGGTTCGAGCGCAGGGGCGCGGCCGATGCCGCGTCGTCGGCGAGGACCTTGATGGCAGTCCTGCTCGTCGCGATGCTTGTCTACGTCTGGCACCGCTGCCGCCACGGGTCGGCCTTGGAACTGATGCGAGCCGCGGCGCTGGTGTTCATGGGATACGTCGTGTTGGCCAGCATCCTCCACCCGTGGTACGTGGTGACCTTGATGGCGTTTCTCCCGTTTGTCACCCCAACCGCAGACGAGGACAATCGCCGTTGGTGGCTGCTCGTTCCGTGGTTGTACCTCGCTGGTGCCCTGATCCTCTCCTATCTGACTTACCTGGACCCTCTCCAGATCGGCGAACTCGAATGGGTCAGACGTACTGAGTGGTACCCGACGCTCGCTCTCCTTCCGCTGACAGCTTGGCTGGGGTTGCGCCGCGACCGAACCTCCAGCTAGTGCCTCGACTATCATGAGTCGCCGTGGCCAAGCTTCTCCTCGCCCACCCGCTCTTCCTCTCCAAGAGCCCAGCCGAGCAGGCCTCAGCCAGCCCGTACTTCCCGCTCGGTATTCTTTACCTGGCGTCGTATGTTCGCGAGCATGGCCATGACGTCGCAGTCTTCGACGGCACTTTCCAGACCGACGAGTCTGCATTCGACGAAGCACTCGAAAACGAAGCGCCCGACATCGTCGGTATCTCAACGGTGATGCCCATCCGCGACACCGCATGTGTCCTGGCGGCTATGGCCGCAGCGCGCGGTGCGGTCGTGGTGATGGGCGGGCCCGATGCCACCACCGATCCGTTGGGGTACCTTGGCGAACCCGCAGTCGACATAGTGGTCCACCACGAGGGCGAACAGACCATCACCACGCTGTTAGACCTCGCCGACGCCGGGTCGCTCGACGTTGGGGCACTCGATGACGTAAAGGGCGTGGCATTCCGGCGTGGCGACGAGGGTGTCGTTAACGAACCCCGGCCGCCAATCGAGAACCTCGACGAGCTGCCCTTTCCGGCTCGCGACTTGATCGACATGGATCGCTATCTCACCAGCTGGCGCGAAACCAATAGCTACTCGTCGATGACTATCGCCACCACCCGAGGGTGCCCTTACGGTTGTGAGTGGTGCCGCGATTCAGTTCACGGAAACTCTTACCGCCAGAGGTCGGCCGAAAGTGTTGTGGCCGAGGTCGAGGCGCTCAGCGACAGCTTCGCGATCGACCACCTACGCCTGGTCGACGACGTCGACGGCATCGATCGCGCGTGGCTCGAGTCGTGGGCGGCTGCCGCCGAAGCGGCTGATGCCGTGGTGCCATTCGAGGCCCTTAACGACCTCGACCGCCAGGACATCCCGATGTTCGATGTTCGCGACACCCTTTGACAAAAGCGCAACAAATTCTTCCCCACCGTGAGTGAGGATCTGCACGCACCGCCCATCGAGCGCTCAGCAGGCGCGAAACCTACGAACGCAGCACCACCCGCCTGATGAGCGCGTGGCTCGACCCCGCCACATTGAGCTCACTGGCCAATGGGGTTTTGATTACGATCGCGCTCGCTTTGATCACGGGTACTTTGGGCTCGGTCATCGGCGTAACGATCGGCATCATGCGGATGAGTGGCTCACGAGTTGTTCGCCTTGGCGCTGGAGCGTTCGTCGAGGTGTTTCGCAACATCCCTGCGCTCATCCAAGTGATTTTCTGGGCGTTCGCCTTCCCGAGCCTCTTTGGTGCCGACATTCGGCGAGCGCTGTTTTTCGACAACTGGTTATGGGATGCACTTCGCCCGCTGACGGGCATTCCCATCCCGTACTACGCCGTGGCCGCGAGCGCCGGGCTGGTGTTGAACACCGGGGCTCACCTCGCCGAGATCTTTCGTGCCGGCGCGGGGACAGTTCCCAACCAACACGCCGAGGCTGCCACCATGTTGGGGGCTGGTCGTTGGTCGGTGCTTTCATCGATCGTGATCCCGGGCGCCTTGCGTTCTTCATTCCCGGCGATTACTACCCGTCTCATCCACAACCTGAAGAACACGGCCTTGGTGTCCTTTGTGGCGGTGCCCGACCTTTTCCATGCAATGCAGGGGGCTATCACCCAGTCGTTTCGTGCCACTGAGCTATTGACGCTGACTGCGCTCAGCTATCTGGTTCTTTCGGCCGGCTTGGCCGGGCTGCTTGGCCTGGCCGACGTTCGGCTGCATCGGGGAAGGGATAGCCGTGGGGCAGTTTGAGTTCGTAGTTCGCAACCTGGGAAACTTCTTGATCGGGTTCCCCGGAAACCGACCGGGTGGTCTGCTCATGAGCCTGATCCTGACCGCGGTCGGGTTTTCCCTTGGCTTGGCCGTGGCCCTCGTTGTGGCCGCCACCCGAGACGCCAGATCGAGGGCCGTGCGGGCGGTTACCGCCGCATACATCCGCGTCGTTAGCGGCATCCCCCTAATTCTCTTGCTCCTGTTGACCCATCAGCTCATGGCGGGGCGAACAGTGCCAGGCCTTGACCCAGCTTTGACCTCGGCTCTGCTCACGCTCGTGCTTTACAGCGGCGCCTACCAAGGCGACATCTTCGCGGCAGGATTTCGCGGCGTGCCCAATGGAGTAATCGAAGATGCCCGCCTACTCGGGTGCAAACCCTGGCAGGTGTTTGCGCTCGTCAAACTGCCGTACAGCCTCAGAGCCATGCGACCGGCGCTGCTCAGTCAGGCCATCACATTGTTCAAGGACTCCTCGGTCGTGGTCATCCTCGGTGTCGCCGACCTCACAACCACGGCCCGAATAGCACTGGGCTCCGACGTCACTAATGCTCCTCACTGGGTTGCTACCTACCTCACCGTCGGCGTCATCTACTTCTTGGTAG
>CAZMUM010000006.1:95699-133368 GCA_964569385.1 uncultured Acidimicrobiales bacterium
GCTCCTCACTGGGTTGCTACCTACCTCACCGTCGGCGTCATCTACTTCTTGGTAGCTCTGACACTGTCTCGTGCTGCTCACCGCTGGGAGCAGGCCTCACCCAGCCGAGGTTCGGTCAGAGCCGCGTCGCGAGCGGGCTGACCGGCGGGAGCGCGCCAGGATCATTTGGGTGGCAGCCGACGCCGCGTCGTTGTCTAAATGTTCCGATTTGAAACTCGGGCGGTCTGATCGGTCGCCGCTAGAATCGCGCCGGATATCCCGATAAAGACAGGACCCAAAATGAGATCCTCTAAAGTTGTTGCTCTATTGCTAGTGGTCGCTCTGATCGCGGCCTCTTGCGGTAGCTCAGGCGGCGAAACTTCGACGCTCGACACTGTGAGCGACTCAGACACAGTGCGCATTGGAGTCCGCAACGACAATCCACCTATGAGTTTCATCGACGAGGACGGCGCGTGGGTTGGCTTCGACGTCGACCTCGCCCGCGCCATCGCCACCGAGCTCGACTTCGACCTCGAGCTGGTGGTAGTCGACGGCACCACTCGGATCAGCTTCCTCCAAGACGGTCAGGTAGACATGTCGGTGGCCAGCATGAACCACACCGTCAGCCGCGAAGAGGCCATCGACTTCAGCATCACCTACTTCTGGGACAACCAGTCGTTCCTTGTTCGAACTGGGACTTATGAGTCGATCGATGACCTCTTTGGCCAGACCGTCGCCGCCAACGCGGGCAGCTCGGTAATCGATTCCTGGCAGGCGTACGTGAGTGCCCGCGGCGGGCCTGTGAGTGAGATTGTCGAGTTCGATGACAAACTCGCAGCCATGCAGGCGCTTCGCGATGGTGCAGTCGAGGGGTATTCCGAGGACAACATCACCCTTCTGTCGCTGGCGGCTGGCGATCCTGGTCTGACCCTGCTGCCCGGCGGTCACAACCGGGTGCAGTTTGGCATCGGTGTGGCCGAGAACGACTCCGACTGGCGAGACCAAGTCAACCTTGCGCTCCAGGGCATCTGGCGCAACGGCACCTATCAGACCCTCTACGACCGGTGGTTTGTTGGTGCCGAGCGCATCATCGATCTACCGCTCGGAGGTGAGATGGAACTGTGGCCGTAAGCCTTTCGCTTTCTGACATCACTGTGGACACACCATCGGGCGTCCGCGCCATCGACAGCGTCACCTTGTCGGTCCATGAGGGCGAACGCATGGTTCTGCTCGGCCCATCGGGGTCGGGCAAGACCACAACCCTCAGAGCCATTGCGGGTTTAGTACAGCCAACCAGCGGCGATATTCTGTTCAACGGCGAGTCGGTCTTGGCGGTTCCGCCCGAGCGTCGCGAGGTAGCAATGGTGTTCCAGGATCCCACCTTGTTCCCGTATAAGACCGTCGGCGAGAACGTGGGGTTCGGGCTACGAATACGCCGCGTCGGGGTCGCGGAGCGTCGCGAACGGGTAGCTGAGGCGCTGGCCAGTGTGCAGTTGCCCGGGTTCGAAGACAAATGGACCGACGAAATCTCCGGCGGCGAACGCCAGCGGGTAGCGCTGGCCCGCTCCTTGGTGTTGCGGCCCAAGGTCCTGCTGTTGGACGAGCCGCTAACGAGCCTCGACCCATCGTTGCGCGAGGAGTTGGCGGCACTTATCTGTCGCATACAGCGCAACTGGTCTATAACCACTGTCATGGTTACCCATGACCTTGGTGAGGCCACCGCAGTCGCCGACCGCATCGCCTTGTTGATGGATGGGCAGATCCGCCAGATCGGCTGCCCCAGAGAGTTTTACGAAGAACCCGCCGACGCCGCGGTTGCCAGCTTCTTCGGGACCAATAGAACACGCGCCATCGACCAAACGACCACCGTGTCCACACCGAGCCTGACCCAGAAAGAATGGACCAAATATGACTGAAGCCCCAAACATACTCAAGGGATCAGTCGGGGTGGCTCTCCTGCGGATCACCCTTGGAATAATTGTCCTGGTTGCGTGGTTCGAGAACCTCGACAAGGGTCTCTACACCGCCGACGGGTTCAAAGGATTCATGAACTACCTGTTCGACGAGAACGGCAACAACAGCAGCCTTGGCTTCTACAAATCGATCATCGACACAGTCGTGATCCCCCTCGCCGGGCCGTACGGCGTGTTCCAAGCGGTTATCGAACTGATACTCGCGCTCGCGTTGATTTTCGGGGTCGGGACTCGTTTGGCCAGCTTGGTTGCTGCGGTGTTCTTCGGGAACCTCTTCCTGGCATACTTCGGCGGCGAGGAGTGGATCTGGACCTACGTACTGCTATTCATGTCGGCGCTCGCCGTGTTCCTAGGATTCGGCGGCCGCAAGCTTGGCGTCGACGAATACCTCGTCCGCTCGAGAGGCGACTCTCCACGGAACATGGTCTGGTGATTGACGACTCGACTACGCGGCTACGAGGTACTGGGCAGCCGGGTAGGTTCAGCGTGGTGGCCAGCCGATGACATCGTTACTGATCGCGGTCGGAATCGCTTACATGATTCTGACGTTGTGGCTCATCGCCTTTGGCGCCAACCTCATGTGGTTTTCGCTGATTGTCTGGCGGCGAGGTCGACTGCAACGCCTCGACGACACTAAGCCCGCAACGCTGACTGCAGAACTGCTAAAGACAGCACCGCGAGTGACGGTTCAGATCCCTATCTACAACGAACTTTATGTGTCCGAACGGGTGATTGCTGCCGTTTGCGCGCTCGACTATCCACGCGAGTTGATGCAGATCCAAGTCCTCGACGACTCCACTGATGCCACACGCGACATCGTGGCTCGCGTCGTGGCCGACGCCAAGGCCCAACAGATTGACATTGTTCATATACATCGCACTGAGCGCGATGGCTACAAGGCAGGGGCACTGAAAAACGGCATGCTCACCGCCACCGGCGAATTTCTAGCGATCTTCGACGCCGACTTTGTGCCCGAACCGGACTTTCTCATCCGGGCGTTGCCTTACTTCGACGACGACAACGTCGCTTTCGTTCAGGGCCGCTGGGGCCACTTCAATCGCGATCAGTCATGGCTAACCCGAATTCAGTCACTGGCAATCGATGGCCATTTCATGGTCGAGCAAGCCTGCCGTGGGGTTCGGGGCTACTGGTTCAACTTCAACGGGACCGCAGGAATATGGCGCGCTGCCGCCATCGACGATGCCGGTGGCTGGCAGGCCAGGACTCTCACCGAAGACCTCGACCTCTCCTACCGTGCCCATCTTCGAGGCTGGCGCGGCCACTTCGTCGAAGACCTTGTGGTGCCAAGCGAGGTACCGGCCCAAATGTCGGGGTTCAGACGCCAGCAGCATCGTTGGGCCCGTGGATCGCTCGAGTGCGCCAAGAAGTTGCTACCCGAGATCTGGAGATCAGACGAACGGCTGGCTGTCAAATACCAGGCCACGATGCACCTCACGAGTTACGCGATCCATCTGCTGCTGTTCGGGGTGGCACTGCTCAATCCGTTCGTGGTTCTAGCGGCCCACGAATACCCACAATTTCGCACGTTCTTCGGGATCGCCTACCTATTCGCGGTGTTTTCCCTGGCGCCAATCCTGTTCTTCATCACCGGTCAGCGACAGCTAGGCAACCGCTGGTGGCGCCAACTCCACCGCATCGGGTCAGTTGCCCTCATCGGGCCCGGTTTGATGCTCAACACCGTTCGTGCCGCGTTCGAAATTTGGCGACGCCCAAACCCCGAGTTCGAACGGACCGCCAAATTCGGGCTCATGGAGGTTCGACCCGCCTCCGAACCTTGGACACAGAAGCGTTACCAGTTGGCACCAGATCGAATTGTCTTTGGCGAAGCGATCTTTGGTCTGTACAGCCTAGCAACCGCGGGTTTGGCGCTGAGGCACAACAATTGGGGCGTATTCACCTATTCGGCGTGGTTCGGCATCGGGTTGTTAGCAGTAGCGGGTATATCGGTCGCTCAGACAGTTGCCCTGCGTCGACAGCGAACCGCGCGCGATGCACAACGACGAGACGAGGACCGTGCCCTCGCCGGAACCGCCGGAACAGTCACCCGTACTTCATGACCGCGTCGAAAGCCGTGCTGGTGATGGCCAAGCGGCCTCAGCCGGGGTCCACGAAGACGCGACTCGTGCCACCGCTCACCGCCCAAGAAGCCGCAGATCTGTACGAATGTTTCCTGATGGACGCCCTGGAACATGCGAGGTCAACGCCATCGGCCGTTCCGGTTGTGGCCGTCTGGCCCCCCGAGGCCACGACATACTTCGCGACGATCGCTCCCGACTTCAGCCAGGTGATCCAGCGAGGCGATTCGCTCGATGTGCGGCTCGACCACGCCCTCACCGAGTGCCTGGACAGAGGGTTTGATCACGTGGTGGCCATCAATAGCGACAGCCCCACTCTGCCCCACACTTTCATCGCCGATGCTTTCACCAGCCTCGCCGACGACGAGGTCGACATGGTGCTCGGCCCGGCCGACGACGGCGGCTACTACCTCATTGGTTGGAAGCGGGCTTACCCCGAACTTGTACGTGGCATCGAGATGTCGACGCCTCATGTGCTCGACGACACGCTCGCACTCGCGGACCGGTCCGGAGTGCGTGTATCGCTGTTGAGGCCCTGGTACGACGTGGACGATGCCGCCGACTTGGGGCGTCTTGTGCTCGAATTCGGCCAACCTGGCGATCGGGGATTCCACAGCCGTAAGTTCCTGGCCGCAACCCACGTTGGCAAAGCGTGACGGTTAAATGGCCGGGCGGGCCCCGGGTTGCGGTGATCGTGCCGGCATTGAACGAAGCTGGGAGCGTGGCGGGGCTTGTCGCCGATGTCTTGCAACAGGGTGTCGACTGGATTTTCGTAGTCGACAACGGATCGACCGACGCCACGGCGCGAATGGCAGCAGAGGCGGGGGCAATAGTGATTTCTGAACCCAGACGCGGCTACGGACATGCATGTTCAACCGGTTCAGCGGCTGCGCTAGACACCGGTGCCGACATACTTGTCTATATCGACGCCGATCAGAGTTCGCGGGCCGACGAGATGGGGCTGATCCTGAAACCTATCGTCGACAACGAGGCCGACCTCGTGCTCGGGTCGCGGGTTCTGGGTCACATCGAGGGAGGCGCGATGGCTCCCCATCAGCGCTTCGGTAACTGGCTGGCCGCTCGGCTAATGAGGCGCCTTTATGGATTGAGCGTCACTGATCTCGGCCCGTATCGCGCCATTCGGGCCAGTACATTCGGCGCTCTCGATATGACCGAAATGACCTACGGATGGCCTTCGGAAATGATCGTGCAGTGCACCCGTTCGCACCAGCGTGTCGTCGAGGTCCCGGTCACATGGCGGGCCCGCCACGCCGGTCGATCAAAGGTGAGTGGCACCATCAAGGGCTCGGTTCTTGCCGGGTATCACATCCTCGGGGTGACGCTTCGCGGCGCCTGGCCGCGGGTTACTCGAAAACTTCGACGCTGACGGTGTCGATAGCTGAACCCACTGGTAGTTGACGATGTCGCCGCCTCGATCAAGGTCTGATCGGCAGCACAGACCTTGCGTCGATCGATTGCTCGGCCCAGATTTTCGTGGTTCCCAGTAGGATCCTTTGATGGCGCTTCGTACTTCTATCTGCGATTTGTTGGGTGTCAGGCACCCTCTTGGAAATGCGGGTATGGCAGGGGTCGCTGTGCCTAGGCTCTGTGCCGCGGTGGCTGAAGCCGGCGGTATCGGGACGGTCGCGCTGGCTGAATCGTCAGCCGATGAGGTGACAAAACTTGTCGCAGCGGTCAAGGTGCTGACGGATCAGCCGTTCAGCGCCAACTTCATTGCCTGGCTCATCGAGAACGATCCTGCGCCGTTGGATGCTGCGCTCGAAGCTGGCGTTGCCTCAATCACGGTCTCGTTCGCGGACCCTGGGTTATTCGTCGATCGCGTTCACGCAGCTGGATCGCTTTTGTTGTGCCAGGTGCAGACCGTTGAGGCTGCTCGGCGAGCGGCCGACGTTGGAGCCGACGCGATAATTGCGCAGGGCCACGAGGCTGGCGGCCACACCGGTGTGGTACCGCTCTTGCCGTTACTCCCTCAGATCGTTGATGCTGTTGGCAAGGTCCCGGTGCTTGCTGCTGGCGGTATCGGCGATGGTCGTGGGCTCGCCGCGGTGCTGATGCTCGGCGCTCAGGGCGCGTTCATGGGAACACGTTTCCTTGCCTCAGACGAAGCCGAGACTGCTTGGCCTCATCTGCCCGATCAGGTCTTGGCTGCGTCGGCTGACGATTCAGTCTGGACCACTGCGTTCGATATTGCTGGGGGAGGCGGGCGTTCGAACTGGCCAGATGGGATTGGCGCTCGTTCTATCCGCACGCCATGGATCGATCGCTGGGCCGGCCACGAGGACGAGCTAGCCGGTCGTCTGACCAACGATGGCGACGCCGATCATGGTGAAGGAAACGACCCTACCCCTGCCTACGCTGGGCCGATTGCGGGCATGGTTACCCAACGCGAACCTGCCGCGAAGATCGTAACGTCGGTCATCGCGGGCGCTGCCGACGTTCTTGCGTCAAGTCAGGGTTGGCTCGCTCGATAGCTTCGCCTCACCGAACCCAGGGTCAGATCAGAGGGGCGATGGCCACTACGGGGCTGTCGAGGTCGGCTTCGGCCAGGCTTCCCTGGAAGGGTTCTGAGCTGAAGTTGAACACACCACCATCGGCCGCGACCAGAAGGTACCCGTCGAAGAACGGCACCATGCCGTTCACCGGTTCAGCCACCTGAACTCCGGGCGGCAGGACCGCTGGCACTGATCCACGGTATGGCGCATCGAATGCGAACACTCCGCCATCGGCGGCGACCATCCAGTAACCCGATCCGTCTGGGTCGGCGACGAGGCCGACGACCGGCTGGTTCAACGTCACTCCCGGGAGCACCTGAGGTATGGATCCAGCAAACACGGCATCGCCGAGGGCGAACACTCCGCCATCGCTGCCGATCATGTAGGCACCCCGCCCACTCGGTGATGACGTCGACGCGACTATGTCGCCGGCGAGGTCGAATGCCAGTAGGTCGCCGATGTCTGGTGCGTTGCCGAACGGAATCACGCGGCCGAGGTTGGTGAATACCCAGTAGCCGCGGCTATCGGGTGTGGCGGCCATAGTGGTGACACGTTCGCCCTGGTCGAGCTCGATGCCAACTGAGCCGAAGCGGCCAGCGTTAGCGACCGCTAGTACGTTCCCGTCGGTGTCTAGCATCCAGTAGCCACGCCCGTCCCATGTGGGTTCAATGTGAACCCACTTCCCACGGAGGTTGCCGCCGAATAGCCGTCTTGCATCTCCGAATGGTGTGACTGTTCCGTCGGCCTGCAACACCCAGTAGCCGCTTCGTGTCATATCCGGGGTGTCGAAGTAGGCATCCGCCGCTATGTCGGTCAGCCCGAGTGCTCCACCGGTGATTCCGACGAAGATCCGTGCTTCCTGAAGACCGAAGAGACGTTCGTCGGTCGATGCCACGATTGTCAGGGAGCAAGATTCCCCGGCGCCGAGCACTGAACCGACACAACCGTCGCTCAGCGAGAAGTTGGGTGATCCGACAATGAGTGCCTCGACCGTACCCGGTCCGCGGCCATGGTTCGTGACGACGACGGTAGACGAGGTTGGCTCGAATCGCGTGACTTCCGCGAGCCGCACATCTCGGTCAGATACCGCGACCCAAGGGTCGTCGAGGGCCACGTTGTACCGAAAGTCGAAATAGTCAGAAGGCAGCGGATCGTTGTTGCAGTACGCAACCACAGACGCCGAAATCCGCGTGACCCGCTCTCCATTGGTCGCGTAGTCGTGCACGTCGACGAACCCCGAGTGATTGATACACAAGGTGCTGCTTCCGACGTTGATCTGACCCGGCCCAGGAGTGCCAGGCACCAGCTTGTATCGACCCGGAGTTAGATCATCGCCCGCGGAGAGAGTGACGGTGCCGATTGTTGAACCGGCTCCGTCCTCGTTCGACTTGAAGTTGATCGAGCGAGGGTCGCTGCTGCGTACACGCATCTTGCGACCCGGCGTGGTTTCGTCGTAGGCCTTCAGCGTCAAACTTGAACCCCAGGCAACCCTGTGGAGATAGGCCGCGGTCTCGTGGGCTGCCTCGTAGGGCACCTCGACATCGATGGCACCTGCCGTCACTGCGATGGTGCTGCTTACGGGTCCGGGCATTGACCCGAGCGGAGCAGACACCACGACGGAGCACGCGGTATGAGATTCGAGCAGTCCGGGACAGCGGCCGTCGACGTTTGCTCCAGCCATAGCGACGGTCGATACCTCGACATCGACCGGGTTCGACGTGCTGTTGTAGATGAACGCCGACCCGGCTCTATCGCCCTCAAGAACGCGGCCGATGCCGACCAGCTGCGGTCCGATCACGACTCCGGCATTGTCGATGTTGGCGACGTGCACGACGATGTTCCGCATGACGTCCTCATCGTCGCAGCGAACAGCGATAGACAGTGTCAGCACATCTACCGCGCCGTCCGCCGCGTAGCGGGCGTCCTCGACGGTTACGTCGCTGGTGCCCCTGCAGTCGGTGTCGAGCCACGCTTGGCCCCGAGCGCTCTTGTTTGGCAGATCGCTCCATTGAAGTCCGGCCGCGAAGATGTCGCCCACCGGGAGTTGGATGTCCAACTCGAAATCGTTAGCTCTGATGGTCGCCGTGGACGAGGTTGCGACCGCTGACTCGATTCCTGACCCCAGCCAAAGAGTGGTGGGGTCTGAGTTCTCGGACCGATGTTGCCCGATGAACACGTTGTTGAAGATGTCGTAGTTTGCCGACACTGGGATGTTGATCGTTCCACCGGTGTGGACGACGCTAAGTGTCGCACCGTGAGGGCCTCGACCGTTCAGCTGGGCAGTAACTATCGCAAAACAAACACCGTTGCCGTTCAGAGTCGACTCCAGGCACTTGTCACCGTTAACGGTGAAATCGGCGCCTGTGATCGTCACCGACTCGATTGTCGTTTCTTCGGCTCCCAGGTTCTCGAAGCGCACCCACCGCGACATCGAGGAACTCACCGTACCGAAATCGACTGAGTCAGGATGGTCGAGGGTCGGAACCGCGCCAGCGGGCGGCATAGGCGCTAGCGCTCCGAAGGCAACGATGAGGGCGAGGAACCCCAAGGTTCGCTTGGCCTTGTTCCGGCGATCAGTCATTGGATGATTCCACCTTTCAATGCGACCGCATCCGGGCCGCTGCGATGGAAATGAGAATAGACGAATCGGCAACACCTTGGCCACTCTGAGTGGTCACAATCTCACCACGCCAGCGAAAGATGCTATCGAGACGACCGGACTGTCGAGTGCTTGGCCGCCAATGCTGCCGTCGAATGGTTGGTCTGAGAAGTTGAAGACACCACCGTCTGCGGCCACGAGAAGATAACCGTTGCCGAAGGGCACCATCCCGTTTACGGAGGCGACCAGCTTGGTCCCAGCAGTGAGAACTCCTGGTAACGACCCGCGGAACGGCGCGTCAAAGCCGAACACGCCGCCGTCGGCGGCGACCAGCCAGTAGCCGTCGCCGTCTGGGTCTGGCACGATTCCCACAATCGGTGCACTTAGCACGGTCCCTGGTAACACCTGAGGTATCGACCCCGCGAACTGGGCGCCACCGAGAGCGAACACGCCACCATCGCTGCCGATCATGTACACACCATCACCCGTTGGAGCTGCAACCGAGTCGATGATGCCGGACGCGAGGTCGAAGGCCAGCAGGTCGCCGATGGCTCTGGCGTCGCCGAACCGAAACACCCGACCCCTGGAAGTGAAGATCCAGTACCCCCAACCTGAGGGCGACATCGACAACGTTACGGGTCGTTCGCCAATCTCGAGTGTGCTCCGCGCCGCGTCACTGAGGCCACCGAACGAGGCCGCATCGCCGAGCCCATGCACGTTCCCGTCCTCGTCGAGAACAAGCGCACCACGCCCACTCGGAGTCGACACGATCTGGATCGCTTTGCCCTCCAACTGTGGAGGCTCATGGCCAGCCGCATCGCCGAACGCGGTGAGAGTGCCGTCGGACTGGAGTACCCAGTAGCCCGACACGCCCGGCGACGGCCGATGGAACTTGTTGTCGACCCCGACGAGGCTGATGTTGGTCGAGCCGAAGCCGTGGATCGGCACCGCGCTTAGCTCCGCCGTGAACCGGCTGTAATCGGCGACGGCCCCGGTGAATTCAATTGACTGGTCGCACGAGGATCCTGGTTGCACGACACCGCGGCAGCCGTTCTCGCCCAGTCGGTATGCGCCGACCGGATCGACGAACACAAAGTCAACTGCCGAGGCCCGGTCTCCGACGTTGAACCACCGGATGAGTGCAGTGCGGCTGCCGGAGAAGAGTTCGCCAAAGTCGATGTCGTAGACAGAAGGTATGAAGATTGCCGAATTGAGCGAGGTGTTGTAGCGAACCGCGAGGTAGGTGTCTGGCGCATCCGTGCAGCCGCGCTGAATGTCAGCCGACATCGAGGTGACCGTGGGTCCGATTTGTGTAACCGAATGGATAGTGATGGAACTTGGGCCACCACCGCAGAAGGTAGACCCAGAGATGCTCAGGCGAACTGAGTCGAAACGGGGACTGTTTAGATCGAACGTGCCTACCGTGAACGGCAGGCCCTCTGGTGCCGTGAGTATGAGCCGGCTACTAGATCGCGAGTTGACCAGGTAGTTCACTTCGAGTTCGGCCTTGGGAGTGCCGGGAGACATGGTTATCCAGGCACGTTGATCGAGACTGCGAGCGACGTTGACCCTTGGAGTCGAACCACCGGTTAGGTAGGCGACGACCATCGTCTCACGGCGCCCTTCGAGGGTAATGACGTGTGACGTGTCATCGACCGCAACGGTCAACGCTCCGGTCACGTCTCCTGATGAAGTGTGTGGCTCAAGCCAGTACTCAAGCCAGCAGTGCTCGCCGGCCTGGAGGGTTGCGGGGCAACCGTCGCCAACGAGTGTGAACGGGCTGAGGGACGAATCGTCGATGCCGAGCTGTACCGGCGACTCGGTTGTGTTCGCGACGATCGTTCGACGAATGGCCGTCGACTGGAGGACCGTCCCGTGTTCGATTTTGGCCGGAGCAACGATGACGGGGTCGGGACGCGCTTCGCGGCGGAACCTCACCACGCCGTAGTCGACGCCAGCCCTGCGCTCACTGCATCCGGAGGAGAACTCGGCCTCGAAAGCTGTGAGCTCGCCAAAGGCGTCTGCCGTTGCCTCGGTGACGATGAATGACCCGAGCCCACCGCACGAGGAGTGATCGGACTTGATCCGCAGGATCGACTGCTCGCTGGGATCGTTGGAGGTGTTCGTGTAGGTGGTGCCTGCCACGAAAGTCTCGCCAAACGGCGGGCGCATTTCGACTCTCACTCGCCGTTGGCCGTTCTCAAGGGTGAGCTCGACTTGGGACTCGTTGGCGGCGGTGATTCGTAGGGTCGAGTTAGCGGGCGAAAAGGCTGTGCTGGTGGGTATATCAAAAGAGGTGCCCGACACTGCAACGAAACCGTCCAGCTTGGTCATCGTCAACGTCACCGTTGCAAGAGGCCCATCGCCGTTGTCGGCGATGACGAGCTGTTCGCTGTACGAACCAGCTTCGGCAAAGCCGTCGACCCCAATGAGCACGGCACAGGCAGCACCGGTAGGCACAGTCGTGTTGCCGCACAGATCTTGCACGATCACAAATCCGTCACCGATCGACACGGTGCCAACATTCACCGGGCCACCTGGGTTGCTCATCGTGATTGTCGTCAACTCGGGGATGTTCCACACCTCGCCCAGATCGACGCTGCCGGTCGACCCCACCTCGACCGTCACATCGGCGCGCGCTGGGCCACTGATCGCAAGTACTCCGGCGATGATCAGAACGCCGACTCCGGCTCGGCTGATCATGGTTCCGCCTGCTTCCACTCTGTTGCTTCGTCGAACAAGACCGTACTTGAACAGCTCTGCTCGGTCGAGAGACAGGCCCGCTGCCAGCACCTATTCGGCATCGAACGACTGAGGTTTGCGGTAATGCTCTTATGCTGACTTGGCACTACGGCAAGCGGGGTGACGTGGAATTCGACTTCGACCAAATCATCGATCGCAGCGATACGAACGCAATCGCTTCGGATGGCTTTCGCGACTATCTCTTCGACGGCGAAGACGACGTCGTGCTGCCTTGTGCGGACGGCGATGCGATCGCCATGTGGGTCGCCGATATGGCCTTCGCTTCAGCTCCGGCGGCCATCGATCGAATGACCGAGCGCATAGCGCATCCGATATTCGGTTACACCGTGATCCTCGACGGCTACCTGTTCGACGCCTTCGCCGGGTGGTGCGAACGATATTACGGGTGGGCTCCCGAACGCGAACACTTCCTGACCTCGCCAGGCATCGTGCCAGCCCTTTACGATCTCGTCGAGTACGCCCTCGCGCCCGGCGAGAAAGTGCTCACGCTCAGTCCGGCGTACGGCCCGTTCGAACTTGCGGCCACCCATCATGGGAGGCAATTGGTGACCTGCGGGTTAGTGGAGTCCGACGACGGCCGTTACACGGTCGATTTCGCCGACCTCGAGAAGAAGCTGGCCGATCCCGACGTTCGGTTGTTCTTCCTCTGTCATCCGCACAACCCGACCGGTCGAGCGTGGAACGACGACGAGCTTCGCGACATGGCCGAGCTCTGTTTTGCCAATGACGTGATGGTGATCTCCGACGAGATCCACTGCGATCTGCTCCGGAGCGGGCTGACGCACACGCCTTTGGCCAAACTCTTCCCGAACTCCGACCAGATCATCACGTGCATGTCATCGAGTAAGACTTTCAACCTCGCCGGGCTCGGTATCGCCAATGTGATTATCCCGAACGACGAGCTACGTGGTATTTGGGTCGACCGCAAGTTTCCGATCGTGAATCCGATCAGCGCGGCCGCCGCTACCGGCGCGTTCACCGATGGCGATGGTTGGCTCACCCAATTGCGTACTTACCTCGACGCGAACTTCGAGGTCGTTCATGACACTCTCGCGGAGCAGCTTCCCGAAGCGGTGTTCCGAATCCCCGATGCCACCTACCTCGCGTGGATAGATCTGCGAGCCTATTTTTCGGCCGAGGTCGATCTCACTCGGCACTTCGCCGAGCGAGCGGGCGTGCTCATCGAAGGTAGCAATAAGTTCGTCGCTGATGCCGACGGCCACATTCGCATCAACGTTGCCTGCCCCCGTACGGTTCTCGAAGACGCCCTCGCCAAAATCGTGGCATCAACACTCGATCCCTGAAGTAGCCCTAGCGGGTCAGGCGAACAGCGAAGCTACCTCATCGACGCGTTCGAGGGCTTCGTCGACGAGGGCGTCGCAGTCGTGATCCCGAAGTTGGGGGATCGAGGCCGCTTGTTCGATCAGCACGGTCCTGCCGATCTCCTGGTCTACTTCGTGCCATGCCGCAACGAGGCGGACACCAACGATCTCAGCGTCGCTTTCACCATGGTGCAGCGCAATCGCGTCGATTAGCGCCTCGGGGAACTCCCACATTTCGCCCATCTTGGCCCCGACCGATGCGTGATCCCAACCGAATTGGTCCTGTTCTGCGATCGCGAGGTCAGGAATCTCTCCACCGTGCCACTGTTTGAGCAAGAGGTCGTAGCCATCGATGTGGTCGACGAGAACCGGCATAGCCATATCTTGCAGGAGTGCGGCAGTGAACGTCTCGGACCGTCGAGGTGGCTCAACTATCGCGGCGATGCTGGTGGCCACGATCGCCCGGCTCGCGGCTGTGCGCCAGAAGCGGGCGGTGTCGAATATCGGTGATCGGGGTGCGGGCACGCTGGCGCGAGCTGCCGAGCTGATAAGGATTGACTCGACCTGGTTGCGCCCGAGCATCGTCACCGCCTTGTGGAGGCTGTCGACCGGGTTCCGTAGCCCGAACCCTGCTGAGTTGGTGAGTTTGAGCAGCTTTACCGACATTCCAGGGTCGAGTTCGAGAACGGCGGCAACCTCGCTCATGGCCACATCGGGATCGCCGAGCCGGCCAAGCGCATCGGCTATGACATGGGGGAACGTTGGCAACTCGAAGCCGTCAAGGACAGTCTCTACGGCCTGCATGCGGTCCTTCGACCGGCGTCCAAAGGCCATTAGTCGCCTCTTCTGGACATCTTCGATGAGAAGATACTGAGCAGGCCGCCGAGCATCACGTAGCCCACGATGACCTGCATCATTACAACCGCCTGAGCGGTCTGCGATGCCGGGAGCACATCACCGTATCCGAGTGTTGTCAACGTCACCACGGAGAAGTACAGCGAAGACAGCGCCGTCTTTTGTAGGCCGTAGTCGATGTTGACCAACTCATAGAGCCCGGCAAACAGCACGGCGAAGAGCAGCGTCCATGTCGCCCAGCGAAGATAGCTACGGCCACAGTCCGAGGTGATCCACCACACTCGATACAAGAACTCGTGGAGCTTGCTCTGGGAGCGGAACTCGTGAAGATAGTTCTGGTCAATGACAGCGCGACGCGCAAGGTATGCGCCCGTGAAGTCGGCCTGGCTTGCGTTGCAGCCGATCCAGTCGGTCGTCTGGTATCCGACAATGCCTTGAAGACGAGCTTCGTTGAGCTCGGTTTCGTGCATCGTCGCGTTCTTGAGTGACGCACCCGTTAGGTCGGCCCCAGTGAGGTCGGCTCTGCTCGCGTCGACGTTCGACAAGTCCGCCGATCTCAGTCGAGCACCGCACAGTTTTGTCATCCGGAGATCAGCGCCAGCCAGGATCGCCTGGCTCAGGCTCGCGTTCGACAGATCGGCTGAGAACAATACGGCGCCAGACAGATCTGCCCCACCGAACCCCGCATCTGTGGCCGTGGCGTTGGTCAGGTCGGCACCCGTTAGGTCTGCGTGGAGGAACTGCGCACCATCAAGTCGAGCGTCATGGAGGGTGGCGCCGACCAGGACAGTGTTCATGGCCTTGGCTCCGCGCAGGTCTGCCCCTGACAGGTCGACCCCCGAGAGGTCGAGTCCGCCTAGGTCGGCCCCCGCGAGATCTGCTCCGTTGAGGCGCGCGCCGGGAACCAGCTCGCATCGATCGATTTGCGCCACTGCGGCTTCGTCCGTTGGGACTCCTATAGCCATGGGGACCCGATCGGTCGCCGGTGGGGCAGAATCAAGGTGAAATGAGTCGAGGCCTCTTCTTCTTAGGTAGAGAAGTCGGTGCGGTGGAGGTTCAGTCAAGCCACGGTTCGTCGACTTCCCATGGCTGGATATTGTCCGGTCGGTCAGAGTGCGCTTGGCGCGGTCCGGCCAACCATCGCGAGGCCCCGATTCCTGCGATGAGGCCAAAGAGATGACTCTCCCATGAGATCGAATCTTGAGGTACTAGGCCGGCAAGCATGCTGCTGTAGAAGCCGAGCACTAGCAACGCCGGAGCCAGTGCCCTGGGTCGGCGTTCAAAGACAGCTGCTCCCAGAATGGCACCGAGATAACCAAAGACCACGCCGCTGGCGCCGATGTGGTTCCCGTCACCCGCTAGGGCCCAGGTAAGGGATCCTCCGACAACGATCGTCACCAAAGTGACCCGACTCCAGTAGCGCATTCCCTTGACCGCGACTAACCCGCCGAGTGCGAGAAGCGGGACCGAGTTGGAAGCAACGTGGCCGAAGTCTGAGTGGAGGAACGGTTGCCACAAGATGCCGTCGAGGCCTTCGAAACGGCGCGGCTGGATACCATTTCGTTGAAGCCGTTCGCCCAGAGCGACCGAGTCGACGATCTCAATTATCCAGATGGCCACCACGGCTATCACGAGCAACCCTACCGGCGTCAAGAACCGGCGGCGCCATCGAGCGGGCTCGGCATCGGCGCTCATGATTCCATGCTAGTCGGTGCCGGCAGCGGCGGACCTCGTGCCAACTCTCTTGCGCACCAGACCCTGATCGGCGCAGGCGCACCGTCGAAGATGTCGGACACAGGGGTCGAGTATCGATATTCTCAGTATCCAGTTATGGCTGTCTCCGCTATCGACTTGAGTGCAACGGGTATGGAAGCTGGCCACGGTGGTCACGCGAGGGCCCGTTACCCGTGGCACCTCAAATCTGACTTGGTCTACCTGACTTGGTTAGGTAGCATGTGTGGATGGCGATCCAGATGAACATCTCCGAGGCCAAGGCGAAGCTGTCCGAGTTGCTCGATGCTGCCCTGAGTGGCCAAGAAGTGGTTATTGCCCGGTCTGGTCGGCCAATAGCGAAGCTGACTGCGCTGGACAGCCAGCCAGATCGGCAGCTCGGATTCATGGAGGTCGACATCGATGACGCGCTATATGACCCGCTGTCTGGCACGGCTCTAGGGGAATGGGAATGACACTGGTGCTCCTCGACACCCATGCCTTTGTGTGGGCCGTCAGCGCCCCAACCCGCCTCGGCGACGACGCAATTGAACTCATCAAGGACGCTACAAACGAGCTGCTGGTGTCGGCAGCAACTGCCTGGGAACTAGGCACCAAAATGCGGCTGGGCAAGTTTCCAGAGGCCGAGCCGATCGTGTCGAACTACCACTCCATCGTTAAGCGACTTGGAGCAATCGACATGCCTGTGACCGGTAACCAGGCACTTGCGGCGGGAAGCCTGAAATGGAATCACCGTGATCCGTTCGACCGCATGCTGGCAGCACAGGCTATCGGTGAAAATGCAGTCCTGGTTAGCAAGGATCGTGCATTTCAGAACGTTGCGGGGTTGAAGCTCCGCTGGTAGGCGCCGGAAACTGTCCTAGCTGATTGCATGAGTCTCGATGCCATATCACGGCGTCGTTTATGTAAGGCGACGCGGCGGCCACCACCTGGGACCGCAAAGCTCCGGCCTGTGCGCATGTACCAGATACCAGCTTGAAGTCTTCGCAAACGTGACCAGCGAAGTCCAGCCCTTTGGCTGGCTCTTCTGGGTCAGCGAACCGTACTGCGTCCCCGAGGGTGCCACGTACGCTGACAGCTTGGTTCGCGCCGCGAGTGTACGACTCGAACCCTGCGCGTTGGAGGCCGGGCCTCATCTAAGACTGAACTATCTCGATCAGCCGGAGGGGCCATATCTGACAGTGGCCTCGGTACTGCTGCGAACCGATGAGTCGCTTCCGAACGGGTTCTATCTGCGAAGACTTGCCGATGGATTGTGGCTACGCGGATACGCGTCGGGTCTACGCGCCAGACTTCAGCGACTTCGTCTTCGAGTACCCTGAACGATGACTTGGTCGGTCCGGCACTAGGGCGTGATCAGCTCCACGGTTGGAAAGTACGTTCTGTATCGACCCGTATCTCGTGTGAGAAGTGAGAGTTCTGCGACTGCGGCGTGGGCGCCGATGAAAAAGTCGGGGAGCGTAGATGATTTTGTGCCTTTGTTTCGACGGTAGTCGACGAACGCCTTTCCGGCGAGAAAGGCGGCAGCCCATGGAACGGGTTCGCGGCGATAGTCTCGGGACGGTAAGGCGTCCTCGAGTGCTTCTACGGTGGCGAATCGGATTGATACCTCGGCGTAGATGACCGGGTTGATGTAGAGCGGCCCAGTATCGGCGGCCTGAGCGAGGGCTTCCATCGACCATTCGGACCATTGGTCGTCGTTGGTCATGATGTCCAACAGCACATTGCTGTCGACGAGGGTTCCGAATGTCACGCTAGCCGTTCCGCGTCAGAGCCATGATCTCGTCGGTCGTCATGGAAACGTCGCCACGACCCCGAAGACGTTCGGCGATGTAACGGCCGCGTGTTGGCTTGTTGGCACTTTTGCGAACCACGATCGCGTCATCGTGGCGTTCGAAAACGACCTCGGTGCCTGCGCCGATTCCCAGGGCGTCGCGGATTTCCTTAGGAATCGTGACTTGGCCCTTCTCTGTAACTCTCATAGTAGGAATCATACCAGGTATACTCCTACTAGTTCGCATGGAGGGCGTCTCTCGCCTGCTCGCATCAGCCGTGTCGGTTTGCGGCCGCGGGGAAGGCGGTGCTGGAGGTCCGTTCGCTACCGGGGTTTGGGATGTCGAATGTCTCCACCTCTCCGCGATGGGCGCCTGGGACGATCCCGACATCGGCCTCGTTCGCCGCTAGCGCTAGCCGAACCTGGTTCGGATGTGCTCCCATCACCCGAAGCTCCACATCTTGGTGCTCGGCGGTGGAGCGATCGAGGGTTGGCGAAGAAACTGCCAGCCACGGATACATCGTCGCCGCTCCCGACCATCTGGGCGATGTCGTCTTCGACGGTTCAGATGACCGGGCGACGCAATTGTTCAATCGTCTCAACGACATCTCGGCGGTCATTGGTGCCATGGTTGATCCCAACCGACCCAAACCGCAGGATTCGTCGACCATGTGAACGCCGATCAGATCGCGGTAACCGGACATCAGGCCTTGGGAACTCTCGAACGGCTGTCCGTCCTACCGGGTTGAACTGGTCGGGGGCGAACATCTTTCCTTCACCGATGTCTGTGGCTACGTCGCAATGCTCGATGCTGCTCTCGACGCTGACGTGGCGGCTTCAGGACTCTGATGAACGGTTTCCGGCGCAAGGGTTGCGAGGCCGACGACTTTCCCTATCAACGCGCCCTGGATGTCACCAACACCTTCGCCGCGACGTTCCTCGATTCGGTTTTCCGAGGTGCCGACGCGATCCACCCTGATCAGGTTGTCGGAATGGCGGACCTGACCTACGCCGTCAAGTAATTTGGCTCCCTGGAGGGAGGGAACTCTCGCTCGCTCCAGGGTGTCGATTCGCAACTATTGGAGAGACCGGCCAAGATTGTGGGCCAGGCATTTGGGGGCTGCATGAGGGGGTTCGATGTCTGTCAAGAATGCAGCGTTCATTGCGGGGGTGTACGAGCATCCGGGTCGCCACCTGCCCGGGCATACGGTCGCCAGGATCCATCAAGAGGTTGCGGCGGGGGCGCTCTGCGATGCTGGCTTGACGTTCGCTGATGTCGATGGATATTTCGTTGCCGGCGACGCCCCGGGGTTTGGTGCGCTCAGCATGGCTGACTACCTGGGTTTAAACCTGCGCCACGTCGATACCACCGAGACCGGCGGATCGTCTTACCTGGTTCATGTCCAGCACGCCGCGGAAGCTATCGCCGTTGGGCACTGTTCGGTGGCGCTCATCACCCTTGCCGGGAAGCCTCGCACCGGCGGCGCCCAGCCTGGGGGAAGCGCCGGTGCCCGGGCCCCCGAGTCGAGCTTCGAGGGATTGTGGGGCCTGTCGATTCCTGGCGGTTACGCGATGGCGGCGCGACGTCACATGCACGAGTTCGGCACTACCAGCGAGCAGTTGGCCGAGATCAAGGTCGCGGCGTCGGTGCATGCCCAGCACAACCCGAACGCGTTCCTTCCAAACGTGGTGACGATCGACGACGTGGTCAATAGCCCAATGATCGCCGATCCGCTGCATCGCCTCGATGCGTGTGTGATCACTGATGGCGGCGGGGCGCTGGTGGTGGTGAGCCCCGAAGTGGCCAGGTCGCTCGATCGTCACAGTATTCCTGTGCTCGGAACAGGGTTGGGAATCAAACACTCCGATCGCGGCCGAATCGATCTCACTTACACCGCGGCGGCGGTGTCGGGGCCAGCAGCGTTCGCCGAGGCGGGAGTAACCCCGAGCGACATTGACTACGCGTCGATCTATGACAGCTTCACCATCACAGTTCTTCAAGCCATCGAGGATCTGGGCTTTTGTGAAAAGGGCGAGGGTGGGCGTTTCGTGAGCGATGGTGCTCTTCAGGCTCCGTTTGGCCTGCTGCCTTTCAACACCGATGGTGGCGGGCTCTGTAACAACCACCCAGCCAATAGGGGCGGCATGACCAAGGTGGTCGAGGCCGTCCGTCAGCTACGGGGCGAGGCCCACGCAGCGGTTCAGGTGCCTGACTGCGCGGTGGCGTTGGCGCATGGCACTGGTGGAAGCCTTGCCACCCGTATGGGTTCGGCAACTCTGGTTCTTGGAAGAGGCGATTGATGCCAGAAGCAACCGACTTTCCTGTTCCGACGCCTCACCCAAACCCTGATGATCAGCAGTTCTGGGAAGGGCTGACCGCAGACCGCGTCATCTTGCCCCAATGCAGTGCGTGCGATCACATCATCTGGTATCCGCGGCCTGTGTGTCCTGGGTGTGGTGGCTCCGACGTCGAATGGATCGCTGCCAGCGGAGACGGAACCATCTACAGCTTCAGCGTCACCCGCAAGGTTCCAGGCCGGTTCAGCGAACACGTGCCTTTCGTGGTCGCATATGTCGAGCTCGATGAGGGACCCCGAGTGCTCACCAACATTGTCGACGCCAACGTCGAGGCCATCTATGTCGGGCAGCGAGTGTCGGCGGTATTCCACGCTGGCAAGGAAGGCACAGCCATCTTGCGTTTCCGACCTGCCGACTGACGCTAAGGACCAGTGCTTGGAAAGTGATGATCGAAAAGGCGATGACGATGGGGGGCATCTGCCGGAGTATGTTGGAACGGGCACGTCGAATGAGCGTGAGAACACTGCCCATTAGTCGCTGATGATTCGAACATTCACCGCACAATTTTCAGCGGCAGCTTGGAGCGGAATGTTGTCGTCGACTTCGGTGAGGCACAGTTCGGCGGAGAGATGTCGAGCGGAGAGATGTCGAGCGGATAGATGTCGAGCGGTCGTCAGCGCTTCGAGCGAGAGGAGATTGAGTCGAGCTCCCGCATGGACGAGCTGGCCCATGGGCCACCCAAGCGTTCGGAGCGAGATCATCTCGATGGTGTCTGGGAGGTCGAGTACTGCGCCGAGTACGCCGGCCGCTACTTCGTCGTTCACTGACCCAAGTTGTCTAGAAATCGATCCAACCACGGCCTCGCCGGTCAGGGCTCGGCAGAGGCGGTGGTACCAGAGTCCGGTGGTTGCTATTGCCGCGCCTGGGGGGCGAAGAGTTGAGGGTTCGTCGGATAAAGACTGTCTGGTCGACGCCAGAGTCGGCAAACGACTGAAGGTGTCGTGCGATCTCGTCTGGTGTTCCGATTCCACCGGTTCCGCCGCCCAAGAAATCGACGCCGACCGAGTCGCGGATTCGTTCGTAGTTGGCCCAGATGTCGGTGCGGCCGGGACGGTGTTCGCCGAATGCGTAGTGATGCCCCAGCCCGAATTGGAAGAAGCGGAACCCGTCGAGCCCGCGGCGCACTGCCTCGTCGTGATCGTTGTGAACAGAGAAACTGGTGACCATCGCAATGTTCGGGTTGACGGCGTGCCCGATGGGAACGCACTCATTCTTGAAGGTCTCGTAGTAGTCCTCGACCCGCAACTTGGCTTCGGCTGGATCGATAAAGGCGAACGTCAACGCGCCAATGCCTAGCTGCGCGGCCAAATGGATGGTGTCGCGGTTAGAACACGCAACCCAGATCAGCATGTTGGCGACCTGTTCGACGCTCTCGCGCCACATGGCCCTGCGATGTTCGGGGCTGATGGCAAACCCTTCGAGCTCGGCCCGAGATGCCGACTCGCCCGTGCCCCACTCGACCCGCCCACTCGACACCAGGTCGAGAGTTGCGATTCGTTCAGCGATGCGCGCCGGGTGGTTGTATTGCGGAGGCATCAGCACTATGTCGTGGCCAAGGCGGATGTTCTGCGTTCGCTGCGACGCGGCTCCTAGAAACACCTCGGGCGCCGACGAGTGGCTGTACTCCTCAAGAAAGTGGTGCTCGACCTCCCACGCGTGGTCGATCCCCAACTGGTCGGCCAACTCGACCTGGCTCAGTGCATCCTGAAACAACTTGTGCTCCGACTCGCCATCCCAAGGCCGCGGAAGTTGATGTTCGTAGAAGATTCCAAACTTCACTAGTCACTCCGATCGAGACCCGCCGCGAATCCACCTATGTTGGCCTGCGTCGGGGTGCGGAACCGAATTGTTGGGCCACCGTGCGGCCGGTTAGAGAATGAAGACCAGCGCTCGGAGTACGTCGAAGTGGCGTTCGGCCCCGATGCGTACGGTGTGATCGTCGATGAGATCGGCACCGGGGTAGTGACTGGCGCGATAGGCGCTTCCTGCCTTGTGGAACTCGACCTCGAGCACATGGGGGCCATCGGCCGAGAGTAGGCAGCGACTCAGATCACCGCGCAGGGCCGTCTCCATGCCAGCGCGGATCGAATCGCGGACGATGTTCGGATGCAGAGCTACCGTTGACTCGCCCACCCCGTACATGGATGGAACAACGGTGACAGCCGAGTTCAGAGCAGTCGCCGTTTCGCAGATCTCGTCGTCGCCCGAGAGGAACACTGACGGGACTCCAAGCGCTCCAGCGGCGCGGGCGTACAAGTGATACTCCGAGGCTGGTTTGCCATCGACGCGGATATGCATGATCTTGGCTGACGACAGAGTATGAGCCATGGGGTTGCCGCCCGAACCGGCGCGGGAGTGGTAGCCCACAAAACCCACCGCGGCGAAGCTCTCGTCGAGTTCCTGCACCATCATCAACGGGTGTTCGCTCCAGCCGCGGATCAGCTGCGTATTGCCAGGGAGCGCGGCGGCGTCGATGTTACGGCCGCTCCCGTGGGCGTCCTTGACCAACACCTCGGTGGCACCGGCAGCAAAGGCCCCGTCACAAGCCGCGGCGACGTGTTCGGTCATCCGATCACGAAACTGGGCCCAACTCGCATGGTCGCGGTTGGCCTCGTCCCAGTGAGTGATGCCAGCAATACCCTCGATGTCGGCGCTGATATAGACCTTCATTGGGCCTCCCTGATCGGGACCATAGCGGAGTGACGCTAGGCGAGCTCGTGGTACGGTTGGAGTATGAATGGGACACACACTGTGGTTGTGGGAGATCGAGGCCGTATTGTCGTGCCAGCCGAGGTGCGCCAACGGGCCGGGTTGTCCGAGGGGGTTTCACTGGTTCTGTTGGAGACCCCCGATGGCCTCGTCCTGTTAACCCGCGAACAGCTCCGAGATCGAGTCCGAAATGAGCTGGAGGGGCTTGATCTCGTGAGCCAACTGCTCTCAGAACGCCGTACGTCTGCCCAAGAAGAAGATGAAACGTGAGCGTCGTTCTCGACGCATCGGCAGTCTTAGCTTTTGTTCAGGATGAAGCTGGCGCCGACGTCGTCGAGGCGGCTCTTGACGCCGGGTCCGTTTGTGGCGCAGCTAACTGGTCAGAGGTCGCCCAGAAGGTTCTAGCTGCTGGTCGAGACTGGGATCTGGTTCGGGCTTTGCTCGTGAGTTATGGGTTGCGCGTCGAAGCTGTTGAGTCGATCGATGGCGAATGGGCTGCAAGCCGATGGCGGCGAGGTGAAGGCCTGTCCCTTGCCGACCGACTGTGCCTGGCTCTTGCCGAGCGTGAAGACAGTGACGTGTTGACGGCCGATGCGGCGTGGGGCACACACGGGAGAGTTACTCAGATTCGATGAGGTGGTTGGCGATGTACCCGACCTGGTTAGAGGGTGAGTGGCGCGCAGTCGAAGCCGCCAGCAGAACCCGTTGCTTCTTCAAAGGATCCGAAGATTGCCCCGTCTCCAAATCCTTGTTGTAGGACGTTGCCGAGCAGTGTGTGAGGGCTGAAGCCGCCTTCGTAGGAACCGTCGCCGACGCCTGATGCGAACAGCGCGTCGATGTGACCATCTCCATCGCATGCGAGACCGCTGATGTTCCCTATCGATGCGCCTACGGGAAATGACGCAGCGGTGCCATCGAGCGTGACCCTGCTAATGGTGCAGCCTGACACGTCATAGAGACCGATGAGCGTTGCTGATGCTCCTGAACCGACGACTACGAAAGCCTCGAGGTTTCCGTCGCCTTCAACGTCGAATCCACCAAGAGGCCGAACGGCCCCAATCGAATTCGAGTCGGTTATCAAGACGTCGAAGGAACCACCAACGCCTGGGAGGAACCGGATTCGGAACCGGTTGTCCGCCGGTGAGAAGTACGTCACGAGCTGATCGGGGAGCCCGTCTGCATCGAAGTCGGCGAACGCTGACTCGAATCCGGTGGCATCGGCGGGAACAGGTCCGCTGTCGATGCAGGCCGGAGCCGTGGTTGTGGTGGTCGGCGCCGCGGTTGTGGTGGTCGGTGCTACCGACGTGCTCGTAGTTACGGCCGTGGCGGTAGGTGTCGTGCTGCTGACGGCAGTCTCGGTCGTCGGAGGGGTGGCGGTTGACGAGTCCGACGCAGCAGTTGAGGTCGTTGTGGGATCGGTCCCAGCGTCGGTCGAGACGGTGGCGGCAGACGATGCCTGCGAATCCGTCGACGAACTGCTGGAGCACGAAGCTGCAAACAGAGCCACGGTCAGCACTAAGGCCGCGACCCTGGGTGTCTTGCGCCCATCGACGCGAGCGTGGTCGGTCACGCGGCGGGACTTGTTCAAAGACTTGGGTTCCATGACCTGATCTGTCGACTAGATCTGGCCACCTTTGAGGACAGACATCCAGTAGACCCGACGACGATCGCTCATCGACAGTCATCAACTACGTCGCGGTCAATCGTTGTTTTCGAAAGCGGATTAGGTGGTCGACGGTGCTGAACCCAACCGACTCATAGCTTGCGATGGCTGCGGCGTTGTCGATTCCGGTTCTGACTATGGCTTGTTCCATCCCGGCTCTCTGCATTTCGTTGAGGCCGCGGAGCAGTACAGCTTTTGCTAGCCCGCGACGTCGCGCCGACTTGCGAGACCCGACTGGTTCGAATTCGCCGATTCGATTGGTGCGGTCGAAGTACACGTCGGCGAACGAGAGAATCGAACCGTCAGGGTCGACTGCAACCACATGGGGGAACGTGTCTGGTCTTCCGTAGCTGATCTGGTGGGGCAGCGAACGACTAATCCAGGCGACCGCTTCGGTGGTGGGCTGGCCTTCGCTGAACGCGTCGACCTGAGCCAAGGCCCTTTCGGTTACCTGAGCAGCATTCGTCTGGTCGAGGAGCCCCACTTCGATTCCTGGCGGCCAAGAAGCACGGTCCACTGGCCCATCTAGATCGCGGGTCATGAATACCTCAGATTCGCAATCCTCGACGTAGCCGAACTCATGCAGGAGTTCAATCTCTTCGGTCTTCGATAGGTAGCAGGCCGTAATCCAACTCTTGTGATTGGACAGAAGTTCGAACGCGGCGTCGGCTTGTTCAACGATGAATCTCGCCTGATCGCTCGAACGCCAGCCTGGGCTGATTTGGTAGAACCACTCGCCAAGGCCTAGCCCGAGCCGCGACACTGCTTGTACTTCTCGCGCCGAGTCACGCCACAGCTGTACCAGCGGAGCGTGATGCATGAAGTCGAAGCAGTTCACGTAAGCGGACTTGAGCGAGGTTCCGAATGTCCATCTCGTGTCACCGTCGAACTGATTCTGCGACAAGAAGAACGAGTGAAGTTGATGTAGGTCGGGGTCGCCAACGAATGCCGAGCGAATCAGCGCGTCTGAACTCACCGCGGCGAGCGTACTGTTGGCGTTGACGCAGGTGGTTGATGTATGGGTGGGCGCAGGCCGAGTGGCAGTCGATCTCCGCTGGTTGCCCCGCTATTGGCCGAGGATTCATCAGTGACTCGAGAAGACGCAGAACTCGTTTCCCTCTGGGTCGGCGAGAACGTCCCAGCCGATCTCGGCATAGCGAGGGCGCAGCAGGGTTGCTCCTGCGTTGATTAGCGGCCTGATGTCTTCGGCGACGATGTCGATGTGGACGCGATTCTTGCTCGTCTTCGCGTCCGAGACCGGAGCGAACGACAGACTGTCGAATGGTGCGTTCGGTATCTGTTCTAAGCATGAGAATCCGCCCTTCTCAGTCGATCGTTCACCACCAATCGCTGCTGCCCACCATCGTGAGAGTGTCTCGTGATCGGCGCAGTCGAACGCGACCTCATACAGCCGGTACATCGGTGGATCATCTCGAAGGAACAGACAGAACTCGCCGCCTTCAGGGTCGGCCATAACGACCCATGAAAACGATTGGTCATCGATAACTGTTGCGCCGATCGCCGTGAGGGCTTCGATCGATGTGCCATGTACGTCGAGATGAGTTCGGTGCTTGGTGGTCTTGGGCTCTGGCACCCGATTGATCCACACCGTGTGGGCTTTAGTCGGTCCAGTTAGGAACGCATCGCCGCCTGACTGATGGTGCAGTTCCATACCAAGTGCTGTCGACCAGAAGTCACCCAAAACCGATGCATCCTTGGCATCGAGACACAAATCCTTGAACGTGGCGAGACTCATGCCTGCAGCGTACTCGGGGGCCAATTTGATACGGCCACCGGCCCATGTGGGCGGGATTGCGGCGTCAGCCAAGAGACATTCGGTGGCTACTTCGAGTATGAATTGGGCGAAGGAAGAGGGGCAATATGTCAGCAGCAGTTTCCACAATGTCGAGGCCCGTTGGGCATGGCGCGGTTCGGGCCTATGACTGGATTGGGCATCACGTGGCCCAGCGTTCAGGAGCCGAGGCTATCCGCGACCTCGGAACGGGTCGTACGTTCACCTATGGTGACCTCGACCGTCGCATCGATTCAATCGGTGCCTATATGACGTCTCTCGGCATCGGCCGAGGCGATCGCGTAGCGGTGCTCGCTCACAACGGCGTCGAGTACTTCGACATTCAGTTCGCGTGTGCCCGCACCGGTGCCATATGTGTGTTGCTCAACTGGCGGCTCACTGTGTCGGAGCTCGACTTCATTCTGAATGACAGCTCTCCTGCTTTGTTGGTACACGACGCCGAGTTCAGCGACGCGGCTCGTGAGCTTCAGACCAGGTGTTCGATCGCCACGCTGATCGAGATCGACGGTGGTAACCCCAGTAGCGCATACGAACAAGCAATATCTGAGTTCGATGGTCAGCCTTGTGAACGGGTCGAACTGACGCACGACGACGTCATCACGATCATGTACACGTCGGGCACTACTGGCCTGCCGAAGGGCGCCATGATCACCCATGGCATGAACTTCTGGAATGCGGTAAATCTCGGAATCCCGTCAGGCCTCTCGCCAGACAGCGTCCATCTAAACGTCCTCCCGCTGTTCCACACCGCAGGGATGAACTGTTACAGCAACCCGGTTCTCCATGCTGGTGGAACCGTTGTCATCTTGAAGACATTCGACCCAGCCGAGACCCTCGCTGCCCTTGGCGACGAGGCGCTAGGAATCACGCACTTCTTTGGAGTTCCTGCGCCGTATCAGTTCATGATGCAGCACCCGGACTTTGCGACCACAGATCTGTCGCGACTTCAAATTGCTGGAGTTGGTGGCGCTCCGTGTGCGCTCACAATCATGGAGGCGTGGACTGAGCGTGGCGTTCCGTTGTTGCAGGGGTTCGGGATGACCGAGACGAGCCCTGCGGCCATCTTCCTCGACTCTGGGGAGGCGTTACGTAAGGTCGGATCAGTTGGCAAGGCGCTTCTGCACACCGAGGCCCGCATCGTCAATGAAGACGGAGGCGACTGTGGCCTCGACGAGATCGGTGAGTTGTGGGTTGCCGGGCCACATATCACCCCCGGCTACTGGAATCGGCCAGAAGCAACAGCCGACGCGTTCGAGGGCCGGTGGCTCAAGACCGGAGATGCAGCACGCACCGACGATGAAGGTTTCGTGTACATCGTCGATCGCTGGAAGGACATGTACATCTCAGGTGGAGAGAACGTGTATCCCGCCGAGGTTGAGAATGTGTTGTACCAACTGCCGGCTGTGGCCGAGGCCGCGGTCATCGGTATCCCGAGTGATCGGTGGGGCGAGGTCGGTCTGGCGGTACTTGCTCTGAACCCTGACTCCTCAATCGACCGAACGACGGTGATCGAGCATTGCGCCGGTCAGCTAGCGAAGTTTAAGGTTCCAAGCGACATCACCATTGTCGACGCCCTTCCCAGAAACGCCACTGGCAAGGTGCTCAAACGCGAGCTACGCACACAATTCGTCGGCTCAGACGCGCCGAAGATCTCCTGAAACAGAGAGGTCGGCTGCGATGGCGGCGGCAACGGCTTCGGCAAGTGTTCTCAGGCGACGGCGGTAGACCGATAGAGATGGGTTGCCGGTCATGAAACCCATTGGCGCGGTTTCGAGTAGCTCGCGCCACGGCGCCACCGATTCGGGGTCTGTCCCCGTCGTCGCCGCGAGGTAGGCGCCGAGCACTGTTTCGACCCGCTCCTTTGCCGTGGCGGCGATGTCGGTGGCGTGTTGGGCCTTGAAGCTAAGCAGTTCATCTCCAAGCGCGGCCGACAGGACCAATTCCTTCAGATCTCCGTGGTAACGCTGGAGGAAGCCGTCGATCTGGTCGACCAATCGGCCCGGCCGGTCCAACTCGACTTGGGCCGCATCCAGAGCCGTCGAGAACGCATCACCCAGAGCCGATCTGAAGATGTCCTCTTTGTTCTCGAAGTACTGATACAGAGCAGGGCGCGACATGCCCGCTCGGTCGGCAATATTGGCCATCGAAGTGGCGGCAAAGCCATTCTCGGCGAACACCGCGATGCCGGCCGCTTGGATGGTGGCCCGCCGGTCCTCGGCGACTGCAGTGGTGGTCGCCTCAGGTCGTTGCATATCCTCAATGTTGACACATTGGGCCAGATCTGTCAGCATTCGGCCGCTGACATTATCTAACTAGAATGTCAGTCCCGCATGCGGCGAAAAGGACATCCAATGACGCGACTCGGTTATCAGATCCCCAACTTCACCTATCCAGACACCGCACCAGACGAGATCTTCGCCAAGGTGGTGGCCCAGGCTGTCGCAGCCGAAGACGCCGGGTTCGATCGGGTGTTCGTAATGGACCACTTCTACCAACTGCCTCAGCTAGGCGCGCCCGAAGAGCCCATGTTCGAGTGCTACACAGTTCTTTCCGCGCTGGCTCAGCACACCAGCAAGGTGCGCCTCTCGGCCCTGGTCACCGGCAACACCTATCGACATCCGACGCTGTTGGCCAAGACCATAACCGCGCTCGACCACGTGTCGGGCGGGCGGGCGACACTGGGTATCGGGGCCGGTTGGTACGAGGCCGAGCACCAGTCGCTTGGGTACGAGTTCGGGACGTTCGCCGACCGCTTCGAGCGGTTGGAGGAGGCGCTCCAGATCATCATCCCGATGCTTCGCGGCGAGCAGCCCACCCTGGACGGACAGCGTTACCAGGTGAAAGAGGCCGTCAACTCGCCCGCGCCGCTATCTCGGATACCGGTCATGATCGGCGGCAGCGGCGAGAAGAAAACTCTGCGCATGGTGGCCCAGTACGCCGATGAGTCGAATCTGCTCACCGACCCCATCGAGGAAATTCCACGCAAGCTCGATGCCCTCGCCGGGCACTGTGATCGTCTGGGGCGCGACCGTTCAGAGATTGTGGTCACCAGGCAGACACCTTGTGCAATCGCGCCGACCATGGAGCAGGCCCAGGCCGACGTCGACGCGTTTGTGGCGGCAAAAGGGTGGGGCCCCGAGATGGCGGAGTTGGTCAAAGGTTTCGTTGTTTACGGCGACCCCGACACCGTTGGCGAGGAATTGGCCAAGGTGATGGCCACCGGCGTTGATGGGTTGACTCTCAGCCTGGCTGGCAACGGACATATCCCCGATCGAGTCAGCCTGCTCGGCGAGGTCGCCCTGAAGGCGATGGGTGGGGGCTGAAGCCGCCGTCGTGGGAGCCGTCGCCGATCTGTCAGCGGGAGGCGGACCCGGTGAAAGCTGTTGCATATCTAAGACTGGATCTACCCGGGTCCTTGACAAAGTCCAGAACTAGACTCATAGTGTGGTTGTGCCTGTCCAATCGGCTGAGTTTCTTCGCCAACATGGGTTGCGTGTTACCCCCCAGCGGTCCGCCGTTTTGCGGGCGGTCACGGGCCGATCTCATGTCACGGCCGACGAGGTTGCCGAGATTGTGGTAGCCGAGATCGGCACCATATCGCGCCAGACCGTGTACGACGCTCTCGGGTTCCTGGTCGACAACGGCCTCCTCCGGCGGATTCAGCCGGCCGGATCGCCGGCCCGTTACGAGGGCCGGGTTGGCGATAACCACCACCATCTCATTTGTCGTGGTTGTGGCCAAATGGTCGACGTCGACTGCGCAGTCGGGACCACGCCATGTCTAACCGCCGCCGACAACTCCGGGTTCGAAATTGATGAGGCCGAGGTGATCTATTGGGGTCGTTGTCCTGAGTGTCTGGTCAAGACCGGGCCCGAGCCCGCAGCGGGCGCTAGTGTCAAAAAGCCTGAAATCAACCAAGTTTCTGAGAGCAAACAGGGAGAATAGACGTGTCAGACAACGAGAACAGGTGCCCGGTGATGGGTCAGTCGCAGATGGCGACCGCGGGCTCAGCCAACCAGCACTGGTGGCCAAATCAGCTGAACGTGAACGTTCTCCGCCAGAACTCTCCCCAGTCCGACCCGATGGGCGAGGACTTCAACTACGCCGACGCGTTCAACAGCCTCGATCTAGACGCACTGAGACGCGATCTCGTGGCGATCATGACCGACTCAAAAGATTGGTGGCCTGCCGACTACGGCCACTACGGTCCGTTCTTTGTGCGTATGACGTGGCACAGCGCGGGCACATACCGCATCCAGGATGGGCGAGGAGGAGGGGCATCGGGCACCCAACGTTTTGCTCCCCTTAACAGCTGGCCCGACAACGTAAACCTCGACAAAGCCCGTCGTTTGTTGTGGCCAGTCAAGCAGAAGTACGGCCGCAAGATTTCGTGGGCCGATCTCATGATTCTCGCTGGCAACTGCGCCATTGAGTCAATGGGTTTCCCAACGCTCGATTTCGCGGGAGGACGCGAGGATGTCTGGGAACCAGAAGAGGACATCTACTGGGGTTCTGAGGGCACCTGGCTCGACGACGAGCGTTACACCGGCGAAAGAGACCTCGAGAACCCACTTGGTGCTGTTCAGATGGGTCTAATTTACGTGAACCCGCAGGGCCCCAACGCCAACGGCGACCCGCTCTCGGCGGCCGTGGATATTCGCGAGACATTTGCTCGCATGGCCATGGACGATGAAGAAACGGTTGCCCTCATAGCGGGTGGGCACACCTTTGGAAAGGCCCACGGTGCGGCCGACCCCGACAAGTACAGCGGTCCCGAACCCGAGGCCGCGAGCCTCGAAGAGCAGGGGTTCGGCTGGACGAGCCGCTTCGGCAGCGGTGCCGGTGTCCACACGATCAGCAGCGGGCTCGAAGGTGCCTGGACAACCGAACCCGCCAAATGGGACAACAACTTTTTCGACAACCTCTTTGGTTACGAGTGGGAGCAGACGACCAGTCCAGCCGGAGCGCTCCAGTGGACGACAAAGGACGCTGCGGCCCAGGGCACTGTTCCTGACGCTCACGACGCATCGATTGCTCATGCGCCGATGATGCTCACCACCGACCTTTCGTTGCGGATGGATCCGATCTATGAGCCGATCTCCAGGCGGTTTCACGAGAACCCCGCCGAGTTCGAGGCTGCATTCGCCAAAGCTTGGTACAAACTGACTCACCGCGACATGGGCCCCCGTTCGCGCTGTTTGGGTTCGTTGGTTCCCGACGAGACGCAGATCTGGCAGGATCCGATCCCCGACGTCAGTCACGACCTGGTCAACGATGACGACGTCGCCGCTCTCAAGGCCAAAATCCTCGACTCGGGGTTGTCGGTTTCGCAGCTTGTCTCGACCGCTTGGGCATCAGCGGCGACCTATCGCGGCACCGACAAGCGTGGTGGCGCCAACGGAGCCCGCATCAGCCTCGCCCCGCAGAAAGACTGGGAGGCCAACAACCCGGCCGGTCTTGGCGATGTGTTGTCGACTCTGAGCCAGGTTCAGGCCGACTTCAACGGTTCACAGTCGGGAACGAAGATGGTTTCGCTGGCCGATCTGATCGTCCTTGGCGGTTGCGCCGGTGTCGAGCAGGGCGCCAAGAATGCCGGACATGATGTCACTGTTCCGTTCACTCCTGGCCGTGGCGATGCCATCCAGGACCAAACCGACGTCGAGTCATTTGCGGTGCTTGAGCCAACTGCCGATGGGTTCCGCAACTACCAGGCCGAGGGCGACAAACGTCAGGCCGAAGAGCTGCTGATCGACCGAGCCAGCCTGATGACCCTGACGGCTCCCGAAATGACGGTGCTTGTGGGTGGCATGCGAGCCTTGGACGCAAACTCGGGCCAGTCAGCGCTAGGTGTTCTGACCGACCGCCCCGGTTCGTTGACCCAGGACTTCTTCGTAAACCTGCTCGACATGGGCACCGAGTGGAAGGCTTCGGCTACGTCGGAAAACGTTTACGAGGGCCTCGACCGCAATACTGGCGAGACAAAGTGGAGTGCATCGGCTGTCGACCTGGTCTTTGGCTCAAACTCACAGCTTCGAGCCGTGGCCGAGGTGTACGCATCTGACGACGCCAAGAACGCGTTCGTGTCTGACTTTGTGGCCGCATGGGACAAGGTCATGAACCTCGATCGGTTCGACCTGGCCTAAGCACAACAACGGAGTGGCGTGGGCGCCATCGACCGTGCCCGCTGGTGTCGGTTTAGGTCCCGATGGTTCGGAGCGCGGTGTGTTGGGTGATGTGCTCATAGTCGCGGTCGCGGTGGAGGACTGGAACGTCTAGCCGAATGGCGACAGCTGCGATGAGCACATCACCCTGTGAGCGAATTGTCACTCCTCTCCATCGGAGTTCACGGTAGATCGATGCGGCGTCAAGCCAATCAAGCTTGGGAAATAGCGCTTCGACCTGCTGAGCGTCTAGCAGTCGTTGTGTTTGAGCAACGGCGTCGGCGCGGGCTCCGGACATGACTTCCAACAGAATTGGGTCGACAACGATGACCTCCCGATCTGAGAGAGCCTGGCGCATGCGCCGGCCCTGTGGGGATCCCGATCCCTTTAGGAACTCGATCCAGACCGAAGTGTCAGCTATCAGCATTGCCATCTGAATCGGTGAACCGGTCGGAGCGCATGGCGTCGAGATCGCCGTCCCATCCGATGCCCTCCATCTCCAGTTGCTCCTCGACGTTCATAGGTCCGCCGCCGAGGAGGCGTTCCAATGCCAGGTTGACCACCATCCGCTTTGTGCGTATTCCGAAGGCCCGCATAGCGCGCTCAACGAGTTCATCGTCGAGATCTATGTTGGTACGAGTCATTACACCATCGTACACCTTGATGTGCCAAAACTGAATGTCGGCATCGGCTGTTGATTTCTCATCGATATTCGATTGAGTGCGACTCGCCTCGTCGGGTACGTTCGACGGCTGTGACTTTCGAACCAATCCGTACTCAACGGTTGATCCTGCGGCAGTCCAGGCTCAGCGATGCCAAGGCAGCTTACGAGCGTCGCAACCTCCCAGAGGTGGCCCGCTACCAAGACTGGGACATGCCATACACACTCGAACGGGCCGAGAAGAGGATGGCCGAGTTAGTGGCCATGGACGGCCCCATCGACGACAAGGGATGGTCGTTGACGGTCGTTGACGGCTCCGACCCTGATCGGATTCTGGGCGACTTGGCCGTCGAAGTCCGTTGGGGTGGGCGCAGCGCCATGGTCGGCTACACCTTCTATCCCCAGTATTGGCGGCGGGGCTACGCCACCGAGGCCACCCAGGCCATAATCAGTTATCTGTTCAACAGCTACGGCGTCAGTCGGATCGAGTCGTCGCTGCATCCAGACAACCCACCATCGGCTCGCGTCTTGGAAGCGTGCGGACTTGTCTTTGAAGGGCTGACCCGTCAGTCGTTCTGGGTTGGCGACGAATGCTCCGACGACATGCTGTACGGCATGACCCGGCCTGATTGGGAGGCCTGGTGCGACCGGCCCCGACACCGACCAAACCAGGTGGATCTGGTGCCTGTCACCGCCGACAACAGTCGAACGGTGCGCGAATTGGTCACCCATAAGTCGCAGGAACGATTCGCTTCCACCATGCTCGGCAACTTTGAGGAGGCTCTGGTGCCGCCGATGGAAAACGGGGCCACAGTGGTGCCCTGGTATCGGGCCATCGAGGCCGACGGGGAGATCGCCGGTTTCATCATGGCGACCGAAGTCACTGAGGCCCATGCCACCCCCTATCTTTGGCGGCTCTTGATCGACCGGATGCACCAGCGCCGAGGTATCGGCTCGGCCGCACTCGACCAGTTCGAGGACCGATGCCGCCGTCAAGGAGCAACTGAGGTAGAGGTGTCGTGGCGTGAGGGGCCCGGTTCGCCGGCACCGGTGTATCTAGATCGAGGTTACGACCCGACTGGGAAGGTCGAAGAAGGCGAGATCTTCGCCATCAAAACGCTCTAGGCTTCGGCGCCAATCAGAGGCACGAATCGAACTCGCCCGAGGTTTTGTTCGTGTAACTCGCTGCCTGCCCGGTTGATTTGTAGGAGCGACTGAGTTTTGTTGTCTGGCCCGACTGGCATTACGAGGAAACCACCATCGGCGAGCTGATCGAACAACGGCTTAGGCACTTTCGGACCACCTGCGGTGACAACGATGGCGTCGTATGGGGCTTGCTCGGCGTAGCCGAGGCTCCCATCGCCGTGGATGACAGTTACATTTGTGATTCCGGCTGCGGTTAGGGCCTCGCGAGCCGTGTTGGCGAGGGCTTCGTGGCGCTCGACCGATACCACCACCTCGGCGATATCGCCCAGTATGGCGGCACCGTAGCCCGACCCAGTGCCAATCTCCAACACGTGACTGCTGGCTGTGATGTGGCTTGCTTGGGCCATAAGGGCGACCACGTATGGCTGGGAGATCGTTTGGCCCTCACCGATGGGAAGTGGGCGATCGTCGTATGAGAAGTTTGTGACATTCGCGGGGACGAACTGTTCTCGCGGCACCGAACCCATGGCTGCGAGGACCACTGCGTCGCTAATGCCTCGGCGTCGCAGATCGGACTGAGCCATCTCGGCTCGCTGCGACGTGAACCGACCCTGCTCGCCGCTCTCGTCGTTCACAACTAAGAGATCGCGTCTTGGTCAGGCTTACGCCAAACCGACACATGCGATTGTGATTCGCCGGTGAATGGTGACCGGTTCCAGTCGACCCAGCGTTCAGCGAGCGTCATCCCCGCAAGCTCGGCCATGAGGTCGAGTTCCGATGGCCAGACGTAACGAAACGATGGCGAGTTCGTACGTACCTGGTTGCCGTCGATGTGGTAGTGGTGCGAGATGGAGATCTGGTTGGCGAGGTCTATGTACTCGTCGAAGCCGAGGTGGTGCGCCGACACGTCGAACGGCACAATTGTTTCGCCTGGGGAGAGTCGGTGGAGCTGAGGAATCCCGTTCTCGACGACGAAACAGCCGCCCGGCGCCAAATGTGCTGCGGCGTTTCGAAAACACGCCACCTGCTGGCGCTGAGTCCGGAGGTTTGTGATCGTGTTGTAGACGAGGTACACGAGTTCGGCGTCGTCACAAACTTTGGTCTCAGTCATGTCGCCAACCGTTAGTGAAACGAGTTCGGCCCCCGCCTTGTTTCGTAGTTCGGCGAGCATTGGCTCTGAGAAGTCGATTCCGAGGACAGTGACTCCAGACTTAGCCAAAGACAATGCAATGCGTCCGGTGCCCACAGCAAACTCAACCGCGGTTCCCTCGCCAGCCAGGCCGGATAAGAAGTCGACGGTCGCGCCGATCGTTTCCGCGCTGAATCGTTCGTGAGTCGGATCGTCGTAGACCGCGGCTACCTCGGGGCTGAGGTGTGGATCAGGTAGGGCGAGATAGTCAGCTGCGGGCACCATGAGAGTCTCGCACGAAGATCTGGCCTGGTGGAGTTGCCAGTCTCGGTCTGACTAGAATTTTCCGTTGCTGTTGTTCCACGCGTGTCGAGGCGGGATGGTGTCGATGGTGTACTCGATGGATCGTCTTGTAGCTCTGAGTTGACGCCTCGCTCCCCGTTCTGGTCAGCGCCGCCAGCAGTCGCTCCAATCCGTCCGCCCTCTCGGGGTCGTGTTCGATATAGCTCTGTGGGTCGACGTAGTCGCCAAGCTTCGTGAGTTGGCGATGGATCAAGACATCGTCAACGAAGGCCAGGACTGTCTGGCGACTGGATTCGGTTCGATCCAGGTCGGCTGCGTCGGTCGGCCCGTCGGTCATTGAATGGCCAGACTGGTTTGGTCCTCGTCTTGGCTGAATGTTGTCCCAGTGCTCAACGGCCTGGCCGTTGTCGAATCGGAACACTCAGCGGCGTACAACTGTGACGGGCAGCTTCGTGTAGCCATGGACGAACGATGAGAATGTTCGCTCCGGCTCGGCTTGCAATTCGATTCGCTCGAACCGATCGAGTACTTCCTCCCACAACACCCGCAGTTGCAACTCAGCTAGCCGGCTTCCCATGCAGAAGTGAACGCCATAACCGAAGGCCAGATGACGGTCGGCGTTGTGGCGCTCGATATCGATTGCGTCTGCGTTTTCGAACACGTCTTCGTCGCGGTTCGCCGATGCGTACCACATGAGGACTTGGTCGCCTTCGCGGATCTGTTTGTCGCGGAGCTTGTAGTCCTCGGTGGCGGTTCGGCGCATGTATGAAAGCGGTGTCTGCCAGCGGATGATCTCGGCCACCATCTTTGGCACGAGGCTCGGGTCGGCGATCAGTTTGTCGTACTGATCGGGGAACTTGTTGAGCCCATAGACGCTGCCAGACATGGTGTTGCGAGTGGTGTCGTTACCGCCGATGATGAGCAGTAACAGGTTGCCGAGATGGTCGGCGGTTGGCATGTCTTTGGTGGCCTCGCCGTGAACCAGCATCGAGACCAGGTCAAAACCTGGGTTGTGCAGGCGGTGCTCCCACAAGCCCTCGAAGTAGGCAACGCACTCGGTGAGTTCATCGATCTTTTGTTGCTGGCTTTCGACAATACCTCCAGGCTCAGGTACGGCGAACACAATGTCGGACCAGCGGGTGAGCTTGCGGCGATCGTCGAGGGGAAAGTCGAACAACGTCGCCAGCATGAGAGTGGTCAACTCGATCGACACTGTGTCGACCCAGTCGAACGTCTCGCCCTCGGGTAGTGAGTCCAAGACGTCGACGGTTCGTTCGCGGATGAGCGATTCGAGGTTGCGCAGGCTGCTCGGGGCCGAAATGCCGCGCACCGTTTTGCGTTGAGCGGTGTGCTCGGGCGGGTCCATCGAGATGAACGAGCTCACTCGGCGTATCTGCTCCTCAGCGGCGCGGTCGGGGCGAGGGCCAAGCGTGATGCCCCGATCGGATGAGAAGGTTTGCCAGTCGCCGTCGACGGCTCGAACATCGTCGTATTTGGTTATCGACCAGAATCGGCCGGCGGTTTCGATCTGGTTAAAGTGCACCGGGTCCTCAGCCCGAAGACGGGCAAAATGTTCTTGCCAGCAGTCGTCTTTGAAAAGGTGAGGGTTGGCCGGGTTGATGGCGTCGAGGTCCATGTCGGCAGCAGCTGGAGTGCCGGCGCCGATCTCGGCCATCTCCATCTCCGGAGTTCGGACGTCGGCCTGAAACCCCACAGTCGCTTCGTCGGTCGTTTCATCTGTTTCAGTCATGGTGGGGGACTCCTCGATCTTCTACCAGTGTGCACCGCGGAGTAGTCATGGGCATAAACCGTCCGCTCTTGGTAGGCGCGATCAGAACCGTGTTGCACTCTCCGATGAAAGTGCCCAAGATGCATGCATGCTGTCGTCCGCCGCCCCGCCGACGTTGGGTGGGCGGCGCCACACAGTCGTCTCACAGTTCGGCCGAAACTTGGCAGTTTGGGCGGCCAGTCAAACTTGGAAGTTTCGGCCGCCACACAGTTCGTCTCAAACTTGGCAGTTTGGGGTCGGTTTATTGGACTAGTTGGCCGTCGGGTCTGAATACGTTCCAGGTGCCGTCGGGTTTGCGGTGGACGGTGTAGCCGGTTTCTTTGTACCGGTTG
>CAZMUM010000007.1:0-124109 GCA_964569385.1 uncultured Acidimicrobiales bacterium
GATGATGACCATTCGTATGACGATGATGACGACTCGTCCGACGACGACCATTCGTCCGACGACGACAATTCGTAGCTCGTCCGACGACCGCAGCCGTACAACTTCAGCTGCGCCAGTTGCTGCAACCGAAACCAAGTACTTGCGTTACGCGTTCTACGGAGCCGGTTTACCTCGAATAGCGAAGTCCGCGGAACCAACGCCCTATCTGGCCAGGTAGCAACTACCCGGTCAGATAGGGCGGCGTCGTTGTTGAACGCGACCGAGGTGCCCCTAGTGGCGTTTGACTCCGCCGTACTTCATTCGTGTGTCGCTCATTGAGGCCACCCGAGCCTCGTCGTCGTTGATGCCGCCATCGACAACTTCGCCAACGAACAGCGTGTGGGTTCCAAGGTCGAGTGAGTGCCGGACCTCACAATCCAACCAAGCGAGGGCTTCATCGAATACTGGCGCCCCAGTCGTTGCCTCTCGAACCGAGCGGCCATTGAGCGCGCTGTCTTCGTACAAGGCCGGCTTCGAGAACTTGACAAACACACGGGTGTTCGCGGCGTCCCAAAGGTTGACGGTGAACGATCCGCCCTCGGTTATAAGACGATGCGTCACTGCCGAGTTGTCCACGCCGACGCCGATCAGCACCGGCTCCATCGACAACTGCGTGATCCAGCTGGTCGTCATGGCGTTGCGTTCGTCGCCCGAGCGAGAGCCAACAAGAGCTAGCGCGTTCGGAATCTTCCAGGTGATCCTGTTGAGCAGCTCATCGCCTATTGACATAGATCGATTGTATGACGTCGAATCAGCGAAGTGCTGCAGCGTCAGATGGCCCTCCTGCGGCCGTAGTTGTCCCACCCGCGTGGCATGTTCTACGAAGAGGACAGGATGAGACCCATGGCGAAGACGCATTCCGGCAGGCGTGAGCGAAACGCTCTTGAGGCAACTTTTGATCGTCTTAACAAGGAGATGAAAGAGACCTCGACAACCTTCACATCGGCGGACGTAACGCGGGTGTTTCGCGAGGAACGGGCAACTCGTAAGGAATCGTGACAGCTGTGGTCGCTGATGCTTCGATCAATATCGTAGCGCTCGTCCAGCTCGATACAGAGGGGTTGAGTGCCGAGGGCGACTCCGTTCACTTGGATCGCTTGGCGATTTGTCGTTGTCGGACCATCTGCCTGCAGCGGTCGCCTTGGAGGAATAGCGCCAGCATTGCGACCAACAAAGCCGATCCACCCAGCGCAACCCCGATCGGGAAGTCGGACTCATTCTCACTTCGACTACTCGACGGTGCCGCCGAGGCAAAGGTGCCGCCAGTTTTGATCGAGGCAGCACTGCCAGAAGTCTGGAGCGCACCATTCTGAAGTTCGCGGCGTTCGCAGTCGTACAGACCTTCGAGCTTTGAGGCGTCGCGGATGTTCGAAACGTCGGCGCGGGTGGTTGTCAGACGAAACTCCGGATCGACAGTCATTTCGGCCAGTGAGATACAGGTGCTGAGGTAGGTGAGGTAACGCCCGTTTCGGACTCGTTCTTCCAGGTACGGAGCAGTCGCAAAGTTGGCGAGGTTCTGCGAGGGACCCGCTTATTCGGTGATGAAGGCCCTACCGCCTAGTTCGTCGGTCCGCTCTTGTTCGAGGGTGACATTGACACCAGCATGGAAGCACTCGAGGCGGCGTTGGTCGGGTAGACGAATGATGAGTCGGCCTTCCTGGGCTGCGTGCTGCTGTAGCGATGTTGAATTCCAAGACTTTGGGGCGAACCAGACCCTGAAGGGCATGCACAATCTCAGTACGAAGATCTCTTCGTCCACAACTACTCGGCCACTGTTGGCTTGCTCATGTCCATGGGGATCAGCCAGGAACAGGCTCAAGACGCATGCCTAGATGCCTTTGTGAAGTAATCCACACGCTGGTCGCGGCTTCGTCATAACCGCCACTGGTCCCGGGAGTGATCAAGGCTCGTCTCATCGACGGCGTGGTCGACTTTGAAGCAACTCTCGACAACGAGTGGCTAGCTAGGCGTCCTCAGAGGTCGAGCCGGTAGGCGTGGCCGTGGCCCGAGCGGCCCGATGAGCGAAGTCGCTGCCAAAGTCGGCCTTCAGGCTGGGTCGGCAGGTGCCGTTGCAACACGGCATCAACTCGGCGTCCATGGTGTGGCCTTTGCAAGTGATGGGCAACCCGTCTCAACTCGCGATGCGGAACCGGAGCTTTCATGGAACTGAACGAACAGCTTTTCTGGCACGTCGCCCGATTCGGTCGGCCAGTACCACCGATACCGTCGTGTCCCTCGACTTCGCGACGCCAAGTTGAGGACGTGAGCTACACCAAATGTGGCTCAGCCCATCAATTTCAAAGGCCTCGACGGTGCTCGCCCACGCCTTTGAACGACTCATCTAGGGACGCAGGGAATTCTGCGAGTCCTTGAATTTGGGTGGTGAAGTTCCGTTGGTTGTGTGAGCGGCCGAAACCTTCGGCTCGAGTCATGGAGAAATTCGTGGGACGCAAACCCGACCCAGAGCGCAGAACAGAGTTGCTCGGTGATGTCGTTGCGTATTTCCTCGAGCATGGGATTCACCAAACGTCGCTCCGACCGCTTGCCAGTGGTCTCGGCACCTCGACCTACACGTTCGTGTATCACTTCGGGTCGAAAGAAGAACTGGTCAGCCAGGTCCTTGCCGCCATTGCTGAACGCCATGCGGTGGCCCTTGAACAGCTCCCAGACAGCTCGCTCGATGCCATGATTCGTGGCTACTGGGAGTGGAACCTGGTCGATGACCGCCTTCAGCAGGTGCGAGTGGTCGCCGATGCCCGCAGCCTCGTCAGGGTGTCGCCAGATCTCTACCGCCCATTCCTGCGATCGATGCGGTCGGCGCTCGAAGTGCGGGTCGCTCGTCATCTCGAGGCCGCAGGCCGCGATCCTGGCGACGCGCTCATCGTTGCCACCGCAGTTGATGGCGCCCTCGCCGATGCAGCTTCACAAGAATCGCCTTCGCTCGATAGCAACTCGGTGGCTCGCCTACTCGATCGAGTCGCTTGAGCTAGGCGAAAGCAATCAGATCCGACGCTGTTGGAAGAAGCGCTTCGGACGGATCGTCGATCGTGGCGTTTGTTAGCCAGATCTTGGCAATCAACGTCGGTCCGGCTTGTTGAATCTCAAAAGTTCGGGGTGTTCCAAGGAGACGCAGAACATCACCTTCCCGAGCGAAGCCTGAGACCGACATCATGCGGGCCTCAAACACCGGAAGTTCTTCGGCGGCGCTTGTGGTGTTGCCGTATCTGAGCGCGATCAGGGTGAATCGACCCTGCTCGTCGATGCCATCACCTAGCAGCAGCGCATCGGGTCGTTGCAGCAGATTCTCGGCCCCCCGCTGGTCAGAGAGGTTCACGACGAACGCCGAAACGCTCGGTGAAATCACACCCGTAAACAAACCGGCAGTGTCGGCCACCGCGGCCAGTGCCGCCAGGTCGCTGACATCGGCGAGGCTTCTGGTGTTTCCCGTCATGGCATCGACCACGCCTTCGATACCGCCCGTCCATCGTGCCCAGCCGAGCCGGTCGCTCTCCACTGCCAGACGACGATTGTGGCCAACGGACCGGGTTGGGCTGAATCGCTCGAAGTCGAGGTCGAAGTCGATACCCCAACTATGAATCGTTGTTTGGCCATACGTACTTGTCGTGAGTACTTCCGACCAGTATGGATCGTTCGTCACTGCTTCGGAGATGGCCAGTTCTTTGAATTCTCCGACTGCAACAAAGATCTCCCTCGCACCAACTCCTGCTGATGCGACGCTGTCGATATTGCGATGGTCGAACCCGAGTTCGGACCGCAGCTGGTCAGGAAAGGCGCTGCGCCCGAATGCCGCTAGCGGACCACTCGGGACGATTCCTGCTCCCGTTGCAAGCTCACCCAAATAGTCGAACACGGCCCGGTCTCCCGCGTCGGGTCCAGGGCGATTCACATCAAGGGCGAGCGCGGCTCGCTGTAGATCAATGACAGCTATCGGTGCCCAACGAGTATTCTCCGTCTCAGGGATTGAGGCCAGAACCCGTGTCCAGCTGTCTGCCGGTGCGGCTGACCAATCGCCTACGAGATTGCTTTGGTCGATTGGTACTTCGGCCCCGGCGTCAAGATGTTGGCCATCGAAACTGGCAACCGGTGTCGGGCTGACGACTCGTGATCCGCTCCCGCCAGTGATATCGCCAATGGTGGTCGTGTTGTCGAAGGCAACGGTTGCCGTTGGGCTCGTCAGCGTCGCACAAGATGTAGCAAGCAGCATCGTCGCGATGACCGCCGTGGCCACGCGTCGAGGAACCCCAGGCATGAACATCAGGGTCGGCCGCGCCTTGCCCAAGGCAAGCAATCGTCTGGCCAGGCGTCAGGTGCGCTCGCCCACCCTGAATCTCGGTAGTGTCCCAGCCAATGTCTGGCGATGACTACCAGTTCGTATCGCCAGACCCGGCAAGGCCATGGCCAGGGGTGGCTCGCGACATCGTGAGCTGGCGAAAGGGTCTAGCGGTGCTTTGCGATGGCTCGGCGGTGCAACTGGATTCGCCGACTTCCGTGCTCGATGAGGCTGCGTCTCTGGTTACGTTTCCCGTAGCGGCCCTCTCGCGTGCTGAGTCAATTGTCGACTGGTTTGACGCGGCCCACTTGCAAACAGGCACCGGTGGTGTGGTTGTGGCCGAAGAGCCTGGCATCGAGGCAACGTCGGAAATCGAACCCGTAACTATCACCCCAGACCGGGCGGTGATGGCATCGGTCGAGGCTAAAGGCGCCTCGCTCGATGTGAGGGTGGTCGAGATGTCGGCGCGACAAGACGCCGATGCCGACAACGTCGCTGTTTTGGGAGAAGTGGTTACTCCGGTATCCATGGTGAACCTGCACGAAGCTGCCAGCCAGTCGGGTTGGGAAGTTCTCGGCCAATGGAGTGACTGGGACGGCCAACCGATAGACGATCGGTGGCGAATCGTCGCGTTTCGCAAGCGCCAGTGAAGTAATGCGGCAGCGGCCTCGCTCAGCAGTTCGAGAGAAATTCTTTGGTTTCGGGAACCGCGGGCGACATTCACAGCGTCCGACTATGTGAACGACGATCCTGGAGGTCAACGATGCGTCAACTAATAGCGGTGCTTCTCACCGTAACGCTTGTGGCTGCGGCCTGTAGTTCCGATGGTGACGACTCGGCACGTCCAACCGGTTCCGACAACCCAACCACAACCCAAGCTGGCCGAACGATCGACCTAGGCGAGGGCATCTCGCTCATTGCAGCGTTGCAGCCATTCGATACCTGCCAAGCGTTCCTAGATTACGCCCAATCCAATGCTCTCGACGCTGTTGGGCCCTGGGGCCTCGGCGGCGGCTACTACGGCCGCCTCGATGGAGGCGATGCAGTGTTCTCTACTGAAGAGTCCGCTGACAGCTCGTTTACAACCATGTCGGACAGTGATACGGCTTCGGCGACGACCGTCGCACCTGCGCTGTCGGCATCTGACGGTGCGTCGCGAGACCTGGCCGAAGTTGGGGTCGATTTCAGCGGCACGAACGTGCAAGAGCTCGGCATCGACGAACCTGATCTGGTGAAGACCGATGGTTCGCGCATGCTGGTGTTAGCCCAACAGCAACTCCACCTCATCGACGTTTCTGGCGACTCGCCCCGGCTTGTCACCTCGATGGCGATACCGAACAACGTGTGGGTCCAGGACATGCTCCTTGAGGGCGACATCGTCTTGCTTCTAGCCGGTACAAACACCTACGAGGTCCAGCCCCTCCTAGACGTTCGCTCGTCGCTTAGCCCTGGCGGCTCCGCGGTAACAACTCTGATCGAGGTCAATGTCACCGACTCGTCGCTGACGCTCGGCAACCGCCTCCACATGGACGGATCGCAGCTAAGTGCGCGCCTCATCGATGGTGTGGCCCGAGTGGTTGTCCAGTCTGGCCCAGTCGGCTTCGACTGGGAGTACCCCGAGTACGGCGGTTCTGGTCTGCAAGCCGACCGCGAACAACAAGATGCTGAAGAGGCGGCCGAGGAAGCCAACCGCGAGATCATCATGAACTCCACCATCGAGAACTGGCTTCCCTACTACGTGCTCGAGACCGCCGCCGGCTCGACCATCAGCGAAGGAACATTGGTCGAATGCGACCAGGCCTACTATCCGGCCGAGTTCTCCGGACTCAACATGCTGACCGTGGTCACCATTGACCTCAATGGTGGCGGGCTGTCAAGCCCTAGCGCAGCCGCGGTCATGGCTGATGGCCAGACGGTCTATGCCAGCACCGGTTCTCTCTACGTGGCCACTACCGAGTGGGTCGACTGGTGGGCTCTCGAACAGGCTGCCCAGACTGGCGTTGCCCCAGATGCTCCGAACGTGACGACGTCGATCCATAAGTTCGACATTAGCGACCCCACTCGTAGCACCTATGTTGCCTCTGGCGAGGTCGACGGCACTGTGCTCAACCAGTACTCATTATCTGAGCACAATGGCTTGCTACGCATAGCGACAACGCAGGAATCGGTCTGGTGGGGCGACCAAAACACCGAGTCATCGAGCTCGCTTTATGTGCTCGAGACTGTGGTTACCGCCGACGGACCGACCCTAGTTGTGGTTGGCCAGGTCGACGACCTCGGCCGCGGCGAGCGCATCTTTGCGGTTCGTTACCTCGGCGACATCGCCACCGTTGTCACGTTCCGCGAGACCGACCCGCTGTACACCATTGATCTAAGCGATCCGACGGCTCCCACCGTTCTTGGAGAACTGAAGATCAACGGCTACTCGGCCTACCTGCATCCACTAGGAAACGATCTTCTACTTGGTGTTGGCCAGGACGCAACCGACGAGGGTCGACTTCTCGGCACCCAGGTGTCGTTGTTCGATATCTCCGACCTTGCCAACCCGACACGGATCGCCAAATGGACGTTGCCAGGCGGATCCAGCAACACCGAATGGGACGCCCGAGCCTTCTTGTGGTGGCCCGCAGAGGAGCTTGTGGTGATTCCTGTTAACACCTACGGGTGGAACGAAGTGGCAGGCCAAGAAGAGAGCTTCTTTGGTGCGATTGGTTTGCGAGTGAGCGACGGGTCAATCACCGAGCTAGGCCGGATCTCCCAAGCTGAGGAAATCACGGTCACGGAGTGTTGGGGCGAGACTGGCTGGTCATATGAACGTAGGGCCGCCGACGGAACCCTCCTCGACTCCGAGAGTTACGACGAGGGCGACTTCGTCGAAGGCACCGACGGCGCCGAACCCGTCGTCGAGGATATCGGCGTCGATGATTCTGCCGAACTGGAGGTACCGCCTGATGTTGACCTCCCAGTGGCACCAGATGAGACCGAACCAGCGCCGCCTGTGGTCGACCCTGCCGCGCGCGAATGTCAGAGTTGGGTCGAGGCTGATTGGCAAGCCCAGATTCAGCGCACGGTGGTTGTTGGCGACCAGATCCATGCCATCTCCGAACGTGGGGTGCTAACCGTCGACCTGTCGACGCTTGACGAATTGTCGAGCCTTAGGTTCTCACCAGCGCAGTAGTAGCGAGTCTCGGTTGGTAGATGGCACGGGCCTCATGGTTGAATGAGGCCCGTGCGTATCGGACTGTCTCTTGCATCTCACCATCTGGTCGACGAGCCTGCTCGCGGTTCTCAGATAATGATCGAGAGAGCGAGGGCCGGCGCCGCTGCCGGCCTCGACTTTCTTTCGGTAGGCGATCAGCACGTAACGCCGTCGCCCTACTTCCAGAATGTTCCGATGCTGGCTCGTCTTCTTGCCGAGTGGCCTGACAACCCAGACCGACAAGTCGGGTGTCTGTTCTTGCTTCCCGTGTGGCACCCGGTCCTGGTGGCCGAACAGGTCGCGACGTTGTCTGCTCTTCACCCGGGACGCTTTCTACTTCAGACCGGAATCGGCGGTGGTGCTCACATGTTCGAAGGCATGGGCGCAGACCTACGCACGCGAGGCCGCGACATGGATGAATCGATTCGTATCATCGCTGCCTTGTTGGACGGCGAGGTTGTGGATAGCGAACGATTTGGTCTCAGGGGTGCGCGAGTGTCACCGGTGCCAGCCAAACCCGTCGAGTGGTGGCTTGGCGGACACAGCGATGCTGCTCTCGATCGGGCAGCTCGCCTTGGAGCAGACCTCTACATCGGGCCTGGCAGCCGCGACGCGGCGTCTGACGTGATCGAGCGCTGCCAGTTAGCCAATGAACGGTATGGGACGACGCCAAATCGGATTATCGCTCGGGCCGACGTCATCATTACCGACGACTCGTCGACTGCCGTTGAACTAGCGAAGACGATCTTCGGTGCTGGCTACCGCGACATGTCCATGGCCGACGTTGTGGTCGGCGACACCGCTACCGTGAGCGCCCGGTTTGCGGCTTTGGCCGAACTCGGTGTTACCGACATCGCCGTTCGACAGATGCGTGTTGATCAACCAGTGGCTCTCCGGTCGATTGAGTTACTGGCCGAAATCCGGGCCCAGCTCGCGTGAGGTTGTTGGGTGCGGTCATCGGCTACGGCATCCTTGTGCCGTAATGAGTCACGTCCAATGGGATCAAACCCCTAACCTCCGTCGTCCCATCATGTTGGTGGCGTTCGAGGGTTGGTTCGACGCAGGCGAGTGCGCCACCACAGCTCTGAACTGGTTGGCAACCCGACATCGAGGGGTGACGGTCGCCGGCATCGACCCAGAAGAGTTCTTCGACTTTCAAGAGTCTCGCCCCCACGTAGGTTTCGACGACGACGGCCAGCGCGTCATCGAGTGGCCCCGGAATGAGATTGTTGCCGCCTCCACCGCCCCAGACCACGATCTGCTGTTGTTGGCTGGTGTTGAACCAAGGCTGAAGTGGCGAACGTTCTGCGATTCGCTCGTCGAAATCATTACCGAGACATCCACAGAACTTGTGATCACCGTTGGTGCGATGGTTGGCAACGTGCCGCATACCCGCGCTCCTTCGGTGAAGGGAAGCGCATCCGATGCCAGGCTGGCCGAACGTTTGGGCCTCGGTCGTCCGACCTACGAGGGGCCCACTGGGGTCGTTGGAGCCTTCCACGATGCACTCGACCGGGCCGGTGTTCCGGTTATCTCGATCCGAGTCTCGGTACCCCATTACGTGTCTGGGCCTCAGAATCCCAAGGGTCAACAAGCTCTTCTTCGACGGCTTGAGCACCTCACTGGAGTTGAGGCCGAGGCCGACGAACTCGACGAGGCCGTGTCGGAATGGGAGCAACGCGTAAGCAATGCGGTCGGTTCCGACGAAGAGGTCATGTCGTACGTAGCCAGGCTCGAAGCCGAAGCCGACGCCAACAGTGCAGACGAGATAGACGGCGACGAACTGGCCTCAGAGATCGAAGAGTTTCTCCGCGGCGACCCTCCCGCCGGCGACGGCGACGCCTAGTTTGGCCTGCCGGTTTGGTCCTTCATGCTCCTAGATTCATTCTGTTGTCATGACGCGTGTTCGCGGCAAGGCCGCGATTCTGATGTGGGATTACCGCCATTTCCGCTCAGCCGTGCTGTCTCGCGGACGCCACCGGTCACTTGTCGTCGAGGAGTCGGAGCTTCCGACGCCTTAGCCTGGATCCACCGATCGGGTTTGGTGGGCGAGGGGGTTGAGTTGGTGATGGGTTTTTGGTTGAGGGGTTTGGCCTGTTCGGGTTTCGGGGCGCGTTGGGGTTGACGGGTAGTTGGGGCTTGGTTGGTGACGCTCGGCTTGTTGGGGTGCGTCAGGTCCTGGCGTTGTGGGTCAGCCTGAGGGGCCCGGGAGTGCCCGTAACGCGGAGAGAGTTTCGGTGAATTGTTGGGCCCATGGCCAGCGGGCCGGGAATCGCAGTGTGGATTTGCCGGATCGGTTCACGAGCACTGCTGGCAGCGAGATGAGCCGGGTTCGGCGGGTCCGGTTCGTGACAGCTGGTTGCCCTGCGAGGACGGTGGTCCAGACGCCGAGGTTGTGAGCGAGTACAGCACAGGCGAGCCAGGCGGCGTTGGCTGGGTAACGCCCTGATGGGATGTGTTGAGCGCCGGTGCCTTCTTTAAGGTCACGGATTGCGAGTTCAACAACGGCATGTTCACGGTGGAACTGATCGGCTTCGACGATGTTGATCTCGGTGTCAGAGGTGATGAACGCGTGGTGGCGCCAGTCAGGCCACAGCGTTGATTGTGTCGGGTCGGTAAGGCGGGTCCGGCGAACAATGAGTCGGACCTTTCGTAGCGGCCGTTTCGAGTGATATCCGCCGGTGACGTATGTGGTTTCAGCGAGTTGGGCTTGACCGCCGACCGTGTAATCGATGTCACGCCACGCATCATCTGCAATATCGGTGATTGCTGTCTGGATAGAAGCATAGTTGGTGACGGTGATCGACCAGTTGACCCGGTGGGCGTTCAACCGGTCGATGAGGTCCCATGACCAGAACCCTGAATCGGTTCGCACTGTCATAGGCCCTACAGCGCCAGCACGTTTGACATTGGCCACGAGTTCGTTGATGAACCCGATGATCCCTCTCGATGATCCAGCAGAGCCTTTACGCATACGCGCCAACAAGATCTCCCCGGTTCCAGCACGGGTAGCTAACAGCGGGTGATAGCCGAGCTTTTTGGTGTACCCGTACGCGGCGCCATGTTTGTTGTAGCCGTGCACCTCACAGATCGTTGAGTCCAAATCGATCACGAGCGGCTGGTCGCCGGGACCCGCACCCATTTGCCAGGCCCGTGCGAGTGTCCGCGATAACACCGCATCGAGCTGACGTACATGGCCGAACGTGAACGTTCGTAGAAATGTTCCGATCGTCGACGGTGCCATCACTTTGAACGGCAACACTCGCCCAGTGGCGCCGGCTCGCACGATGTTGCAGTGATCGATATGGGTGGCACCAGCGATCATTGCCGCGACGAGGGTCAAAATCTTGCGACCCGGACGCGGCGAACCCGTCTTGACCCAAATGTCGATCAGCGTTTCGAGACCGAGGCGTGCCATCAACGTGGCTGGCAATATCAGCCCGGCGTTGACGACCAGGCCGTCGTGGTCGAAGGTCGCTTGCAGCCGACCGATTTTGCGCGATAATGACGACACAGAAAGTGCCTCCCGAGTTTGTGGACTTGTTGACGTTGAACATCAACAGTTTCCCAGCTCAGGGGGCCTTTTTGGTGGACGCGACCAACCCCACCAACTAAAAAACGGTGGATCCAGGCTTAGAGGATCGTTAGAGAACGTCGGTTGCTTGCTGGCGTAGCCAGTGATCGGCCAGAACTAGTAGAGCCATGGCTTCGACCATAGGTACGGCCCGTGGTAACACGCACGGATCGTGGCGACCCTTGGCGGCGAGGGTGACCGGCTTGTTATTGCGGTCGACGGTCGACTGTTCTGAGCTGATTGTTGCTGTTGGCTTGAATGCCACCTTGAACTCGACAGTCGCTCCGTTGGAGATACCTCCCTGCACACCTCCGCTGCGGTTCGTCTCGGTGGTAGGTCCGTCCGGCCCCGGAACGAAAGCGTCGTTGTGCTCTCGCCCGGTCATCAACGTTCCGGCGAATCCAGAGCCAATCTCGAAACCCTTGGTGGCCGGCAGCGACATCATCGCTTTTGCCAGGTCGGCGTCGAGTTTGTCGAACACCGGCTCGCCCAAACCGGCTGGAACGTTTCTGGCGACACAGGTAACGGTGCCTCCTAAAGAGTTGCCGTCGGCCCGAGCTGCCTCGATGGCCTCGGTCATCTCCGCAGCAGCCGTGATATCGGGGCAGCGGGTCGGGTCGGCTTCGACGTCGCCGAGAGTGACGGTTGTCGCATCGACTTCGGCCTCGATGTCGCGAACACTCGACACCCACGCGAGAACCTCGATTCCGCACGCCTTGGCCAGAAGTTGGCGGGCAACCGCCGCCGCGGCTACTCGGCCGATCGTTTCGCGAGCACTAGCTCTTCCGCCACCCTGCCAGTTTCGGACGCCGTACTTTTCCTCGGTGGTGAAGTCGGCATGCGATGGCCTGAAGAGATCTTTCATGTCCTCATAGGCACCAGGTCTTGCATCCAAGTTGGGAACCAACATCGCTATCGAGGTACCTAGTGTCCGACCTTCAAAGAGGCCAGACAGGATCTCGACGTGATCATCTTCGTTCCGCTGGGTAACTAGTCGACTCTGGCCGGGTCGCCGGCGGTCGAGATCGAATTGAATGGCCTCAAGATCGAGTTTGAGCCGCGGTGGGCAGCCGTCGAGAACTACTCCGACCGCGCCACCGTGGCTCTCACCAAATGTGGAGATTCTGAATAGTTGCCCGAAGGAGCTTCCTGTCACGGTGGTCAACGGTACCGCCAAGTGAGTACCCGGTCGCAGAGTTCTGGCGAAGTGCGCTGTGGTCGTGGTCACGGCCGAGGTCAAGTACCTTCAACGGGGTGCGTCACTGTTACGACTGCGGCCAGCCGAGCCCCGAGGCCAATGACATACCGACCTGTGCCGAGCATGGGCCCCTTTGGAAGCTCGTTCAGCAGGGTCCGACCGCCAACGTTGTGGTCGAGCGCGGCGACCAAATCTTGTTGGCTAAGCGCGGCCTTGAGCCGTGGTACGGCCACTGGTGTATTCCTGGCGGCTTTGTCGATTACGGCGAACACCCAGAAGACGCGGCCAGACGCGAGCTGATGGAGGAGGCTGGCGTTCGGGTCACACTCACTGGTTTCTTAGGTATCTACGTGGCGCAATACCAACGACCGGGGGTTATGGACTGGATACAGAACACGGTATACGTCGGCGAAACCGATGATGAGCCGATCATCAATGACCACGAGATGCTCGACGTTGGCTGGTTCGACCCGAACGATCTCCCTGACCCCATGGTGCCCGCTCACCTCGTTCGGCTTGCCGATTGGTCGGCGGGCCGGGTGTGGCGTTGGGCTGATCAGACCAGCGCCGGAAGTTTCGAACCGGGTTGAACACTCGATGACGGTCGTTGTCACAGGCGGTACCGGCCATATTGGGGCCAACCTCGTCAGGGAGCTACTCGATAGAGGCGAGTCCGTGCGGGCGCTCGTACGGTCCACTGGATCTCGGGCCTTGGCTGGCCTCGACGTAGAGCAGGTAGTGGGCGACATCAGACACAGGGACTCATTGGCCGCCGCATTTGATGGCGCCGATGTCGTGTTCCACCTTGCTGCGTTGATCTCAATCGTTGGCGATCGCGATGGTCAAGTGCACGAGACCAACGTTGTCGGCGCAGAGAATGCGGCAACCGCAGCGCTTGAATGCAACGTTCGACGGTTCGTTCATATGTGTTCGATACACGCTTTCGACATGACGCCTACCGGACACTCAATTAGTGAGCAGACCGCCAGATGTGACGAGTCTGGTCGCAGAACTTGGGCCTACGATCGGTCCAAGGCCGAGGGGGAGCGCCGTGTTCGTAGGCTGATCGACGATGGACTCGATGCTGTAATAGTTCACCCGACGGGGGTAATTGGGCCCGTTGACTTCGCGCCTTCGCGAATGGGCCGGGTCTTTGTCAACCTCCGAACGCGGAGGCTGCCCGGCCTCGTTGCCGGCGGATTCGATTTCGTCGACGTTCGCGACGTCGTGAGCGCCACGATTGCCGCGGCCGAGCTTGGCCGCACCGGCGAGAGCTACATTCTTTCAGGCAGCTATCAACCGATCCCGGAGCTGGCCAGGCTCGCCGAGAACGAAACAGGCGCCCGGCCCCCTCGTTTTGTATCGCCAATGTGGCTTGCTCGCATCGGCGCGCCGTTCATGCAGACGGCAGCGCGAATGTCCAAGTTCGAACCGCTGTACACCTCAGAAGGGCTTGCAGCGTTGCGAGCTAACCCTGAAATTGACAACACCAAAGCCACCGACGAGTTGGGGTTCGCGGCGCGGCCGATCGAACAAAGTGTGGCCGATGTTTACGAGTGGTTTACCGAGAATCCACAGGTCCTCTGACCGAGCCCGACTTCGATTGTCCAGATCGGAACCTGACCGCCCTTTGCCGTCGTTCAGTGCGCCGGTAGTCTTACTAGATGGCCGAACCGCCGCTTGACGCTCCCAAGTTGTTGGGGGTAGATGAGACTTCGGCGGCGCCGGATCTTCGAGTTGAACCGGCGCTGCGCAGGAGCGCGACCGCAATAATGGTGCTTCTCGGCGGCGCTTTGTTGGTCAGTATCGTGGCGACCGTGTTCGGCGGAAACCAAGCGTCGACCGCCGACGAAGGCTCCGAGATCGTCACCGACACATCGGTGGCCGCCACCACCACCACAGCCGTCGACCAGCCTTTAGTCACCGTGGCTGTGTCATCAGATTCTTCCACCTCATCCACCAGTTCGACAACTACCGCAGCACCCCGCGAAACTGTGCCTGTAGGTGAAGCTTTCGCAGCCAACCCTCCGGCGGGCCTTCTGGCCGTCTGGCAGATCAACAACCCTGCTATCTACATTCTCGACCTCGCCGGTGGGTCGGTCACCAGCCTCAACCTGGGCGAGATCCAAGTTGATGGCATTAGTACGATTCGAGGAGCTGGTGGCCGACTAGTCGTCGAGAGCAGTGACGGGGTCTCTTGGATTGCGCCAGATGGCACGTTCGGCGTGCTCAGTCAGGCTGGAGAGGTGACCGCTTTGGGCGACGACGAGGTTTGGATTTCGCCGTCATACGGTTCAACCCAACAGTTCGCGCCCACCCGATACGAATTCGCTGGCAACCTTGTCGGATTGCCGTTCTTGCCGCCTGGTTCGTTTCCGTTCGGATACTTGGGCGATCAGTTGGTAGCTGGCGGCGGCGCATCTGGTGGTGTGTATGTGCACGCAGGCGACAGGTACGACCAACTCAGCGACGGGGCCCTCATTGCCGCAGCCAACGGAATTGTTGTAACTCGCGTTTGTGACGCGTCGCTCGACTGTGGCCTGCGCCGCACACTGGTTGAAACCGGCGAGTCCACCATGCACGTCATTGACCCCGAGATAGATATTGACGGAGTGTGGTGGGTCCAGTCGCCGGTTTCGCCCAATGGTGATGCGTTGCTGGTGATGTCAGCCGTACTTGGGCCCGTCCTGTGGGATCTACTTACCGGCAGCCAGCTCACCGTTCCGCTACTGCGAGGCCGCGGCATCGCCTGGAGTTCCGACGGCGAGTGGTTGTTCATTTCTGGGTCAGAAGAGATCATCGGGATTCATCGCGGGTCTGGCGACGAGGTCAGGATTCCCGCCCCTGGCGACGAACCCTGGGGCAACCTCATGTCGCTTGCATCTATCAGCAGCGGCTGACACCGACGCTCTCACGGCGGTACCTTCAGTGAAGTGAATGCTTTCGAATTGCTCGATGAGTGGCCGGTAGGCCGAGTTGCGGCAGGCGTGATCCTGCCTGATCGTTCTACGCAGCTCTACGGTGACCCCAACGATGTATTCGAACTGGCCTCGATCACCAAACCGCTCACAGCGCTAGCGACCCTGATTGCGGTTGAAGAAGGCATTGTTGGCCTCGACGACCGGTGCGGACCTCCGGCTGCGACTATCCGCCATCTCTTGGCCCACGCGGCTGGCCTTGCTCCCGACCAGAGGCGCCTGCTAACCGAACCAGCTCGCCGACGCATCTACTCAAACTCTGGTTATGAGATCGTCGCCGATGCCGTAGCCGATGCATCAGAACTGGCGTTTCAAAACTACTTCACCGAAGCCCTCGTCGAGCCACTTGGGCTCGTCAACACCAAGCTCACCGGATCCCCCGCGTACGGCGCTGACAGCTCGGTTGCCGACTTGCTTGTCATTGTTGGTGAACTGACGACCGACAACCCTCGATTGCTCGCACAATCGACCATCGACGAGATGTGTGCGCCCGCGTTCCCCGATCTTGCGGGAGTGCTCCCGGGCTACGGCATCCAGGACCCGAACACGTGGGGGCTTGGCTTTGAGATCCGAGGCCTGAAGCGTCCACACTGGACTGGTTCGTCCAACTCCCGAGAGACATTCGGACATTTCGGTCGCGCTGGTACGTTTCTGTGGATAGACCCGGTCGCTCAAGTCGCGTGCATTGTTCTGACTGATCGTGAGTTCGGCGACTGGGCCAAGCAGCGGTGGCCGGCGTTCAGCGAAGCGGTCCTGACGAGCCTCTGACGACATCAGCCCAAGACGCTCAAGTCTCTCTGCGGTTGTGCCGATTGCTACGCCAGACCACTAGTGGCGGGTTCACACCTTTGCTGTTGGTGGTTTCGTATCGACGGGGCGGCGTTGTGCGATGTCTGACCAGTAAATGAAGTCCGTGTCTGTTACAAACTGATGACAGCGCGGGCATGTTGAGGGAGTAGAAACGTGGATCGCGCCGACGCACTGCACTTGTTACGCCGCACTGGGTTTACCGTTCGAACAGCCGAACTCGATGAGATTGCCGGGCTTACGCGCGAGGTAGCCGTCGACCGCTTGCTCGACTTCAGCCCCAACACCGGTGCTGGTCCATCGCCAGAGGTCAACAACGTAGAGGGTAAACGCTGGGAGCAGATCCGCGACTTGCGGCTTTGGTGGATCGACCGCATGCAGACTTCGCCACGCCAGCTTCAAGAAAAGATGGTGCTGTTCTGGCACTCGCACTTTGCGACCTCGGCCGATAGTGGTTTCTACGCCTACTACGCATGGGACCAGAACTCACTCTTTCGGGCCAAGGCAGTTGGCGACTTCAAGTCGTTGGCGCACGACGTCGCACTCGGACCGGCCATGCTTGCGTATCTCGACAACTACAGGAACAAGGCTGGTAACCCCAACGAGAACTTTGCGCGCGAGCTGCTCGAGTTGCACCTTCTAGGCCCCGAAAACTACAACGAAAGTGATATCCCAGAGGTTGCGAAAGCCTGGACCGGATACATGCTCGACGAAGAGAAGTACGTCCACGAGTTCCACCCCCAGCATCACGACTATCGCAACAAAACCATCTTCGGAATCACCCGCGCCTGGAACGGCCCGCAAGTAATCGACGAGATAATTACGGGCTCAAAGCAGACGGCGTCGGCCCGGTTCATCGCAAAGAAGCTCTTCGAGTTCTTCGCCTATGCCGATCCTTCGAGCACGGTGGTTAATCGTCTGGCCGACGATTTTATCGCTGGCGGGCATCAGATCTGGGTTCTAGTTCGCAACATCTTGCTAAGCAACGAGTTTTGGTCGGCCGAGGCCCGCAAGGCCATGGTGCGAAGCCCGGTTGAGTTCGTAGTGGCCTGCATGCAAGGTGCAGGCAGCAGTGTTGCCGAGGCCAGACCCGACTGGCGGCTCAAGACGATGGGCATGGAACTGTTCGACCCACCGAACCCGTCGGGCTGGCAGCAGAACGGGTTCTGGGTATCGTCTACGGCCCAATGGGCCAAGGCCGATTTCGCCAGAAACTTATCGTGGAAAGCAGTCAACCGCGATTTCCTGAGCCAGATCGAGTTCCTCAGTGTGCCCGACGCTGTAGCTATCGCACTGTCGCTCTTTGGTGTGGAGGACGCTTCTCCAACGACCAGACAGGCCCTCGAGAACTACCTGTATGCCGAACGGGCGACCGACGAATGGCCTCAGCAGGCAAACCTGCTGACGCTCACGATGATGACGCCCGACATCCAGGTCGCCTAGGAGACACCATGAGCACCGAACTCGAATTCGAAGATATCCAAGAGTTACTTTCTGAGCCCCTCGACAGCAGCCCCGAAGGCGTATCCCGCCGCCGATTCCTGCAAATGACCGCTGCCGGAGCTGCCGTGGCAACCGTCGGAACGACATTTGGGCGGTATGGCTCCGAAGCGATGGCCGGTCCCGCACTTGCCCAAGACGAAGGTGTGCTCATCATCGTCCAGATGGGGGGTGGCAACGACGGCCTAAACACCGTCATCCCCACTTCGCAGAGTGCCTACCGAACGCTGAGGCCCCGACTTGGACACGACACCGCCGAGATGCACCACCTGGGTGGTGGAATCGCCCTAAGCCCCGCTTTGCCGAAGATGAAAGCTCGCTGGGATCGTGGCCAGGTCGCGATTATTCAAGGTATTGGTTATGCCGACCCCAACCTGAGTCATTTCGATTCGATGGCCCACTGGATGCACGGTCGAGCCGGGTCTGCTCCAGAAGACGCCCCTCGTGATGGTTGGATGGGGCGCTGGCTCGATGGGCTAGGGGCCTCAAGGTCAGAGTTAGAAGCGGTAGTTTTCGACAGCTCGATTCCTCTTCACTTCCGGGGGAGGCAGGTATCGGCAGTTGGCCTTGCGTCTAGTGGCGGCGTTGATTTCGGCGTCAAAGACGACGACAACTACCTGCGAATGTACGACGCCGTTCGGGCCATGGCCGTTGGATCTAACAGCCGTGGGCCCTGGGCCGATGAGATTGCCGACCGTAGCGTCGACGCAATCAACCTTGCTCGTCGAGTTGCTCCGGCCTACGAAGGCGATAGCCAGGGCGGGTCGGGTTTCGAGCGTGAGATGGAACGCGCTGCTCGACTCATCAACGCCGACGTTGGTGTGCGTGTTGTCGGAACATCTATTGGTGGGTTCGACACACACGTAAGCCAGGAATGGCGACACGACAACCTGCTTGGCAACTTCGACGATGGCATCGAACGATTCTTCTCGACCCTGGATCCTCGATTTTCTTCGAGAGTCACGGTCATGACCTTCTCTGAGTTCGGCCGCCGACCCGAACAAAACGGCGCCATTGGCACCGATCACGGAGCCGCGAGCGTGTCGTTTGTGATTGGGTCCAAGGTGCGAGGCGGGCTCGTTGGCAGTTATCCGTCCCTCACAGATCTCGATAGCCGTGGCAACCTCCGAGCCACGGTCGACTTTCGTTCGTTGTACTCGACGGTTCTCGACCGGTGGATGCGAGCCGATAGCAACTCGGTCCTGGGCGGCAAATTCGCGCACCTCAACCTGTTCTCGGCATCCCCAGGAAACCGCGATGTAGTGACCCCTGCTCCGTCTCCGGGCGCATCGCAGGGATACCTCATTTCGACCGATGCCGGTGCCGTCTACAACTTTGGCAATCGCGCCGGTTACGGCGGTACGGCGGGATCATCGATCGCGTCGTTACAGCGCCATCCCACTGGTGATGGCTACTGGTTGTGCACTTCGGACGGTGGAGTCGAGTCGTTCGGCGACTCTGCGTTCCACGGCTCAATGGCTGGGATTCCCCTAGCGTCGCCCGTTGTCGACATGGCAGTACATCCAACCGGAAACGGTTACTGGCTGTTGGGCGCCGATGGCGGCGTGTTCAGCTTCGGCCAAGCGCCGTTCCACGGATCAACCGGCAATCTTCGTCTTCAGCAGCCGGTGGTTGGAATGGCCCCTCACCCCAGTGGTAAGGGGTACTGGTTCGTGGCATCCGATGGAGGCGTGTTTGCGTTTGGTAGCGCCGGCTTCTTTGGATCGACCGGTGGAATTGCGCTGAGACGTCCCGTGGTCGGTATGGCCTCTACGCCGAGTGGCAAGGGTTACTGGTTGGTCGCCGACGACGGTGGGCTGTTTGCATACGGCGATGCGCGGTTCTTCGGATCAACGGGAGCCATGACGCTTGCTCGTCCTGTTGTAGGCATGACGCCCACGCCAAGTGGTAGGGGCTATTGGCTTGTTGCCGATGACGGCGGCATCTTCGCCTTCGGCGATGCCGGCTTCCACGGCTCGCTTGGCGATCGGGTTGTGCCAGGACGAGTTATCGGCATAGCGGCTTAGAGCTCGGCGCCAACCCGCAGAATTGCAGCGTCGGCGTCAGCGGGTGTGCAGTTACCCAACATGCACACGCCTTCTTGGAGTTCGCGGCCCATGAAGCCCTGGTTGCGGAGACGAATTGCAGTCCAGTGGAGCTCGTGGCGACGGCCTCGAACCTCGCTTCGTTTGTTCACGTGTCGTACATCTAGGAGTCGTTGTGCGATCGAGCTGGCGATGGCGGCCATGGTTACGAATATAATCAAAACGACAGCGATGCCGCTTAGGGCGGTCACGATGGCAGTCACAGCAATTTTCTATCACTCTACGTGACCGTTTCGCAAGTGTTCCCAGCGTCGTCGAGTTCTGGGCTGGTGGCTTGTTTGCGCAGAACTAGCGGGTAACCCACGATTCCCACTGCGGCAAACAAGAACCACTGCACTGCGTAACCAAGGTGCGGTCCGACACTGGCACTCCGTGGTGCGACTGGGAGCAGAGTCGTCTCGCGCGGCTCCGAGACCGCCAACACAAGGTAGACCGGAGTGAGAACCGGCTCGATTTGCTGATCGATGCGGCCTATATCGATCCGTAGCATGGACTCGAGAACGCCGGTGGCTGGGTCCGACGCCTGGAACCGCCCAGGCTGCTGCGACTTGGAAAGCTGTCCGGCTACCACCACTCGGGTTGTGTCTGGACGGAAGGTGGTCCGGTCGGGGTTCTCGCATCTGGCTAGGTCAAGCCATCCGCGATTGACCACCACCGCTTCAGCCGCGCCTGTCTCGACGTTCTCAAATAGCAGTGGGGTGACAATGTGGCATCCAGGCTGACCGTCGAACGATCGATTCCAGACAAGGATGTCGGCCTCAGCCCAGGTGCCGGCCACTTCGGCTATTCGCAGGTCAAGGTCGGCGGCGGCCGCGTTGGCGATTCCGTCAACTCCGAGAACTTCCAGGTCGGCTTGTGTTTCGATTCTGGCGTTCAGGTCCGAACGCCACTCATGACGCGAAAGCTGCCAGAAACCAGCTGCAACGAACGAGATGACCAGGGTGGTGGCTAGAAGGTGTCCGATGATCCACTTTGGGCGCAGCACGAACCGGTACACACCGTGACGCTACCGAGATCTAGTGCCATAACGCGATCACCCCGGTGCTCGATTGCGGACCATCCTGTCGAAACCGGGCGCGTAGCGGTAATGATGGACGCCAATGTCGAGCTTCGGACTACGCCTTTCCGTATCGCTGTTCACCGCAACCGTGCTGCTGTCAGCGTGCTCTGGAGGGATCACCAACGCCGGCACGATTCCATCGACCACAACACCGCCACCAACAACGGAAGCTCTGGCTACCACAACCAGTACAACCGCGACCATTATCACCACGTCGACTATTCCAGCCACGACAACTACCACTGAACCGCCGCCGCTCGAGTGGAACTTGCTGGCTGGTGGCGACGTTTTGATGGACCGCACCGCGCCAGCCGGAATTGACCCCTTTGTTGGAATCGAACCGGCATTGAGTTCGGCCGACGTTGCCCTCGTCAACGTCGAAATGGTCATCTCGGATCGCGGTAGCCCCGTGCCAGGCAAGATGTTCGTGTTTCGAGCCCCACCGATCGCGGCCGAGACAATTGGGGCAGCCGGAATCGACGTTGTCACTCTTGGCAACAACCACTCCCGCGATTATGGCGGTGATGCTCTCATCGATACCATCGAGTTACTCCGGGCCCAGGGTGTTGCAACGGTCGGTGCCGGCGCCAATGCCACCGAAGCGTTCGCGCCCACGGTTCTAACGGTTGGGCCACCCGAACAAGAGATCAGCGTTGCCGTTATTGGTGCGTCGCTCATAGTGCCCGGCGGATTCGCAGCGACCGCAAGCAGGTCAGGTGTCGCCAACGGTAAAGATCGTGACCGAGTGTTGGCCAATGTGCGAGTTGCAGCTGAGCAGTACGACGTGGTTGTTGTCACGTTGCATTGGGGCATTGAGCGCGACACATGTCCGACGGTGTCTAGTCGCGACTTCGCTGCTCAGATATTGGAAGCTGGCGCCACTGCCTTGATTGGACATCATCCTCACGTGCTTCAGCCGGTCGAGTTCGCCGACGGCAAGGTGGTGGCGTTCTCGATGGGCAACTTTGCGTGGCACCCGCGCAACTCCATTACCGGCGATACGGGTGTGCTGGAGTTGAGCTTCTCGGGTCCCGATCTCGTCAGTGTGAAGGTGCATCCACACATTCTCGATTCGAACGGCTCACCGGTTCCGATCAGCGAGGGTTTTCGTTTCGACCGGATCAATGAAATAGTCGGTGGCGAGTGCGAGAAACACGATCCACCGCCGGTCACGTACGCTCCGCCGACGACGGTGGCCACTAGCACCACTACGGTGACGACGACGACGACGACCACCAGCGGCTAGGGGCGCGCCGTTTGAACTACAGATGCACGATGTCGAGCGGTGGCAGTTCGGCGGCGGTGGCAATGCCTAACACTCGGCAGAAGAAGGTGTGCTCGGCAACGAGTGCCTTCGTGATGTTTGCCGCTTCGCGAAATCCGTGCGATTCGGTACCGAAGAGCAAGAACGCGTGTGGCACCTTCTGGCTATCCAGCGCGGCGACCATGTCGTGAGCTTGGTTTGGGGGCACTACCGGGTCAATGCCGCCCTGAAGGATGATCATTGGCGTCGATAGCTGCTCGACGAAGTTCATAGGCGATCGGTCGCGGTAGCGTTCGATTTCGGCGGGGTACGGCCCAACAACACTGTCGAGATAACGCGACTCGAACTTGTGAGTATCTCTGGCCAGGAGTTCAAGGTCGCCGATCCCGTATCTTGAGGCGCCGGCCGCGAAGGTGTTGTGGAATGTAAGGGCGCATAGTGTTGTGTAGCCGCCCGCACTGCCGCCCTTGATTAAGAGACGTTCGCCATCGACGAGGCCGGCCGTGGTGAGGTGCGTGGCCGCAGCGATGCAATCCTCGACATCAGCCAGACCCCATTTGCCGCGTAGTGCGTCGCGGAATTTTCGTCCGTATCCGGTGGAACCGCGATAGTTGACATCGACAACGGCGAAACCGCGTTGAGTCCAGAACTGGGTGCCTAGGTCGAGACCTGGCCTGGCCGCACCCGTCGGACCGCCGTGGCTGAGCACTAGCAGTGGTGGCAGTTCGCCCACTGGACCCTCGGCGACGGTAGATGTAGGGGGGTAGAACAAGCCGTGAGCGGCACTGTCGCCCTCACCAAACGAGATGTGGGTCGGAACTGAGATCGAATTCGCGTCGATCAGGTTTGGAGCCGCCCTGATGACGTTCTCGAATCCGTCGGCGCCAATCACCACGACCTCTGCTGTCGAAGTAAACGATGCAGCGGTGCAGACCACTCCGCCTCCCGCGGCTTGAGAGATCGCCCCAAAGGCTGTTCGTCCTGTGGCGACTGGGGTGAGGGTTCGCTCAGAGAGTAGGCAGAGGTGTTCGACTCCATCGCTGTGAGTTACGACGAACAGGTCGGAACCGTTCGCCGCCATCGTCGACATTCCAAAGACCCATGGCGCGACACCGATTTCGATGTCGGCGTCGAGCAGCTTTGTTGCCGAGCCGGTGTTGAGGTCAATGCTGTAGGGCACCCACCAACCGTCGGGATCGGTGATGACGACTAGACCGTCGGTAGTCCACATCGGTTGTTGCACAGCCTGGCCGGTCAGGAGGGCAACGTCGTTTGTGGGTCCGGCCTTGGTCGACCAGTTGACAAGGTGAAGTTCGGTGTTGTCCCACGGCATCGCCGGGTGATCCCAGCAGATGTAGGCCAGTTGGTCTGAATCCGGACAGGGCCGAGGGCTGGAGAAGAAGTCGTGGCCTGATGCAACGACGTGAACTGCACCACTGCTTAGCTCAATGGCAACGATGTCGTTTACCGCCTCGGTGGCGCTGCTATCGGTGTGTTGCTCGCGGATCGCGAACAACACGTCGCCACCGTCGGTTAGATCGCCGTAACGAACGTCGCCGTCGTGGGTAGTGAGTTGGTGTTCGCTGTCGTCGGTGTCGACGATCTTGATGTGCTGGCCGATGGCCTCGACGAACGCGACCGCGCCGCTGGCAAGAACCGTCCAGGAACCGCCGTCGTATTCGTGAACTCGCGATCGAACGTTGCTGTTGGACGGAGTGAGATCGCGGGCTGTGTTGCCATCATGGCAAACAACGACGCCCCGGCCTTCCTCGGCGGGCCGACCCTCCCACCAGTAGGTGTGTTGGCCGAGGACGACGGCGCTGCCGATTCGTACGCCAGCCTCGGCCACCATGGCCGCGGAGAGGTCGGTTGGCCATAGTCCGTGGGGGAATTTGGGGTTCATTACGAAAAGTTTCCCATTTTCTTGTTGTTGAAGTTGACACTTGGATTAATGGTCCGTACATTCGCAACGTCTTCGCCGAGCGCATATGCGTTCAAGAGATGTGCGTTCCAGACTCCCCACCAGTCTGCGAACGCCCGCAGATGGGCGGAGGGAGACCCACCGACTCCCTCCGCCCATCGCACTTTTTGGCTCGATATTGGTTTCGACCCTGGGTTGGCACTGCTAGCTGTCGTGTTCGGTCTTGGCATCTAGACCAACAACAATACGTTCGACTTCGACTCGGGCGCGGTCGATGCGGCCCCGGCAGATGTCGATCAGCACTGCTGCTCTTTCGACTCGTTTGGCGAGCCCGTCGACGTCCAATTCGTCTGACTCGAGGGCTGCAATGATGGCGTCGAGTTCGTTGGCGGCATCGCTGTAAGAGATGTCGGCGGCTGCCTCGGTCTCGTTGGTCATGAATTCTCCGGTTGGGCTGCTGTGGTGTTCGTGAATGGTGGAAGCGAAGTGACGGTGCTGTCGACGATGCCGTCGGCAACTTCGGTTGTGATGCTTGCACCGACGGCTAGTTTCGACGTTGATTTGACGGCTTTGCCATCAGTGGTTCGAGTAATCGAATAGCCAAGCTCGAGGGTGCGTCGGGGATGGATTGCTCTGATGACACGATCGGTGGAGTCGAGGCGCGTGCTCGCCAAGACGGCTGGTCGTAGCGCCCCGCGACGCAATGAGACCGACTGCTGATCGATCCGGCGGGTCGCTTCTCGCAACTGAAACGTTGCCGTTGTTGCCGCTGTGGCCCGGTGTCGTTGTAGTAGGTCGTGGGCAGAAGCAAGTTTTGAGCGGGTCGCGGTGCTTAGCCGGTGGTGTTTGGTCTGCTGATCGTGTGCCGCCAGCGTGAGGGTGTGTCCTGCGGCCCGTCCGATGCGGGCCGCGTGTTGATTCAGGCGATGGTCGGCAGTCGTTAGACCTGCTCTAGTTCGTTGGGCGACCACATTCGCGCCGGTGTCGAGTCGCTTGAGGAAGTGTTTGACTCGTTCGATTAGCGCGCCGGCGCACGCGGTTGGAGTCTTAACCGAGGTATGGGCGACCTCGTCGGCAACCGACCGGTCGATCTCGTGGCCTACCCCTACGAACACTGGTACTCGACTCTCGACAATCGCCCGTGCCACTGCCATCTGGTCGAATGCGATTAGATCGCTTTTCGCACCGCCCCCACGAACAACGGCAACAACGTCGATGTCGCGGCTGGCAACGGCTCGAATTGCATTGGCGATCAGGGCATCGGCGCCGACACCTTGCACCCTGGTATCGGCCATGATGACGTCGAAGGCGAAACCGCTATTGGTTAGCTCGCCTATGAAGTCGTGGTGCGCGGCGCTGCCTTCGCTTGTTACGAGGCCAATTCGGAGCGGAACCAGGCTTAGAGAGCATTTGGTATTGGCCTCGACGAGGCCCTCAGAGTCCAAGGCTCGCATGACTGCGTCTTTGTCTGCAGCCAGCTGCCCGAGCGTGTGCCTAGGGTCGATCGCGTTCATCATGAACTGAACTCGACCCTGAGGTGGGTAGTAGTCGACGGTGCCGCGGATGCGGACTTCGATGCCGTCTTCCATCTTTAGCCCGCCGACCTTTCGCAGAACCGCTTCGATGCCTCGTAGTGGTCCGCGAAAGGCGACGGTGCCTAGCTTGGCGTCGTTGCCCCGACCGCGGGCTCCAGGTTCGATCAAATCGAAATAGAGGTGGCCTGCGGGTGACCGATGAAGCCCCTGGATCTCTCCTCTAACCCAGAGTTGGTCTGGGAATGCATCGGCTAGGGCCAACCCGACGCCCGCGCAAAGTTCGTCGACAGTCCAAGTCTGAACAGCCATCAGGTGGTCGTCTCGGGTGGTCGGCGGCGTATCAAGAAGAACAGTCTTGCCGATGCCTGGGACATCTTGGGCCCTCGCCAACTGAACGCTTAGCGGGCAAGGGTGTGGTGGAGTTCTGCATATAGACCCTCGGTGTCCAACAGTTCCTCGTGAGTTCCCTGTTCGACGATACGACCTTGATCGATGACCACAATGGTGTTGGCTGCCCTCACCGTGGATAGGCGATGGGCGATGACTATCGAGGTTCGCCCGGCGAGAGCATGGTCGAGCGCCTCCTGTACGAGGAGTTCGTTTTCGGCGTCGAGGTGGCTTGTGGCCTCATCTAACACCACGACGACCGGGTCTTTCAGCAACGTTCTTGCAATAGCTAGGCGCTGCTTCTCGCCTCCACTCAGCCGATAGCCCCGTTCGCCAACCATCGTGTCGTAGCCGTCGGGAAGCGCTGCGATGACGTCGTGGATCCTGGCCGCAGTACACGCGGCGATGATGTCGTCTTCGGTGGCGCCCGGCTTGGCGTATCGAAGGTTGTTCCCGACGGTGTCGTGAAACAGGTGTGGGTCTTGGGTCACGATGCCGATGTTCGACCGAAGCGAATCCTGGCGCAGGTCGCGTACATCATGACCGTCGACTTCGACCGTTCCATCGGTTACGTCGTACAAGCGGGCAATGAGCGATGCGACGGTGCTCTTGCCTGCGCCCGACGGGCCGACGAGCGCGACCATGGAGCCGGCCTCGATTGTTAGGTCGAGGTTGTGAAGTACTACCGAACCCAACTCGGGTGCGTCCATGCTCCCGATGTTGTGGCTATCGGCTGATGGGTACGCGAACGACACATTGTTGAACTTGACCTTGCCAAGTGGGTCGACAAGATCGATAGCACCGGGCCGGTCGTCGATGATGCGCGGAGTGTCAAGAATCTCGAAGACTCGCTCGAACGAAACGAAGGCCGTCATGATGTCGATTCGGGCGCTGGTCAGTGCGGTTAGGGGCCGATAGATGCGCCCGACTAACAAGGCGAAGGTGACGAGTGTTCCGACTGCGAGGTCGCCGTCGATAACCAGGATGCCGCCAATCCAGTACACGAGGGCGGTCGCTATGGCCCCAACCAGCCCGAGGGCCAGCAAGAAGGTGCGTCCGTAGAGCGCGCTCTTTACGCCAAGGTCTCGAACCCGCCCGGCGTGGCCTGCGAACTCGGCCACTTCCTCGTCGGCACGTCCGAACAGTTTGACCAACTGTGCACCAGACACACCGAATCGTTCGGTCATGAGCGAGTTCATGGCAGCGTTCTCGTTCATGTGTTCGCGGGTGAGTCGTTGTTGGACCCGCCCGATTCGTTTCGCGGGGATGATGAACAGTGGCAACAGGACAAGCGATAGCAGCGTGAGGCGCCACTCGATGAGGGCCATGGTTATGACCGTCGATGAGACAGTGATGACGTTCGAAACAACCTGGCCGAGAGTGCCCGTTACGGCTCGCTGGGCCCCGACCACGTCGTTGTTCAGGCGTGAGATGAGGGTGCCTGTTTGGGTGTTGGTGAAGAAGCTGATTGGCATGCGCTGAACGTGATCGAACAACGAAACCCGAAGATCATGGATGAGCCCTTCGCCAACTCGCGAGCTCAACCACCGCTCGGTCAGCCCGAACGCGGCATCGGCTATCGCCGACAACACGATAATGATCGACAACGTGGTGATCAGGCCCTTGTCCTGGTTGGCAATGCCGTCGTCGAGAATGCGGCCGAACAGAATTGGGGGCACGAGTTGTAGCAGTGCAGACCCGATAATCACCGCGACGAAGCCGATGATCATGGTGCGATAGGGCGTAGCGAACGCTGCGGCCCTTCGAGCAACGCTTCTGTCGAAGTTCACCCCGGCCACCGCGCTCGGATCGTGTCCCATTCCGTGCATCGGCCCCATTCGCATCCGCTGATCGTATTTGGTCTGGCGCCGTTCACTCGCCAGCGATGGTGCAGCCAAGCTGTTGGTCAAAAACTGACCCCGCCTGTCCGATGGGATTGAGGAACCGGACTGGAATCACGTTGGAGGTCACGGTGGAATCAGACAAGTTTGCCCCGTGTCGGTCAGGTGTCGACCAGTGCAGTCGTCGCCCACGGTCGAGTCGGCGGTTGGGAGACGCCGAAGCGCTTGGCCGATGCCGTGTAACGCTGGCAGCGCTAAGTGGCGCCGCGGTGTTCGTTCTGCTGATCAGGCTGTTGGTACCGAACCAACCTGAGCGAAGCCGTTCCTTCCGAACCTGTGCCCAAAGTCGCGGTCAGGACCGCGCTTCTAGGCACAGGTTGGATGGTCGAAACAACTATCTCCGCTCCTTGAGTAGTGCCGGCTCTGGCACAACCGTCTGGCGAAAGACCAGAACAACACAAGGCCCGAACCGCTATGGCTCGAGCCTTGTGTTGTCCTGCGGACCCTGGCGGAAGGTATGGGATTCGAACCCATGGTGACCCGGAGGCCACAACGGCTTTCGAGGCCGCCCCATTCGTCCGCTCTGGCAACCTTCCGTCGGCGATTCTACAAGGGTCGATCCCGACGCGGCGCCAGTTCTTGGGGGCCGGTTGTGCACGTCGGCGGTGCGGAACCGCCCCCGAAAGGCTTTCGGACCGGATCGCGCACTCCAGCGGTGCGCGATCGGCGCCGAGAGTTTGGGACCAGAACCTACTCCGCGGTGTGAACGCCTCGCTCAGGAGCATCGCCATTTCGGGCATCGTCGAAGAAGCCGCTCAACAACGTCGATGCTTCTTCGGCCCGTATGCCAGGAACAACAGCGAACTCGTGGTTGAGCCTCGGATCTGAACCAACACCCATTAGCGACATTATGGCGCCAGCGCGCATGTCGGCGGCGGCGTACACAACCTTGGCAACGCGGGCATGTAGGGCAGCGCCGGCACACATGGTGCATGGTTCGAGGGTGGCGTACAGCGTGGCGTCGATCAGTCTCCATCCGTCGCCGACAGCCGCCGCCGCGTCGCGCAGTGCCAGCACCTCGGCGTGGGCCGTCGGGTCGCCGGTGAGTTCTCGTTCGTTGTGGCGTCGAGCCACAACCTTTCCGTTGTGTACGACCACCGCGCCGATCGGCACATCGCCATGTTTGAGGGCGGCACGCGCCTCCTCAAGAGCGATTGCCATGGCATCGTCGTCGGTCACTCGGCACCCTCTACGCATCTAGGAGTACGCAGGATAGGCGGAACGATGTCCTGACGGGCAAGAGCTAGAAACCGGTCTTCTTGGTTCTGTTGATTTCGATTTCCATCTCCAAGTCCGCTCCTACCTTGGCAGCCTCGGTGGCACCGAACTCGATTCACCCATCGTCGCCATCGCAGCCACGTAGGGCTTGAATCGTTGGCCTTCTCGACCGATTGGTCAACAGGTCCAACAGCGAGAATGAGGGTGGCCATGCCGACTGCGCACGCATCAAGAGTCACACCTTTGCTGGTGTTTTTGCTTTCCGTGTTCGGTTGGATGCTCATCGTGTTGCCGAGCGTGGCCGAGGCATCGGCAACTGGTTCAGTTCGGTTCGAGTTCGTCGACGCCGTGTCCGGAGCCCCGCTAGATGGATTCGTAGTCGAAGGCCAGCAGACGTATCAGTTCCCTGACGGCGACCCGAAGATCAGGACCGATGTCGGCGTCGGCGAGCACACCTATGGTGGTGTAGTTGGCAAGTACGGTGACACGATCGTCCGGGTCGGGGCGCCAGGCCAACCCGTGACCGTCGAGGTTGTCGAAGGCGCAGAAACTCTGGTGCGCTTTGAAATGACCCCACCTGGGCGTTTTCGCTTTCAAGCAGTCACCGAGACAGACGGCAACCCGGTGACCCAACTATTGCAGGATGCGCACGTACAGGTTATTGGGCCGATCGGTAGCCCTGTCCAGGCCGTCAACGGATGGTTCGAGATCGATGTCTTTCCGGCACCCATACAGAACCTAGTGATCATCTACGACCCTGCCTTTCCGGTGCAGGGTGTTCCGTACTACATCTACTCCATACCGCAAATAGCTTCAGGACAAGTCGCTACGGCGGCGCAGCCTCTAATTGTGAAGGCCGTTCCACCAGCTGTTACGACATCTACCACGACCCCCAACCCCACCACTTCTGTACCGGTGACAACGGTGGTGACCTTGCCGCCGACAACTTCGACGACGGCTCCTGTTGTGGTGCCTGAGGGTTATGTGGTGGCGACTTCGCTCGGCGCGGTCTTTGCGTTTGGTGAGCTTGACAATGTTGGTGATGCTGCGGCGACTGAGGTGGTGGCTATTGTGTTGCACCCATCTGGTGACGGGTATTGGATTCTTGAAGCGTCCGGCGAGGTCCATGCCTTTGGCGATGCCGAAGACTTCGGTCGGCTGTCCGGCACCGATTTTACCGAGGGCGAACGGGCGGCGACGTTGGCTGTGACGCCTTCGGGTGACGGGTACTGGCTGATCACGAATCTGGGTCGGGTGTTTGGGTTCGGCGACGCTGTGCATCGTGGCGACTTGGCTGCGTTCGATCTTGTTGGCGATGTCATCTCAGCGGCCGCTACGCCGTCTGGTGACGGCTATTATCTTGTTGGTTCTGATGGTGGGATCTTCTCGTTCGGCGATGCCGCGTTTGCTGGCTCGATTCCTCAGGTTCTGCCCGGTGTTGTTCTAGCCGCTCCGATTGTTGGTCTGACTCCTGACCCAGACGGCGTGGGCTATTGGTTAGTCGCCGCCGATGGCGGAGTGTTTGGATTTGATGCCCCGTTCCGCGGCTCGATTCCTGGAGTGCTTGGCCCAGGCGCAAACCTCGTTGCTGCGATAAATGGGATGGTTCCGTTCGGGAACGGTTATCTCCTTGTTGCTGGTGACGGTGGGGTGTTCAACTTCTCGAACCTGCCGTTCCTCGGCAGCCTCGGTGACGTTGTCCTCGACTCACCCATCGTTGCCATCTCGGCGATCTAGGGCTCTAGCAAACACCCGAACCGTGCCCGGACGACTGCTGGCATTAGTCGGCAAGGACCTTGGCCGTAGCTTCCTGTCGTAGTTACGCGATGTGGCCTGAGGCATTGCTGGCGCCGACCGAGTGTGGTTGAAGACTGCTGTTCACGATGAACGCAGATGGATCAGGTAGAACACTTGGCGGAGAGGATGGGATTCGAACCCACCGTGATCGTGAAGACCACAACGCCTTAGAAGGGTGCCCCATTCGTCCGCTCTGGCAACCTTCCGTCGACGATTCTCCAAGGGCTGATCCCGACGTGGCGCTGGTTTCGACGCCAAAGCCTTTGCGCTGCGGATTTCTTGCACGCATGTCGGCGGCCTATGCCAACGGCCAGGTTAGGAACCGCTCTTGGTTCTCCTGTTGATTTCGATCTCCATCGTCAAGTCGGCTTCGACCTCGGCTCGTTTCCGCCTGTCTCAGCGCCTGGTCATAACTCGGATTTTGGGGTCTTGGGCGTCTGGCGTACTCGTTTGAGAATCCAGTCGATGGCTTCTTTGATCGCGTGCAGCATGTTCGCTCCGTGGAGCCCACCTTAGCGGTCGAAGCCTGGGCAGTGAGCAACGGCATCGCAACCGCAGGTCCTGACCTCGCCCAACCTGGCGATCATTTGGTCCAATCGCGAACGACGGCTGATGAGTTCTGCAACCTTTGAATCGACCAGGTCGCGCCATCCACCCGCAGTGTCATCGAGTATCAGACTGATCTCAACGAGGGTGAACCCCGCTTCCTGGGCGCGACGGATGAAGGCAACCCGGCCCACAGCGTCTTGGCGGAACCGCCGCTTTCCGCCGACCCGACTAGCTGCCGGGACGAGACCAATCTCGTCGTAGTAACGAACCGCCGACACCGCTAGACCGGTTGCATCGGCCACCGCGCCAATGGTGAGATGAGCCGCTTCCGTCATGGCGTGGTGAGGCCGGCCATGAGATCGATGATCGGTTTCGCGTCGGGATTGATTGATGTAATCCGTACGATGAGCGACGTATCTGGTTGGCTCTTGATGTCGATATCGAGGAACTTGCAGCACCCAGATTCTTGTTCGGCCAGCGCCTCAATCTGGGCTAGATAGGTCCCTGGCAGCACAATCCGAGCTCCATCATCAACAGAGGTGACTTGAGTGGCTACCTGCATCAAGTCTGGCCATGCGTCGAGTTGGACCGCGGCGTCGGTTGGATCGAGAGTGCAGACGACTTCTGGCAGTTGTTCCTTCATGGCCTCCACGGTAGGACCTCGAGCCCACATGAGGTCAAGGGACTAAGTTGAGATTCTTCAGCCGACTCGCTTCGCTCTGTCTAACTGCTTCGCGTAATCGCTTCGCTTGTCACCAGCGTTCTAGTGCAATCGTCAGCTGCTCTGGCACGTCGTGCTGGTGATAGATCCGTTCGCTCGGCTCGATGGCGTCGAGGAACTCTTGGTACAGCCACGCGGCCCGAAGCGGGGCAAGAGCAAACATCAGCTCGGCGCCGCGTTCAGGGCTCGATCCCGGAACCTCGCTCCATCGGCTCACCCAGTGATCGCGCACTTGTCGTTGCTCCGGATCGTCCTCGTCAAGGACACGACTCAGATCCCACAACGGCGAGCCGATGAAGCTGTCGGCCCAATCGAATACAAGTGGCGGTTGTTGGCCAATCCGAGCGTTCCCAGGATGAGCGTCGCCGTGCACCATCGTGATAGGAAGACCACAATTGTGGAGTTCGGCGAGCCTCTTCGGAAGCTCGACTGCGACTCGGCGCAGTGCTGGGAACGTTTTCATCTGGCTATCGACGAAGCCGACGAGGGCTTCGGTTATCGGGCCTTCCCTGAGATCGGGAACTCCCCGCTCGATGGCGCGACCCACCAGAGGCACCGAAGCGAGTTGGATGTCGACGAGCGTGTCAACGATGTCTATGCGTTCGGCAAGTGTTGCGCGGAATCCATCGACGCCAGGCATCGAATCGAGCAGTAGCCGAGAGTCGTCGTAGGCGAGAAGCGTTGGCACCGCATGGTCGGACAACAAGTCGAGTACTGCGCCTTCGTGCCGACCGAACGGGGCGAGGGTCTTCAACCAGGCCGAACCGGTCTTGTGGCGAAGTTCCCACAACGACGACAGGTTCCAGGTCTTGTGCTGAAGTGGCGCGGCCGTTGGTTCCAAGCCAATGAAGCGAAGCCGATCATTGGCCCAATCGAGAGCCGCGGCCGGACCGCCAACCTCGGCCCATGGCATCCGGTATTCGCTAGGTTCAAGCGACCCCGACCAAGGCGTGAGAGCCAGATCATCGAGAGGCAGCTGTTCTTCACTCGAAGCAGGCAATTCGGCCAGGTAAGTAACGTGCCATCGATCGTCAGCCTTCTCCACCTCAAGCAGCCGAAGAATGACTAGTGGCCCGAACGCCTCAACAATCGGCGGCACCTCTGGCCACCACGGGTCGGCCACTTCGCGAGCATCGGTGATGCCGAGGATGTTCACAGCACCGTTGTTCTCGCTGTGCGGATCAATCAGCACCAATGACACCAACCGCGGCGATCCGTCCATCACGTTACAAGTCTGTCATTGTGCTTGCGGTTTAGACGAGTGAGTTCTAACTTGAAGGAAATGGTGGTCACACACAGTGCTCGTATCTCACTCATCACACCACTTACCGTGGTTGTGTTGTCGCTCTTTGGTTGGTTCTTCCTAGCTAATCCCAGTGGAGCCGAAGGTGCACCCACCGGTTCGGTCCGATTCGAGATCGTCGATGCAGTGACGGGCGAACCACTTGTGGCCTTCGGCCGTGAGGGCAACACACACTTCTCTTCGGGGCCCGATGGAGTAGCGCTGCTTGAGGATGTGCCAGTTGGCGAGCACACCTACGGGCTGAGGTCGGGCCGCTACGGCGCCACCATGATGGGGGTTGATGGTCCAGGAGAATTTGTAACGGTGGTTGTTGTGGAGGGCGAAGAAACCACCGCACGAGTCGAGATGACGCCACCAGGCAAGGTGCGATTCCAGGCCATCACTGAGTTGGAGGGCGATCCTCTGGCCGAAGTTAACGCGTTTACCTATTTCCGTTCGTTCGTGCGGATTGGGGATCGCTTGACCGCCGTCGATGGTTGGTTCGAGATTGAGGTGTTCCCGGCACCGATCGACAATCTGATCATTCTCTTCGATCAGGCCCAACGCGCTGAATATCCACTGCCTAATGTGGAGTCTGGAGAGATCGTGAGCCTCGCCGACCCAATGCGCGTCCCGGATCTTCCAAGTGTTCGTGGAATCGTTGTTGATCCGGATGGGAATCCCGTTGAGGGCGCGCTCGTGGTCGCTCCTAGCCACAACAACGGCAACGGCAACTTGGCCTCAGATGTATGGATGACCACTGGTTCGGACGGTCTATTCCATCTAGTCGGGCCCAACATCTCGACGACGGTGCTGGCGTATCCGCCTGAGGACCGTCCAGACCTCGCCATCGGTGGCCCTGGGCCCGGTGGTCTCCGTGGGCGGGAGTGGCCGGCCAACTTCCGCCATCCGACTCTTGAGATCGCGTTGCCGACGGGTCAATGGATTCGGGCTACGCCGTCTAGGCAAGCACCGTCGGTTGACCAGCCCCTCACAGTCTTTCTGATCGGCGACCCGCGGCCACTCTCGGGTTTTAACCTTCTCGATCACGGAGAAACGACCAGCGCGGGCTGGACCAACACGGGTCTTGAAATTCAGCCACTTAGTTTTGGGCAAAGTGGGCTGATCGACGTCCATGTTTCGCTAAGACCAAACCCGGGTGACCACGCGACGCTCGGATTCTACGGCGGCACACCGTTGGATTGCACGTTGACGATCGATTGTCCTGTGCACCGCACGTCTGGTCCTTACGGCGAGCAACTGGTGGTGCAGCCGAACCAGTTTGCAGGTCCATGGAGCCTCTTCTTCGGTCCGGGCGAGGATGGGTTGATCGTCGACCCACCCGCGTTGTTCGGCGCTTCAGAAAACCCAGGGCCTCAAATTGTTGACGTGTCGACGATCGATGGCTGTTCCGCTCCGCTCACGCTGCGAAGAACGACGGGCCAATGGGGAAGCGAATTCCTACCAGATGCACCAGCGCAGCTTCCAGGATCCGTGACCTTCGACGGCCAGTGGGGTACCTACGCCCTCGAGTTGACTGCGGCGGGCACTTCCGGGGTTGTGATGTACTGGATTCCTCCTGGGCCAGGGACCTTCATCGATCTCAAGGTGGGCGGAGCGTTACCCGCTTCGTGTACACCGGCTACGACGAGCACCACCACTACATCTACGACAACCACATCCACTACCCAACTGACTACGACTACGACGTCAACGCCTCCGACGGGGTCCACGACGACAACTACTTCCTCGACGCCGTCTTCGACCACAACCTCGGCCCCCACAGCAGGGTCGACGACGACATCGACAACTTCGACATCAACGACTGCGGTTCCTGTCACGGTGGCCGCGACGACTTCCACGATTTCTGCTCCAGTTACTGATCCCGTAGTTGCAGAACCGCCGGAGGGTTATGTGGTGTCGACTTCTCGTGGTTCTGTTTACGCGTTTGGTGAGTTGGATAATGTTGGTGATGCTGCGGCGGTTGAGGTGGTGGCGATTGCTTTGCATCCTTCTGGTGATGGCTATTGGATCTTTGAGGTGTCTGGTGAGGTTCACTCCTTCGGTGGTGCTGTTGATTTTGGTCGGCTTACCGCTGACGATTTCGGGCCGGGGGAGCGGGCCGCGACGATGGCTGCGACTCCTTCTGGTGACGGGTATTGGCTGATCACCAACAAGGGTCGGGTGTTTGGGTTTGGTGATGCTGTGCATCACGGCGATCTAGCGGCCTTTGAGCTGGCTGGCGATGTGATTGCTGCTGCGGCTACGCCATCGGGTGACGGCTACTACCTGGTTGGTTCTGATGGTGGGATCTTTTCGTTTGGTGATGCTGCGTTTGCCGGGTCGATTCCTCAGGTGTTGCCTGGTGTTGTTCTGGCCGCTCCGATTGTTGGTCTGACTGCTGATCCTGATGGTGTCGGATATTGGCTTGTCGCGGCTGATGGTGGTGTGTTTGGCTTTGATGCGCCGTTCCGTGGGTCGATTCCTGGAGTGCTGCCTCCAGGTGCTTCGCTGGTCGCACCTATCAATGGGATGGTCCCGTTCGGTAACGGCTACCTACTCGTTGCTGGTGACGGTGGGGTGTTCAACTTCTCGAACCTTCCCTTCCTGGGCAGCCTTGGCGACGTTGTGCTCGACTCGCCCATCGTCGCCATATCCGCCACCTAGGACCGGCCGAAAGAACCGAACGACGCCTGTAGGTTCTGCACATGCATATTCAGGTCACGACCTACTACCTGGAGATGTTCGAACAGCCTGAGCTTGCCGACGTCGAGAGTCTGAGTCTCGTCCGGTCGTTGGTCATCAACCCCACACTCAATCGATACTTCTACGCCAACGTTGGGGTCGACTGGTTGTGGACTGGACGCTTGCCGTGGACCGAAGCCAATTGGCTTGAGGTTCTCGACCGACCCGGCGTCGAAACGTGGATTGCCTATGTAGACGGATCACCTGCTGGCTACGTCGAACTCGACGGAACTGTCGAAGGCGCAGTCGAGATTTGTTACTTCGGCCTACTACCTGCCTTTGTGGGGAAGGGTCTCGGCCGCGCCTTCTTGGCCAAGTCTCTCGATGCGGCTTGGAGCATTGTTGGCACCGATCGAGTCTGGCTGAAGACGTGCAGCCTCGACCACCCCCGGGCGCTTCAGAACTACCTCGATGTTGGGTTTATGATCGAGCGAACGACAAACGAACCCGAATACGTCCCCGACGAACCACTCGAACCGTGGCCTGGGTCAGGGCGGTTGCCGCTAACCACAGGCCACGACCACCCGCTGGCCGAATCACCTCCGGACGGCGGCTAGCTCAGCTCAGGCGCCTGGCAGCCTCAATAACGATTGACACCGACGCGGCCTCAACACGCGCCGACGCGCCCTCGTCGGGGGTTTCTTTGTGGGTACGGTTGACCAGAACACCCGCTACACACCCGGCTCTAAGGCCCTGGCTGGCGCACATTGTGAACAGGGTCGCCGCTTCCATCTCGTAGTTCAGAACACCCATGGACTGCCACTCGTCCATGCTTCCGCGGAAACGAGACACCACCCTTTCGGAGAACGTGTCGTAGCGCTCCTGGCCTGGGTAGAACGTGTCCGACGAAGCAGTTACGCCGATGTGTGGTTCGAATCCGAGCCCCCGGGCTGCCTCTATCAGAGCTGTTGTGCAGGCGAAGTCGGCTACCGCTGGGAATTCGAGTGGTGCGAAGTGCAGGCTGGCGCCGTCGAGTCGTACCGCTCCCGTGGTGACGATCACTTCGCCTGGCTGAATGCTCGGCTGAATGGCCCCAGTGGTACCCACTCTTAGGAAAGTCCGCACCCCTAGCTGGGCCAACTCCTCGACAGCGATTGAGGTCGACGGGCCGCCTATCCCTGTCGAACATACAACTACCGGGGTGTCGTCAATTCGGGCGAGCACAGAGTTGAACTCGCGAGTCGATGCCAACGCTTCGGCGTTACCGATGGTCTCGCCGATACGGCCAGCTCGTGCTGGGTCACCAGGGATGATGGCAATGGTCGCCCCAGCGAGCATTTTGGTTGTGAGGCCGAGATGGAAGACGTCGCTCATGGCCTAACGGTAACCGTGTTGATGTCAGCTTGTATCAGTGAGGTCGATCGGCGATGGTTAACGCGGTGGTTGGCGAAGTTTGATTCTTAGGTGCTGCCAGCTTGCCCCGGAGATGATCGCTGACCACAACTGGGTCGTACCGCGCTGGTCGACTGGCAGTGACGAAGTCGTCGAGTGGTTCCACGACCACAGCAAGGTCTGGGTAGTGGAAGTAAGCAATGGAGCGACGCCGTGGTGCTGCTCCACCAGACATAGGCACAACACGATGAAGCGTCGATGGCCATACATCGTTTGTCCAAATGGCGAGCAGATCGCCGACGTTCATCAGCAGCGAGCCTGGCGTTGGCACTACGTCGATCCACTTGCCATTGGTGTCGATGATTTGCAGGCCCGCAACCGAGTCGGCGTGCAGGACGGTGAACGTGGTGTAGTCGCTGTGAGCCCCCATCCGTTGTTGGCCCGATTCTGCTTCTTCTGAGCCGTTTGGCCCGGGGCGGTAGTCGATGCAGGCCATGGTGTCTGGGCCAAGCCGGGATCGATCAGCCAGATCGGGGATACCGATGCAGCTGCCAAGAATGTGGTCGATCTCGCTCGAGATTCGCGCCATTTCTGCTAGGTAGGCGATGGCGGCAGGGCGAAATGACGGCACGGTATCGTCTGGCCATGGGGTCTGACGGATGAGCTCAGTGCCGTCGGTGACCCTGTCGTCGGGCCCGCTGTTGAAGCTCTCGAACAAGTCGGGTGGTGTCGAATCGCCAAGGCTGAAGGCAAGTGCTTCGCTGCCCTTGGGCCTAAAGCCGCGGTTGGCCAGCGGGTCGGGTTCGACATAGGTCGGTTTCGTAGCACCGGACAGATCGAAAAATAGGTCACACGCAGAGCGAAGCCCTGACAGCGCGACGGGATCAAGCCCATGCCCGGTTAGTTCGACGAACCCCAGCTGTCGAAGAGCACCGTCGAGGTCGGGCCCGGCTGTTTCAGCGCGAAGGTCGACGACAGGAATCACCACCCCGACTCTACGCGCCGCAGCCCTCTCGAACCTGTGCCCAAAATCGCGGTCGACACCGCAGTTCTAGGCACAGGTTCGGGGGTTTTGATATGAATCGAAGCGGCTAGAGCGCGGCGGCGAAGCCCTTGTCGAGATCGTCGATGATGTCGTCGATCGTCTCAAGGCCGACAGATAGCCGGACGAGCCCTGGAAGTACGCCGGTGGTCGCCTGTTCGGCCTCGCTCAGCTGGCTATGAGTCGTCGATGCCGGGTGAATGATCAGGCTGCGAACATCGCCGATGTTGGCAACATGGCTATGTAGCTCAACGCTGTTGACGAACTTCTCGCCCTTGTCTTTGCCTCCCTTGATCACAAACGCTGGCACCGAGCAGAATCCTCGGCCTTCGCTGTACTTGTTCATGCGATCGTGCCACGGGCTGGATTTCAGCCCGCCGAACTGTACCGATTCGACTTGGTCGTGCTGATCGAGATACTCGGCAACGACCTGGGCATTCTGGCAATGCCGTTCCATGCGCAAGCTGAGAGTCTCAATACCTTGCAAGAAGTTGAATGCGTTCGTCGGCGACACTGCCGCCCCAAGATCGCGCAGCAGTTGGACTCGAGCCTTGATGATGAAAGCGCCGTGGCCAAGGGCCGGCCAATAGGCCAGACCGTGATAGCTGGGATCAGGCTCGGTCAAGTTCGGGAAGCGATCATTGGCACCGAAGTCGAAGCTGCCCCCGTCGACGATCACACCACCGATCGAATTTCCGTGACCACCGATGAACTTGGTCATCGAATGCACCACAATGTCGGCTCCCCACTTGAGGGGGTTAATGAGGTACGGCGACGGCACCGTGTTGTCCAGCACCAGCGGGACACCGATGTCGTGGGCAACGGCCGCCACGCCCTCGATATCGAAACAACTGTTCTTGGGGTTGCTTACGGTCTCGCCGTAGAAGAGTTTCGTGTTCGGCTGGGCAGCGTTGCGCCAAGCATCGAGGTCATCTTCGTCTTCAATGAAGGTCACCTCGATGCCCATCTTCGGCAGCGTGTAGTGCAACAGATTGTAGGTGCCGCCGTACAGCGCCGAAGCGGCTACGAGATGGTCTCCGCTCTCAGCAAGATTGAGGATGGCCAAGACCTCGGCGGCTTGGCCTGAAGCCACGGCAAGTGCTCCCGGAATGCCAACCGCGGTTTCGGTCCCGCCTTCAAGGGCCGAGAGGCGAGCCTCAAGTACCCCCTGTGTCGGGTTCATTATCCGGGTATAGATATTGCCCATCTCAGACAGAGCGAAAAGGCTCGCCGCGTGTTCGGTGTCTCGAAACACAAAACTGGTCGTCTGGTAGATCGGCACGGCACGAGCGCCGGTTTCGGAATCGGGCGTTTGCCCTGCGTGTATCTGACGGGTTTCAAATCCCTGTGTCATGGTTGCTCCACGTGTCTAGTTATAAGGAAGCGCTATTCTTGACCAATCAAGTCGGGTTTGCAACCGGTTAGCGCTTCGGAAAGCCGAGATCGTCGCCGACGCACACCAAAACCATCGAACCTGTGTCTAGAAACGTCGCGATAACCACGATCCTCGACACAGGTTGCGAGATGTTGGTAGGTTTTCGACCGACGACACGGAGGAGGCAAACGTGTGGTGCTTCAGACTTGTATCTGGGTGCTTAGCCTTGGTGTTGGCAGTCGTGAGTTGTTCTAGCAGTGGCATCGAAACCGGTGATGGCCAGATCGCATTCGTCTCGCGAAGAGACGGCGGAGCGCAGCTATTTACAATGAATCCCGACGGGTCCGATCAGACAGCGGTAGCGGCCGCAGGCTCTGACGTCTCAGTTCCGAAGTGGGCTCCGGACGGGCTGAGGATCGCCTTCGAGGCCGCTCGTACGGGCGATGTCTATGTGGTCGAAATGGAAGGATCAGAGTCTCGACTCGTGGGTAGTGTGCCCGCACTCGACGGTGGCCCCGCCTGGTCAGCTGATGGCACCAAGATTGCGTTCCACTCCGATCGTGACGGTGGCTTCGCGATCTTCGTCATGGATGCCGATGGATCGAACGTCGTGAGACTGACAGAGGCAGCCGCGACCAACGCATCGCCATCGTGGTCGCCCGACGGCGCCAAGATCGCGTTCAATTCCGGTCGTGATGGCAATTTCGAGATCTACGTAATCGATGTCGACGGGTCGAATCTCAACAGACTCACCAGCAACGAGCACTTCGACGAGGCCCCGGCATGGTCACCCGATGGGACCAAGATCGCGTTCAACTCGAACCGTGGTGGTTTTGACATCTACGTCATGGATGCTGACGGTTCGAACCAGACTCGCTTGACCGATTCGCAAGGCGCAGAACTCGGGCCCGCATGGTCGCCCGACGGTACTCGAATCGTGTTCTCCGGAACGATCGAGGGCTCAAACAGCGAGATCTTCGTGATGGAAGCCGATGGTTCTAATCAGGTTCAACTGACTGACAGCCCCGAGGCCGACGAGTGGCCGACGTGGACCGGCTAGAGAAGTAACTCGTGCCCAAAATCGCGGTCAGGACCGCGATTTTGGGCACAGGTTCGGGGTAGAAAAGTTTGGCGGAGAGGGGGGGATTCGAACCCCCGGTGAGTTGCCCCACGCCACCTTTCCAAGATGGTGCACTAAGCCGAACTATGCGACCTCTCCGTAGGAGGATGACCCCCTCATGAGGCGACCAGGCGACCCGCGGCACACGACCAGCTCCGCTGAGGGCTGCTGCCTTCCGGCCCTGACCCGATTCACGGGTAGTCGTTGCACGGAACCCGGCCGCCACATGAAGGGGCCTCATCCAGAGCGGTAAGGGTAGCGACCTACACGACCATCGACCACCGCCAATTTTATCGGGCCCCAAATCGGGCTGTCACTGCCGAACGATATGATCGACGAACCATGGCCTATCAGTCGCTATATCGTCGTTTTCGACCACAACGATTTAGCGACGTCGTTGGTCAAGATCATCTTGTTGCAGCGCTACAGAACGCACTCCGCGACGACCGCGTAGGCCACGCCTACTTGTTCAGCGGGCCTCGTGGTACGGGTAAAACAACGTCGGCGCGGCTGTTAGCCAAGGCCCTCAACTGCACCAATCTCGGCGACGATGGCGAGCCATGCTGCGCCTGCGATGCATGTCTAGCGATCGAGTCTGGCACGTCGATGGACCTCGTCGAGCTTGATGCCGCTTCCAACAATGGTGTCGACAGCATCCGCGAGCTGGTAGCCAGCGCGTCACTCGGAAGCCCTGGCCAGCGCAAGGTGTACATCCTCGACGAAGTTCACATGTTGTCGACAGCGGCATCCAATGCACTCCTGAAGACGCTCGAAGAACCACCGAGCCACGTTGTGTTCGTTCTCGCCACCACCGACCCCCAGAAGGTGTTGGCAACCATTCGCAGTCGGACCCAACACATCGAGCTCTCACTTATAGGCGCCCAAGACATGGATGGACACGTCCGCGACATTGCTTCGCGCGGCGGCATCGACATCGATGACGAAACCGTCGACTATGTCATTCGTAAGGGTGGTGGATCATCGCGCGACACGCTGTCGGCGCTCGACCAAGTGGTAGCCGCTGGGGGGATGGCCACCGAGAAGATTCCAGTCGGCGATCTCGTCGAAGCACTCATCGCTCGCGACTCCGGGGCCGCGCTCACTACCGTTGCAGCAGCGGTCTCGGCCGGTGCCGATGCCCGCGAAATGGTCGAGACCCTCGCCCGCCACCTTCGCGATCTGTTCCTGGTTCAACAACAAGCCGCACCAAGCGAACTCCCTCCGGCCGCCCTCGAAACGTTGACCGACCAGGGTCGCCGGCTCGGTGCAGCCTCGACGGTTCGGGCCCTCGAAACCCTCGGAGCGGCCCTGGTCGATGCCCGCCAAGCTGCCGACCCGCGCCTCGTAGTTGAGGTGGCGCTGGTGAAGCTGACGGCCGCTTCTTCGGCTGATGACCTGGGCGCGATCCTCGCCCGGCTGGAACACCTTGAGGCCATCGTTGCCAACGGAGCCACCGTTACGGCTCCGCCGGTTACGCCCGGATCTGTGGTTCCCGACCCTCCCAGCGTGCCGAGCGCGACGCCTCCTGATTCTTCGGGCGCCTCTCCCTCCGCTGGTCAGATTGCTTCGGGCGCTGCTCCCTCCGCTGGTCCACGAACCCGCGGCTCGGGTCGTGTCAGCGCAGCTAGGGCCGCGCTCGGCCAGCCGGCATCGACCGAGACCCCCTCACCCAAGACTGGTCCGACTCCTCCCCACGGTGAGGTCCCGCCGCCACCACCACCACCTCCCGCGCCATCACTCGCAGGCCCGTCAGATACCGCGGCGCCGACGCTCGACGCACCAGGTTCGACACAAACCGATTCGGCTGCTTCGCCGCCGTCAGCCGAACCCGTTGAACCTGGTTCGACCCAGCCACCGTCGACTCCCGCCGATGCCGCCCCAACTACGGCACCCTCGATCAGTCAGCTCCGGGCCGAGTGGATCGACACGCTCACCAAGGCACCCGGGCTAACGAAGAACATCCTTGGCAGCTGCGATATCGACTCGCCAACGCCTGGTCATATCGTTTGCCATGTCTCGAACGAGATAACGCGAGAGAGGTGCGTCGCCCACGTACCGGCAATCCAGGACCTGCTCTCAAGTCGTTATGGACTCCCCATGACCCTCGAACTCACCGTCGAGGCGGCCCGAACTTCGACAATCGACTCGACGACGACGTCGACTTCGCAAGATCACCCGACAGACGAAGCAGACGAAGTCATCGATCCCAACGAACTTACCGACGCTCCAGTCGACGCAACGTCGGGCGTCGATCGTCTAACCGCGGCATTTCCTGGGGCAAAGATCATCGACGACCCCACCGCCGAGTACTAATTACATCCACGAACACCACACGGAGAAATCGAGTGAGCGACGGATTTGATATGAATAGCCTGCTTCAACAGGCACAAGACATGCAGGCGCAACTGATGGCCGCCCAAGAACAGGCCGCCACCACCGAAGTTATTGGCGAAGCCGGAGGCGGCCGAGTCAAGATCACGATGACCGCCGGAGGAGAGGTAACAGCGGTATCGATTGCTCCCGAAGTCGTCGACCCAGATGACGTAGCCATGCTCGAAGACCTCATCCACACCGCGATGTCGGATGCCTTGGCTCGTGGTGCGGCTGCGCAGCAAGAAGCAATGGGACCACTCGGCGACCTTGGAGGCCTCGGCGGCCTTCTCGGGGGCTAGACACCTGATGTACGAAGGCCCCGTCCAGGATCTCATCGACGAGTTGGGTCGTATGCCAGGCATCGGCCCGAAGTCGGCCCAGCGGATCGCATTCCACCTTCTGAAGATCCCCACCCCGGACGCGATGCGGCTCTCGGAGGCCATAACGCGGGCCAAAGAGAGGGTTCAGTTCTGCCAGCGATGTTTCAATTTCAGCGAACACGATCTTTGTTTGATCTGTTCTAGTGCGTCGCGACAAGATGGCACGTTGTGTGTTGTTGAGGAATCACGCGATGTAGTGGCTGTTGAAAAGACTCAAGAGTTCCGCGGTCGTTATCACGTTCTCCAAGGTTGTCTGAACCCCATCGAAGGCATCGGGCCAGAACAGCTACGGGTCACAGAGCTGCTCGGGCGCATCGACGGTGAGCAGATCACTGAGGTCATCCTTTCGACCAACCCCAACATCGAGGGCGAGGCCACCGCGATGTACCTCGCCAGGCTGCTTGGACCGCTCGGGGTGATGGTCACCAGGCTCGCTTCTGGCCTCCCAGTCGGAGGCGATCTCGAATACGCCGACGAGCTGACCCTCGGCCGAGCCCTAGAACACCGCCGCGCCGTCGAGTAACCCGCCCTAATTCCGCAACCAGTGTCGAGGATCGGGGCCATAGCCCCATTTCTAGACACAGGTTCGTGTGGTTTGTGTCGCCACGGCCAACCAGTGTCGAGGATCGTTGTTATGACCCCAATCGTCGACACTGGTTCGTTTGTTGGTGGCTAGTGGTTAACGGGAGAGGGAGATGGTGGTGGTTTGGCCGCCCCAGCCGCTTAGCTGATCGCGGCCCTCGACCGTGACCTCGACGACATCAGTCGGAATGGCGATGCCAGACTGGCTGCGGGTAAATGGCTGCTCCGAAGCATGATCGTGGGCTAGTTCGCGGATGCCATAGACCGTTCCGTTTGGGCCGACAACTCGCCAAGCATCGGCATACCGATCGGGGCTGTCGTATGGCGAGCTGATAGTTGCGCTAAACGTCCAGCTACCGTCGTCGGTGAGTTGAGCAGTGGCCGAGACCACATCGGGGAACAACTCTTCTGCTAGCTCGGAAGTCGCGATGACCGGCGAAGTCTGTTCGGCATTATCGCTAGAACACGATCCAAGAACCAATGCGCCCAGAACTGCTAGCGCTGCCACGACTTTGCTCACCCGATTGACAGTAGAGCCAAGTTGTCCTCGTGGTGGGAATCTGGCGAAGATCCTCTTCTCGGTCGGCGTGCCGCCAACTAGCCTGACCCCAGTTCGTATCGATACGTCGAGGAGAAACTATGACCGATTCCACTAGCCCGCTCGAGATCGAACAGGACACTCCCGAGGCTCAGTCGTATCGGTCGGCCCTTGAGGTCATCAGCGGTGTAGAGCCCCGAATAGCTGACGCAATCCGGTCAGAGATCAACGATCAGCGGAACTACCTCAAGCTCATTGCCTCAGAAAACTATGCGTCCCCGGCCGTGCTGCTCACTATGGGAACTTGGTTCAGCGACAAGTATGCCGAAGGCACAGTGGGCCATCGATTCTACGCTGGCTGCCAAAACGTCGACACAGTCGAACAACTCGCCTCGGACTTGGCCTGCGAACTGTTCGGCGCACCGTATGCCTACGTTCAGCCGCACTCAGGGATCGACGCCAACTTGGTGGCCTTTTGGGCCATGCTGGCGGCCAGGGTCGAGACGCCTTTTCTTGCCGAACAAGGCGAGAAGCACGTGAACGGTCTATCTGAGACCGATTGGGACACACTCCGTAACAAGTTGGGTAACCAACGAATGATCGGCATGGCCCTCGACGCCGGTGGGCATTTGACTCACGGTTTTCGCCCGAACATTTCGGGCAAGATGTTCGCCCAACGTAGCTACGGGGTCGATGACACGACCGAGATGCTCGACTACGACAATGTCCGTGCGTTGGCCAAAGAGTTCAGACCAATGGTGCTTACTGCGGGCTACTCGGCCTACCCGAGGAAGGTTAACTTCGCCAAAATGCGCGAGATCGCCGACGAGGTTGGCGCCTACCTGATGATCGACATGGCCCACTTCGCCGGCCTGGTTGCCGGGGGCGTGTTCACCGGCGACTACGACCCAATCGCAAATGGTCACATCGTGACTACCACGACGCACAAGTCGCTTCGGGGCCCGCGTGGAGGCATGGTCATGACTGGTCGAGATGGCGGGGACTTGGCCGAGTACATCGACAAGGGCTGCCCGATGGTTCTTGGTGGTCCAATGGCTCACGTCATGGCCGCTAAGGCCGTCGCGTTCGCTGAGGCCAAGCTGCCGACGTTTGCGGATTATGCCCAACGGATAGTCGACAACGCGGCAGCGTTGGGCGAGGGCCTAAAGAAGCGAGGGGCTCGTCTAGTGACCGACGGAACGGAAAACCATCTTGTGTTGGTAGATGTGACGTCGTTCGGTATCACCGGCCGCCAAGCCGAGTCGGCCCTTAACGACAGCGGCGTAATCGTCAACCGAAACTCGATTCCTGGCGATCCAAATGGCGCTTGGTACACCAGCGGTGTACGTCTGGGCACCCCGGCGTTGACGACGCTAGGAATGAGTACCTCCGATATGGACGAAGTCGCCGACATCATCTGCGACGTCTTGAGCCACGCCGAGCCGGCCCAGGCCAAGAACGGCCCATCTAAGGCTAAGTACCTGATGGGTGACGATGTCTCGGATCGATGTCGCCAGCGCTCGGCTGAGTTGCTCACCGCCAATCCGCTCTACCCGACGATTGGCAAGATCTGAAGCCGAGCCGCGGACTCCCCACTGAGTCTTGGGCCACAAAACAGCAGAAGGCCAGGTCGTTAGACCCGGCCTTCCACGAAATCGGTACCAAACAAGGCAGCACCCCAACTTCATCCGAACTAGGCGCGGGCGGTTGTCTAGCCCGAACTCGGTTGAGGTGTTACTTCGTCTGGAGGGACCTAAGCAGTCCGTTCCCGATGTCAGTTATGTTACGAAACGAAGACGGAAAAAGCAACACTTTGTAGTATTTAGTCGATAATTCGTCACGAACGACATATACGGGGCTAGATCGAAGCCATTTCTCGGCATTTAAGAAGCCTCAGGCCGGCCCGAACGATTGCGTGTCCCACCCCTGGGCCAGACTCTGCTGCAACTTCCTCCCATACGTTTCTCCTGTTGTTTGGAGTTCCCGATGGTCGAGATATTTCTGCCAGCGTGTCCTGTTTCACCTTCTCTTGGCGTGCGCCTTAACACGCGCGCCGATGCCAGAGCCCTTTTCTTCGCCTTCGCCAACGACTGTGACGAGGTTGTAATGGCGGTTCTCGGTCCGTTCGAAGATCTCTTCGCAATGGTCGTGTTCGGGGGTGTTGCCCTAGCCGAGATACATCGCGATCCCGGGCCCCTCGTCACGCTGGCCCGAAACCTTGGCGCTGAGAGTGTGGTCATCAGTCACTTTGTCGAGGGCATGATCGTCGATGGTACAGCCGAGATAGATGCTCAAAGGGTGGTTGGTCTCGCGCTAGAAGTCGACGATATTCACTTGGTCGGTTGGCACACTTTAAGTTCGGCGTCGATTGCCAACAATGTCGGCCGTGGAATCAGTGACCTGCTCGAGCCTCGAGGTGGAGATCTCGAAAATGGCGAGCGTTAGAGGGTGCGGAATATTCCAGCGTCGCCTTGGCCTCCACCACCGCACAGCGCAGCCGCGCCAACGCCACCGCCGCGCCGGATGAGTTCGTTGATCATATGCAGTGCCAATCGGTTGCCGCTCATGCCGATGGGGTGCCCCAATGCAATGGCGCCGCCGTCGACGTTGACCAACGAGTCGTCGATGCCGAGGTCGGCCATCGAACACAACCCAACTGCGGCGAATGCTTCGTTGATCTCGAAGAGGTCGATGTCGTCGATACCAAGGTCGGACTTGGCCAGGGCAGACGTGATGGCTTGGGACGGCTGGGTCAGCAGCGACGCCGAGTCCGGGCCGGCGATCTGGCCGTACGAGACCAGCTCGGCAATGGCTCTGAGGCCAAGCTCATCGGCCTTGGCCCGACTCATCATCACGATTGCCGACGCGCCGTCAGAGATCTGCGAAGCATTGGCGGCCGTGATCGAGCCATCCTTGCTGAATGCGGGGCGGAGGCGACTGAGCGACTCGGCGGTGGTACCAGGTCGAATACCCTCGTCGGCATTGATGACAACGGGGTCGCCCTTGCGCTGTGGAACCGAAACGGCGACGATCTCGGCATCGAATCGGCCTTCGCTGCGGGCCGCATCAGCGCGATCGTGCGACGCCGCCGAGAAGGTATCCATCGCCAGACGAGTCACGTCAGCTTCGGCCTCGGCGTAGCGCTCGGTCCCGAGACCCATGGCGCATGCGTCGAAAGCACAGTAGAGGCCGTCGTGGTACAGCGAGTCGAGCATTTCAGCGTTGCCGTAGCCGTACCCTCGCCGAGCCTTGTCGAGAACGTAGGGTGCGTTCGACATCGACTCCATGCCGCCGGCTACGACGATGTCGGCATCGCCGGCAGCGATCATCTGGTGGGCCAGGTAGATCGTGTTCAAGCCCGATAGGCAGACCTTGTTAACGGTCGTGGCCGGAACGCTCATCGGGATGGCGGCATTGACGGCTGCTTGTCTGGCGGTGATTTGGCCTTGTCCGGCCTGGACTACTTGGCCCATGTAGACGTAGTCGACTTGGTCGGGCGAGACGCCGGCTTTCTCTAGGGCACCGGCGATAGCGAACCCACCGAGCTCTTGGGCTGAAAAGCCTGACAGGCCACCGTTGAATCGGCCGATCGGAGTGCGTGCTCCGGCGATGATTACTGGACCTGTCATTGGGATTCCCTTCGCTGAGGCCAGGGTTTGACCCTCGGCTCCGAGTGTACGAACTACCCAGGCCGACTTCCCAAATGGGTCGAGTCGGTGCGGAGAATTTCGCCCCGAAGTTACCCGTCGGTAACCTTGAGTGCCATGGACCAGATCAGAAATGCCATCCTCAATGGCGCAAGCGGCGACGAGCTCGCGGCCTTGCCGATTCCCGAGTCGTATCGAGCCGCCTACGTGCGTCGCGACGAGACCGCTATGTTCGAGGGTAGAGAATCGTGGGAGAAGGATCCGCGCGAATCGCTTCACGTAGGAGACGTAGCCACACCAGAGCTCGCACCGGACGAGGTCTATCTCGCGGTGATGGCTAGCTCGATCAACTTCAACACCGTGTGGTCGTCGATCTTTGAGCCGCTTCCAACGTTCGGGTTCTTGGACCGGATGGCACGCGAGAGCGAGTGGGCCGCCCGCCACCAACGCGACGAGCACATCTTGGGCTCTGATGGCTCGGCGGTGGTTCTTAGGGTCGGCTCGGCGGTTCGTAACTGGAAACCTGGCGATCACGTTGTGGTGCATTGCAACCACGTCGACGATCAAGATCCTTCCTCACATAACGACTCGATGTTTGGGTCGAACCAACGAATCTGGGGTTTCGAAACGAACTTTGGCGGCCTTGCCGATTTGTCGGTAGTTAAGGCCAACCAACTGATGCCAAAACCAACCCACCTCACGTGGGAAGAAGCAGCGGTCAACGCATTGTGTGCGGCGACTTCATACCGCATGCTCATAGGCCAGAACGCGGCGCGCATGAAGCTCGGCGACGTCGTTCTGATCTGGGGCGCCAGCGGAGGCTTGGGCGGATACGCCAGCCAGCTTGTTCTCCAAGCCGGAGGCATCCCGGTCGGCGTAGTGAGTTCGCCCGAGAAGGCCGAACTGCTGAATCGGCTCGGAGTCGAGCACGTAATCGACCGCAAGGCCGATGGGTACCAGTTCTGGGCCGACGAGCACACCCAAGACGAAAGCGAATGGCGCCGGTTTGGCCGCAAGGTCCGCTCGCTTGCCGGCGAAGACCCACACATTGTGTTCGAACATCCCGGTCGATCGACCATGGGAGCCTCGGTGTTCACGGCTCGCAAGGGCGGAACCATCGTTACTTGCGCGGCCACATCTGGCTACATGATCGAGTACGACAACCGCCATCTCTGGATGAAGCTGAAACGAATCGTCTCCAGCCACTTTGCCAACTACCAAGAAGCCTGGGAGATGAACAGGCTCATCGACATGGGCAAGATCCAGCCGATTCTGTCTGGGGTATTCGACCTCGAAACCGTCGGCGATGCTGCCTATCAGGTGCACCACAACCTTCATGAAGGCAAGCTTGGGGTGTTGTGCCTGGCACCAGAAAGAGGCCTTGGCATTACCGATCAAGAAAAACGAGAACGCATCGGACCAGACAAGATCGGGCTATTCGAAACCCACGCGTCTGAGATCGCGACCGAGAGCTGACGAAATGCTGCTGACCGAAATTGACCACATTGCCATCGCCGTAAAGGACCTAGAAGCGGCCATCGCCTATTACGCAGAGGCTTTCGGCGCTGAGGTGCATCATCGTGAGATTGTCGAGTCCGATGGCGTTGAGGAAGCTCTAGTGAAAGTAGCCGACAGCTATATACAGCTCACCGCGGCGACTCGTCCCGATTCGCCAATAGCGAAATCAATAGAGAAGCGCGGCGAGGGTCTGCACCACGTTGGGTATCGAGTCGATAACTGCGCCGAGGCGCTGGCGGCCATGGTGGCTGCCGGTGCCACGGCCATCGACAAAGAACCGCGACCTGGTTCTCGTGGGACCACCGTTGCCTTCATTCACCCAAAGGGATCGTTCGGAACCCTCATCGAGCTGGTTCAGGAATAGCTCGACTAGTTCCGGGGCGCCACGATTCGGAGGCCGACGCCGCGCCGGTTTTCTAGATACTCTCCGTGCAGTTGGTACGGGCGTATACGCATTCGAATCCGCTTGACCAACGCGTCTACGGCCTCGGCGCTAACACCCTCGGCGGCGACATCGGCCCAAACCCGATCGACTACATCGTTACGAGATACGAACTCGCCTTCGGTCATCATTAAGAGCTGGACTAGCGATAGCTGACGGGGCGATAACGGCGGATCGAGCCGCTGCGCATCGACCCACACAGCGTCGTTGGTTGGGTCGATCCAAACCCCAGCCAAACGCCCGATGGCGGGTGCCAACGGAGTGGCTTGCGGGTCACAAAACTGCAGCGCCACTGATCCGGCCAAGACCAACTCATCTCCATCACGAACAGGTTCTGGCTCGACCCCCAAAGGGCGGCCGTTTAGATGAGTACCGTTGGTGCTGGCGAGATCGCGAACCGTGAAACCGTGTGGGGTCGCGTCGAACTCGAGGTGACGTCGAGAGACTGCCGCAGCGTGGAGGCCAATAGTCGAAGTTGATGTACGACCGAGAACCACCGGCAGGGTCCGCAGTTCGAAACCGCGCCCGCTGCCTCCGGCATTGCGTAGGGAAGGCCCCTCGGTCATGGGGTGCACGCCCGATCGGCGAACAATATGTCATCGATAGTGGCAACTCCGCCAGCTTCGGTACGTAGATGAGGAACCGCGAAAGCGGCACGGACCGGCGCAATCGCAGTGATTCCGAATCGGCCTTGGTCGCCAGGAGATAGATCCAGACGGGCATCGCTGGCGTCGTCGCCGAGAGGCTCAAAAGCTCCGTCGAGAAATGTAATGGTCAGGTTGGAACCAACGGCGTCTTCGGCCACGTCGACCCAAGCCGAGAACTGATAGGACGCCCCAGGTGTAACTGGGAGAGCCTCACCGTACAGACCATGGGTAATCCCCGAGAGTTGGAGGCCGTTGGTACCACCGAAACCGACATCTGACAGGACGGTTCCGGTATCGGCGGGCTCAGCGAAGTAGTTGTCGAGCTGACCGCCAGCATCGAAAGTTGGAATGGTGACGATGTTGCATGACGATTCCACTAACGGATCGGTACCCGACGATGGTTGGCGCAACAGCAACGCCAGCCCGACTAGCAGAACAACAACGAACGCCAAGGCTGCGCCGGCAAGTACATAACGGTTGGGTGCCGCGCCTGAGTGCGGCTGCCCCGACGGGCCGAGGTCGACCCCAGACGTCGGATCGAGTCCAGAGTTGGCTGGTTCCCCAATGGCGGCGATGAACGCCGCCGCGGTGCCGAATCGGTCTTCGGGAGGTTTGCTCAGAGCACGGCTGAGCGCCGATTCAACAGCACCGACCAGCCCAGGTACACGTTCCGACGCCGGTATCACCGTGGCATTCAGGTGCTGTTGCAGAACTGCCATCGGCTCGTCGGCCACGGCCGGGAATGGCCCAGATCCAGTCATCGTCTCGTAGGCGATTGCTGCCAGAGAGTATTGGTCGGAGTGTCCGACTTCAGGGCGACCGTGCGCTACTTCGGGAGCAAGGTACCGCGGTGTCCCAATCACTCCTGGTTCGGCAGTTTCGTTTGGCGAAATTGCGGGCCGGCTCATGCCAAGATCGACAACAACAGCCCGATCACTCACGTCGACGACGATGTTCGATGGGCTCAGATCACCGTGAACCAAACCAGCCGAAGCCAAATGGTCGAGCGCCGCCGCCACCGGTGTCAGGATTCTCACTGCGCGATCTATGGGAAGTGGCCCCTCAGTTCGGAGCAAGTGGCCAAGAGTGCGGCCCTCGACCCAGCGGGTTGCTACCCACGGAACCGAATCGTGATCGCCGTGGCCCACAACTGTGGCCAGTCCAGAATGCGGATGACGTTCGAGCAGGCGGTACTCGTTCTCGCGAAGCTGTTGGCTCCGTACTGCGGGGCCAACAAGCAGCTTTAGGGCAACGCGTTCTTGTGAGTCGACGTGCCTGGCCCGAAACACGACAGACGTCGAACCTCTGGCTACCAACTCCTCAAGTTGATAGGCGCCAACGTGGTCGCCTGGCTTCGGGTCGGTCACAGACCCCTATTGAAGCGTCCCTAGTGAACATTCGTCGCGACCCCGAGGTTTTCGGTTCCGGAGCGAGGGCCGTTAACTGGTGCTGATCACGATGAGGCTGATGGACATCGCCGCAAAGTTGCCTGCGACCGAACCAGCGACTTCTGCCTGGCCAAGGTTCTGGATGCGGCCTAGGTCTGACTCGTCGTATCGATAGGTCGTGGCCAAGCCGACTAACCCATCGAGGTCGACCTGGGTGCTGATCGGTGTGTTGGTTTTGTTGATGATCATCAAGGTGACGGCCCCGTCTTGGCTCCGTCGGGCAGCGTAGATGGAGAGCTCGGCCTCGTCATAGGATTCAGCGAAGATGGCCTCATCGCCGAACCTCTGGCCGGCACTGTCGGCGTTGCGGAACATCCGGAACGCCCAGATTCCGGGTCGGTCGACGTACTCGGCTTCGCCAGGGGTGCTCGGCGGGTCGAGTGGATCCCACAACATGGCTCGGTCCACACCTTCACGGCCGAAGATCCCGAGGGCGTCGGCTTGAGCGATCGCACCGTCGATAGTGTCGAGGGACCCAAAGTTGTACTCGGTGATGGCTAGGTCGGTACCTGGGTAGTTCTGGTCGATGAGTGATCGCATCCGAGGGATGAGGCCGATGCTCTCGACCCGACCAGGGTTGGTGTCGTTGCCGACGTTGAGGGCCCACCAGTCGACAGCAATGTACGACGAATCCCACAGGCTACGGGTTGCTTCGACCCGCTGATCGGCTGGGCCCGTTGGGTAGACCCGGCCGTCGTAGAAGTGGAGGTCGAGGCCATCGAGTAGACGAACGCCCGCTACCTCGCTGGCGGTCCGCATCGCGGCTAGGTACTCGGCGACGAACGTCTCGTTCGATCCTGGATACTCAGCCCGGTCGAACTCAGCGCTGGTGCCGAAGAAACTGGTACCACCCCAGAGCACAGGTCCGTACACCGCGGCGGTTGGATCTGCCTGCTTTATGGCCGCGGCGTAGGTCTGATTCCGAGAGATGATCTCCTGGCGTTCGGGAGGTAGGTCGAACAGATCGCGATGGGTATCGGCCCATAGGTTTGGCTCGTTGCCTAGGGCGTAGCTCTCGACGCCGCCTTCGGCCGCGGTTCCGTGAGTGGCCACCAATTCGGTTATCCAGTTCGCTACGAAGGACTCGTCGGATGGCACTGAAGTTCGCCATGGATCGGCCGCGAGTCGTTCGCCGTCGCGTGTTCCTGAACCACACTCCAGTGCCGGGTCATCGAAGTGTGACTGACTATCGTCTTGCCAACCCGCCGATGAACCTGTGCCGTCAGGGGTCGACACAGCAAACCCGCAGCGCGCCGCGTTGTCGCCTGTTACCCAACCACCTATAGGTACCTGAAGCTGTGTGGAGACTCCGAAGGAGTTGTTGGTCTGTTCGAACTGATGGTCGGCGTCGGGGTCATCGGTGAACGACATGAAGTACCAGTCGGCGCCGATCACGCTGGCGTCGTTGGTGTAATTGTAGCGTTCGGCCGAGTTGCCACCCCAGCGATGAACACTGATCTGTAGCTCTTCTAGCAGCGACGCTGGAGCAAAGTTCATGCCGTATATGTCGTCGTTGATGCTGTGCGGAAACTCGACCGTGTGTACCGAAGTTTCCTTGGTGTACGGATCGGTAGTGCTTCGGTCGAGAGTTGCACCGCTGTCGAGGTCGATGCGAAGAACGTCGCCATCGAGGGCTGGTCCACGATCGGTAGGGCTGAGCCTTGGTAGCAAGGTGATCGACGGTTCCGCCGGCCCGGAATCGGTTCCGCTGTCTGAGGACCAGTCGACATAACCTGCAACCGCTGGCAGGCTGGCGGTCAAACCAAATGCAGTCAGTAGCGCTAGAAACTGGTTGATCAAACTGGCGACGCCCATGGCTCATCCTTCGTTGTCGGTACTTCCAACGGTACGAAGAGGGCGACGCCCAAAGTGGACGCCAACCGGGCGCTAACCGGGCGAGTCCGAGTCGGCCGGGATTGGTTTGCAGGTCCCTTGTACAAACAGATCTGGCTCGAGCCGCGACAAGAAGACGATCCAAACTTCTCGTTACTGACTGCCGTGCAGTTCGGCCACATGATCGAACGTTCCTGGTGCCGCGATCGGTCCAGTCCAGGTGAGACCCGACGTGCTTACGACGACGGTTTCGCCGGGTGCGGCGCCCGTCAGACGTTGAGAAAGGGTGACCGATGGCGCCGTGAGGACCGAGGGTGATGTCGTCCTAGTAGAGGACCCATACAGGCGCTTCAGGTCGACATCTAGTTCGTTGCCGCCATCGCAGAACGTGGCACTGACCGGGCGTCGTAGCAGTCGGATCGCCGCCAGTGATACCAAGACGCAGATCGGACCAGCGGTACCAAGGCTGACCACCCGTTCGATCGTACTTACGTCCCCGACAACCGCGGCGATGGTCACCAAGGCGGCACCAATCGCGACGAGCGCTAGCAGCCCGATGTTGGTTATCTGCCGCAGCTGGTCATGGCTAACCGTGAGCGGAGTTGGAGCCGCGCTGTCGGCCCGTTGCCGCGATCGAACCACGGCATCGAGTTCGCGTACAAGCGCTGCTGAGGTTTTCCAATCCTGATCGAAAAGACTGAACCGGCCCGTTGTCGCTTCAACGACTGCACCACGCCGGGTTAACCCAAACCAGGACACATCGTCCAGGTCGACTATGTCGGTAGAACCTGATCGCTCGATACGTAGCACTTCAGGCGTCAACGTAACGCTAATGACGTTCGACCAGGCGGCTCGTCCTGCTTCGATCGAGCCCCAAAGCCACAGCGGCGACAGCACTATTCCAACGGGTCGGCCAAGCACGGCGAACATCGTCACGCTGACCAGCATTGCCAAACCGTTGAACAAGGCAACGAACGCGGTTGCGGTGCGGACCGTTTGGTTCGCCTCGAAGTGGCGCTCGGTCACCTATTGACCGGTAACCAGGCGAGCACGATCTCGTCGACCGCGATGTCGGTCTTTTCGAGGCCGATCTCTTTGAGTGTGATGTTCTCGGCTTTGGTTTCCCATGCGGCGGTGATGTCGTTTAGATCGTCGGCGAGGTCGTCCTCGAGTGCCCGAATTTTCTCGACTGCACCTTCGACACGATTCTCTTGGCTACGAAGCCGTTGACCGGCCTTGGTGCTCTGCGATCGCCGACGACCAAGGCCGCCAAGTTTCCCAGCCATGCTCCGCGACTTCTTGCGGCCGCCGAGGAACACCGAAAGCAGACTGCCTGCGCCCGACAGAAGTTCGTTGCGCTTGCGGTCAGACGCGTCGGACTCGATCTCGCGGTAGCGGTCTTCGGCCTTGGCCAATGCCAACTCGGCCCGATCGAGCTTCGAGTCGTACTTGTCTCGCAACTTGGCGGCGTCGATGTCGGCCTTGTCGTTGGCGACGTTGAGACACCGCCGTGAGAACTGCTCGGCGGTCTCGCCGGGGCGACCGTAGATGCCGATGTCGGTGTTGGCCAACAGGTCTACGCTCAAGTTTCGATGTAGGTGGCTCTTGAGAGCCGTTCCGTATTTCGAGAAGTACGTCTTGAGGTCAATGCGTGCATCGGTGATGGCATATATGGCGTTGTCGGGTGCGTCGCTGCGAAGGTCGCGATCGTCGTAATCGACCACTAGTGCGTTCTCGGGGTCGGGGAATCCGGTGATGGGGTGCAGGATTGACTCGAACTCCTCCGTTTGGCGAAGGCCTGACTTCTCGTCGTCGAACAACAGATTCACCCTGGCCACCAGTGCTGGTTCGAATCGTGTGCCGCGGCTGTCGGCTCCGGCCTCGCGAGCCCACGGCGCGGCAGGGTCGATGTAGGCCACGCGCGTCCCGGTTGCCGACTCCGGTATGACATCGGTCTCGTCGTCGGCCAACTTTGGGGCTGCTGGTTCCGGTGGCGGTGTTGCAGCAACAGTCTCGTCGCCGCTTGAGCCCGGCGACGAGACTGTCGATACCGCGGCTGTGCTGGTGGGGACGTCTTGAGTGGCTGCGATGCGTTCGATCTGTTCGCGGTTGAGTGGGCCAGCCAGATACGACATGACCCAGCGGGTGTTGAACACCTTGGGTTGGTTGGCCCGTGTTTCGTGAAGGACGAATGTCCTCTTGGGCAAGCCGCTTATGGTGTCGGTTAGCTCCTTCACATCTACGTCGCCGCTGGCTGCGGTCAGCCCGTCGAGCAGGCGTTTCTTGTCGCGTTCGGTTTGCAGGCGACCGATGAGCCAGGTACCAGTGTTCGACAGCGCTTTGTAGTCGAGGTCGACAGGGTTTTGCGTCGAGAGCACAACACCGACACCAAAGGCTCGGGCCTGTTTCAACAAGGTGAGCAGTGGTCGCTTCGATGGAGGTTCCGCGGTTGGTGGCAAGAACCCGAACACTTCGTCCATGTAGAGCAGGAGGCGCAGGCCGCCGCTGCCAGATTGAGCGCGCATCCAGGTGATCAGCTTCGACAAGATGAGCGTCACCACAAACTGCCGTTCCTGGTCCGACAGGTGCGAGAGGGTGATTACGGCGCAGCGGGGACGCCCGTCGTCGGTGCGGGTGATGGCGTCGATGTCGATGGGTGGGCCTTCGGTCCACGCCGCAAAGGATGGCGATGCAATCACTCCGTTTAGTCGCATGGCTAGCTTCATGCGGTCGTCTGGTGGGAAGAACTGGTCGATCTCGAACACGCCGAGTTTGCGCATAGGCGGAGACAAAACTTGCCCGACAAGCCCGGCGAGGTCGAGGTCGCGCCCGTCGGTCCATGAGTCCTCGATGATGTTGGACAACAAGATGTGTTCGCGGCTCGACAATGGGTCGGCCTTGATGTCGACCAACGTCAGGAGGCTGGTGACGAAGCCTTCGATTTCGTCGCGAATGGTTTCGAGATCGGTGGTGTCGGCTGGGGCTCGCAACGATCCGATCACGTTCATTGGTGAGCCCGCCGATGAACCGGGCGTGTAGATGGTTACCGGGGCCTGGCGTAGAGCGGAGATTCGGCTCGGATCGACGCCCCAGTCGGCCAGTCCGTTGCGCCACAGGTCGGCTGTCGCGGCAGCTTGTTCGGGAAGTGTTTTGCCTGCCGCTTTGGCAGCATCGGCGGAGACCCATGGTTGAAAGTCGGCGGGCGCGAGGTCGGGGAAGGTGAGGGCCAGATTGCCCATGTCGCCTTTAGGGTCGAGCACGATCGTTGGCACGCCAGAGAGAAGAGCCTCTTCGATTAGGTCGACACCCAGACCGGTCTTACCACTGCCGGTCATTCCCACAATGACGCCGTGTGTGGTGAGATGGTCTGCGTCGTATAGCACTGGCTCGCCGGTACGACCTTCGTCGCCAACTACTTCACCTAGATAGAACGATCCACGGGGTACTTCAACCATGGCAGAGAGCGTAGACCCACAGGTTGGGGAGAGCGCCGAAGTGGCGTCGGCGCCAGTTGAACCCAGCGCCGAAGTGGCGTCGACGCAATTGGGGGAGAGCGCCGAAGTGGCGTCGGCGCAAGTTCAGGTCAGAACGGTTGGTGTGGGGCCTTGGGCGGGGGAGTGGCCGGACGACGAGCGGTTAGATCCCGAACTGTTGCGGGATGGCGATCGCCGCAATGTTGTCGACAAATATCGGTATTGGCGCCACGATGCCATCGTGGCTGACCTCGATGGCCGTAGGCACCCGTTTCATGTTGCGGTCGAAAACTGGGAGCACGACTTCAACATCGGCACCGTCGTTCGCAATGCCAACGCCTTCTTGGCCGCTGAGGTGCACATTGTTGGGAAGCGAAAGTGGAATCGACGCGGCGCGATGGTGACCGATCGTTACCAGCACGTTTCTCATCACCCCCAAGTTGCTGGTTTCGTCGAACATTGTCGCGCCCGTGGTTTGTCTGTAATCGGCGTCGACAACTTGCCTGGGTCGGTACCCATTGAGTCTTTCGATTTCCCTCGAGAGTGTGTATTGGTGTTCGGGCAAGAGGGACCTGGGCTCTCGGAGCAGGTTCGCGAGGCCGCAGATGCTGTGGTCTCGATTAGTCAGTTCGGTTCGACCCGGTCGATCAATGCGGGTGTTGCCAGTGGCGTTGCTATGCATTCGTGGATCCGGCAGCATGGCCGCACCGCGGACGTCGTCGATGAAGCACGCTCAACTCTTGGCGATGTCGTGTCGGCGCTCGATCTCAGTCCGCTGCCTGGCGAGGGCGGGTTCTTCCGAAGAACGCACTTCGACGCGAGAGGCTCGGTTATTTTGTATTGCATCGGTGGGGCCCACGTATCGAAGATGCACCGGCTGACGAGCCCCGAGACCTGGTACCACCACTCGGGGGCCACCGTCGAGTTACTGGTGATCGACGAGGAATCTGCGACAACAGTTGTGTTGGGTCCCGACCGAGAAGCCGGCGAGCTTCCACACTTCACAGTTAAGGCCGACGCGTGGCAGGGGGCGGTTAGCCATGGATCGTGGTCGGTGTTGTCGACCTCGATGGCACCTCGTTTCGAACCGGGAATGATTGAACTTGGCGCTGTTGAAGCCTTGATTGTCGGCCATCCCGATGTCGAAGACTTGATACGGTGCCGAACGTGAACGCGTCTGAGAGGGTCGGCTCCAGGTAACAGATCGAGGACAACTAGATGACACAATGGAGTGCCACTAGCGAAATTGTCCGATCGCCTCTAGGGTTTCTTGGTCAAACCACAACGGCGCGCGTTCTGCTCGCCGTTACTTAGGCGGCGGATGTCGCCCGAACAACTGCGGAAACGTCCGCAGTCTTAAGTATTGAGAGGGATCCATGAAGCGACTTGTGAAGTTGTTAGGCCTTTTGCTGGCCTTCACGCTTGTTGCCGCAGCCTGCGGCGACAGCGACGACGACTCGACTCCGGCTGACGCGCCAGATAGCACCGAAGCGTCGGAAAGCAGCGAAGCGCCTGAAAGCACCGAAGCTGCCGCACCAGCATCGGACACCAACGTAGGACTCACCTTCGACATTGGTGGCCGTGGCGATCAGTCGTTCAACGATTCGGCTGCTGCTGGCATCGATAGGGCCGCGAGCGATCTCGGTGTTAGTTTCACCGAAGCTGAGCCAAACACCGACGGCTCCAACCGCGCCGAGCTTCTTCAGACCCAGGCCGATGTATCTGGGCTGGTCATTGCGGTCGGGTTCTTATTCGCCAATGATGTCGTCGCTGTCGCTGCCGAAAACCCAGACGTCAACTTTGCCGTCATCGATGATGCCATGCTCGATTTCGACAATGGTGGAGTACCCCGCGGAGACAATATCGCTGGGTTGACCTTCGCCGAGCACGAGGGCTCGTACCTCGTTGGTGTTGCCGCCGCACTTAAGAGCGAAACCGGGAGCATTGGTTTCATCGGCGGCGTGTCTGGCTTCGGTCTCATCGAGAAGTTCGAGGCTGGTTTTGCTGCCGGCGCTCGTTCGGTTAACGCCGACATCGAGATCACCAGCCAGTACATCACCGAATTCCCAGACTTCGACGGCTTCTTCGCCGCCGACCGGGCCCAGGAAATAGCTGGCGCAATGTTCGACCAGGGCGCAGATGTTATCTACCACGCCGCTGGTGGTTCTGGTGCTGGACTCTTCCAGGCCGCCTCGGACTTCACCGGGACCAGTGGTTCCAAGGTGTGGGGTATCGGGGTCGACTCCGACCAGTACAACACTGTTGACCCTTCGGTTCAGGAGTTCGTCCTGACCTCCATGCTGAAGCGTGTTGACGTTGCTGTGTTCGAGATCACCACTGCCCACGAAGACGGTACGTTCACCGCTGGCAACACTGCCTACGACCTTTCCGACGACGGCGTTGGATACTCAACTTCTGGCGGGTTCGTCGACGATATCGTCGACCAACTTGAGGCTGCCAAGGCCGACATCATCTCGGGAGCTATTGAAGTCCCAACCGAGCCGTAGGCCGCGATCATTGCTGATCACCTGGTAGTCGAGCAATGACGTAACGGTTATCTGTATTACCGAACGAGACCGGACTAGTGTCCGGTCTCGTTCTGGTTTTCAGAACATGAGGGGAAGCCGCGTGTGAGCAACGCCATCGAGTTGAAGGACATCACGAAACGATTCCCGGGTGTCATTGCCAACGATCGGGTGAACTTGACGGTGGCCGAGGGTGAAATTCACGCGATTTGTGGCGAAAACGGTGCCGGTAAGTCGACGCTCATGAAGATCCTCTACGGGATGCAGGCTGCCGACGAAGGCGAGATGTATGTCAACGATCAGCGTGTCGCGTTCCATTCACCTAACGACGCTATTGATGCCGGGATTGGCATGGTGCATCAGCACTTCATGCTTGCCAACCAGTTGAGTGTTCTCGAGAACGTCATTTTGGGCTCGGAGCCCACGACTACTGGGGGGCGAATCAATTTCAAAGAAGCCAGGAGGCACATGGCCGAGGTCGGTGCGGCCTACGGTCTCGATGTCGACCCAGACACCCTTATCGAAGATCTCGAAGTTGGCGCCCGCCAGCGGGTCGAGATCATCAAGGTGTTGTACCGCGGCGCGCGTATTCTCATCCTCGACGAGCCAACTGCGGTGCTGGTGCCCCAAGAAGTCGAGGAGTTGTTCCGCAACCTCCGCGGTCTCAAGGAGAGCGGCGCCACCATCATCTTTATCAATCACAAGCTCAAAGAAGTACTCGAGATCGCGGACCGCATCACCGTCATCCGGCGAGGTAAGACAGTGGCCACCGTTAACGCGGCCGACGTAACTGCGGGAGACTTGGCCGAGCTGATGGTGGGCTCGGAGTTACCGACCCCAGAGACAACCGACTCGACCGTCACCGACGAAGTAATGCTCGAAGTGTCCGATCTCACGATGCTCGACGACGACGATCGACCGACGGTGTCCGACGTTTCGTTCCGGGTGCATAAAGGTGAGGTGCTCGGTGTCGCTGGCATCGAGGGCAACGGCCAATCAGAACTAATTGACGCCATTGTTGGAACCGAATCACCGACGGCGGGCTCGGTGGTAATGAACGGTGTCGATGTGACCAACTCTCCAGTTCGTGACCGGCGCGAGGGCGGGCTTGGCTATGTGCCCCAAGACCGCCACGAAGAGGGTTTGTTGCTCGACGCGCCATTGTGGGAGAACGCCGCCCTCGGACACCAAACATCGCCGCCCTTTGCCAAGGGAATCTGGACCGACCGGGCTGGATCAAGAAGACGTACTGAGCAAATTCGTGAAGATTTCGATGTACGCACCCCGAACATAGAAGTCTCGGCCAGAGCTCTATCTGGCGGCAATCAGCAGAAGCTGATCATCGGCCGCGAGTTGTTAGCCGACCCGGTTGTGTTGCTGGCTGCCCACCCGACGCGTGGCATCGATGTGGGCGCCCAGGCCGACGTCTGGAACGAGATCCGTAGAGCCCGCTCCGAGGGGTTGGCCACGCTTTTGTTCTCGGCCGACCTCGAAGAGCTGATCGGACTGTCGGATCGCATCGTTGTCATGTTCCACGGTCAGCTCGTTGCCACTCTCGACCCGGCCAAGATCGATGCTCGAACGTTAGGTAGTTATATGACGGGAGCCGCCCTCCAAGGCTCTGATTCGGCCAACGAGGTAGTTGCATGACCTTGTCTTGGCGACGAGTTGGCCTGGCCTTGGCGGCGCCGGGGATGGCATTCGCTTTTGCAATCATCATTTCGTCGGTCGTGCTCGAGTTATCTGGAAGCAATTCCTACGTCACCTATAGAACGATGCTCGAGAACGGCAGTCGGCTCGAGACCATGATCGACACCCTCAACCGAGCGACACCATTGTTCATTGCTGGTATTGCTGCGGCCATTGGCTTTCGGATGAACCTGTTCAATATTGGAATTGAGGGCCAGTACGTTTTGGCGGCCTTTGCCGCAGCAGTGGTCGGTTCGCAAATAAGCCTTCCAGGGCCGCTTCATGTTGCGGTGATCGTGGCTACGGCCATGATCGTCGGCGGCGCTTTCTCAGGGCTGGCCGCTTTGCTAAAGGTATATCGCGGCGTCAACGAGGTGATCTCCACGATCATGCTCAACTTCATCGCCATCGGCGGGATTATCGCGGCCATTTTCCCTCTCGTCATCGACCGTAGCCCTAACGCGGCCAACAGTGCCGGTACTCCAAAGATTGCCGAATCTGGCTGGTTGCCCGACCTCAACTGGTTGGTCGAGATCTTCACCCGCGATATTGGCAAGGGCCGCGAACTTACCGGTGTGATTTTGATTGCGGTCATGGTTGGTATCGGATTCTCGGTGTTTGTCAACAGGACCAGGTATGGATTCGACCTGCGAGCTAGCGGAATGAACCCACTGGCCGCTCGTGCTGGCGGCGTGCCGCCTGGGCGCATGGTTCTGATCGCCATGATTTTGTCTGGTGCGGTCGCTGGCCTCATCGGAATGCCAGAAATCCTGAGTGATACACACTCCTATGACCAGGGTTTCGTCAGAGGTCTCGGTTTTGGCGGCCTGGCGGTGGCGTTGCTTGGCCGAAACTCTGCGGGCGGCATCGTGTTTGCTGCTCTTTTGTTCGGCTTCCTTGATTCGTCGTCGGCGATCTTGCAAGTGAGCGGCTCGGCCTCAGCGTCGATAGTGGTCATCATGCAGGCCACTGTTCTTTTGGCCGCGGTGGTGGCCTATGAGGTTGTCAACCGGTACCGACAACGCGACGAGATTCAGCGAGCTTCGACCGAGATGGAGTCGACATCATGAGCGCGGTCACCGTAGATCCGTCAACCCCGCAGACACTCTCGGAGCGGTACCTGGCAGTACCGGCAGCGTTTCGCTGGATGGGTGTTGCGGCGCTCGGCATTCTGGTAATCACTATCGTTCAATCGTTCTCAGGCACATCGCTTCTCACCGACTCCAACACAACGGGCACCATGCTTCGCTGGTCGGTCCCGTTGTTGTTGGCTGGTTTGGGAGGATTGTTCGCAGAACGAGTCGGTATTGTGAACATCGGCCTCGAAGGCATGATGGTCCTCGGCACCTGGTGTGGTGCATGGGGCGCGTTCAACTATGGACCCTGGTGGGGCCTTATTGCTGGAGCGGCCGGCGGAGCACTTGGCGGTTTGTTACATGCAGTGGCCACTATCAACTTTGGTGTCGACCACATCGTGTCCGGCGTGGCCATCAATATTCTTGGTCCTGGCCTCACCCGGTACCTATCCGAACGAGTTTTCGTCAACTATGAAGGCGGTTCGCAGACCCAGTCGCCTCGTGTCGACGGCCTCGGCAACATCACAGTCCCGTTCTTCGCCGGAGGCAAGATCGGGGGCTGGAAGTCGCCAGACATGCTTGGCTGGATCGACGACAAAGAGTGGTTCTGGATCTCCGACATGGCGGGCGTGACGCGCGGGCTGTTGTTCAACATCGCTTACTTCACGATTGTTGCTCTGGCTCTGGCGATGATTGGCTCGTGGGTCATTTGGAAAACTGCGCTTGGCCTGCGTATGCGGTCTTCAGGCGAGAATCCATCTGCGGGAGAGAGTCTTGGCGTCAATATCTACTTGTACCGCTACATCGGCGTGATGATCTCCGGCGCTCTCGCCGGAATGGCCGGCGCGTTCATCGTTCTCGAGCTCACCGGCCTATACCGCGGCGGCCAGACCCAGGGGCGCGGCTTCATTGCGCTGGCTGCGCTCATCTTTGGTAACTACAAGGTCAGCGGCATCATCATCGGTGCGTCGCTCTTTGCCTATCCGCTCGGACTGTCATTCGCTGACTTCGATGGCAGTGCCACTCGCGCCCTGCTGCTCGTCATCACGGTGGCCCTGATCGGCGTAACGGTCTGGGCCGTCCGCAAGGAGAAGTGGGTCGATGCGATCATTGGTGGAGGTATCGCAATAGCGGTGCTGATTTGGTATCTGACTACCGATGCCGCGCCCGACTGGCTACCGAACACCATGCCGTACGCGCTCGTGTTGCTTGTTCTGATCTTTAACGTCCAGAAGTTGCGAGTGCCACAAGCCGTCGGCGCTCCCTTCAGACGCGGCGATCATTAGGTATGGCATCTGGCGAAGCTGTTCCAGCTAGGCCCCAACTGGTCCTAGTCGTCGATACCGGCACCGACGACGCTGGGGCCCTCATTTGGGCAGCAACTGACCCTCGGGTGGATCTTGTCGCAGTGCTTGTCGACTGGGGAAATGTCGGCGTCGAGCTGACCACCGTGAACACGCTCGCGGTGTTGCATGCCGCGGCCGCCAACGATGTACCCGTGTTCAAGGGCGCAGGCAAGGAAGCTGCGGGCGCCAACCCGGCCAAGTTCGATGCCAGCGTCGTCATGGGCGCCGACGGCCTCAACGGTGTGGTGCTCAATGCTCCCGATCGGGGGGTCGAGGCCGAATCAGCGGCGAGTGCGCTGGTGCGGCTGGCATCGGAACGTCCGGGCGAACTCACCCTCGTTTCTGTCAGTCCGTTCACGCCCGTAGCGGCAGCTCTCGAACTCGATCCAGGCCTAGGTTCGAAACTGTTCGACGTTGTCGTCATGGGTGGCGCCATCGAATGCGGTGGAAACCTCACCGCGGTTGCCGAAGCCAACGTCGGCAACGATCCGGCCGCGGCTGCAAAGATGGTGGAGGCCTTCGGCAAACCCGGAGCGTTGGCCAGCGGTCGAACCCCGAAACTCGTTCCGCTCGACGCGACCCACGTCGGCACAATCGGCGAACGCGAGATGACTCTTGCAGCAGCGTCGAGTCTTGTCGGCAGCGACGCTCTACACGAAATCTGGCGTGCATCGTGGGAGTTTGCCTCGCTAGAACCAGGCGACGGTTTACCAGTACACGATTTGCTCGCAGCCGTCTGCGCCGTCGATCCAGATGTTTGTGAATGGCAAACAATGCCCCTCGAGGTCGACAACTCCGGTGGTCCGGCCTGGGGTATGACAGTTGGAGATAGACGGTTGGACATGATCGAAGCATCGGGCCTGCCTGCCGACGATCTGGCTCGCATCGTCGAGATGATTCAGTTTGCCGAGCCGCGCTGGCAAGTTGCTATGGGAGCCGATGTGCCTCGCTTCAGAGGCTTCCTCGACGCTTGGCTCGAAGGCTGAATCGAAATGGCTGAGTTGTCGCTCGCCGATGTTGCGGCGTTACCAAAGTCGCTACTTCACGATCACCTCGATGGTGGCCTACGCCCAGCGACAATTCTCGAGTTGGCCAACGAGATTGGGCACGAGCTCCCGAGCACAGACATCGACGAGCTTGCCGCGTGGTTTGTCCGGGGGGCGGACACCAAGGATCTGGTCAAATATCTGGCGACCTTCGAACACACCGTCGCGGTTATGCAAACACCGGACAACCTGCATCGTGTGGCCCGAGAAGCCGCTGTCGACCTAGCCGCCGATGGTGTCGTCTATGCCGAAGTCCGATTCGCCCCCGAGAATCATCAGCTGAATGGTCTGACGCTCGACGAGATCATGGAAGCGGTTCAGGACGGCTTTCGTGCCGGGATGGTCGACGCCGCGGCCGCCGGTTCGCCGATTGTTGTTAACACCATCGTGTGCGCTATGCGCCAAGCCGACCGTTCCGTCGAGATGGCGAGACTGGCAGTCGATTGGTCTGAGCGCGATGGCCGCGTTGTGGCCTTCGATCTGGCCGGACCAGAGACAGGGTTTCCACCAACTGATCATCTGGAAGCGCTCGACCTCGTTCGGCGATCGCAATTGCATCTGACTCTTCATGCCAGCGAACCGCCTGGGCTCGAACTCATCAGCCAGGCGCTCTCGTGTGGGGCCGAACGTGTCGGTCATGGTGTGCGATTGCGAGAGGACATCGAGACCATCGATGGTGAGATGAAGCTTGGGCGTCTGGCTCGTTACGTTCTCGAACGGCAGATTCCCCTCGAAATGGCGCCGAGTTGTCACGTGCATGTTGGGGCGGTTCCTTCGTTTGAAGAACATCCGCTCGTTCCGTTTCACCGGCACGGATTCGTGGTCACCGTCAACACCGACAACCGACTGATGAGCGGCGTGTCCGTCTCGAGTGAAACTCACAAGCTGGCGACAACGTTCGACCTCACTCGCCAAGAGATCTGCGACCTCGCTGTCGCTGGTGTGGAGTCATCGTTTGGCGAGTGGTCGGAGCGACGCCGACTTGTCGACGAGGTCATCAAACCGGCGTACGCATCGTGAGCGAGTTTCGAATTGATGCCGACTGGGTGCTCGCGGCCCACGGCCCAATCGCAGACGCTTCGGTTGTAGTAGCCAACGGCGAAATCACCTGGGTCGGTCTGACAAGAGATGCACCGGCGGCAGAAAGCACCGAAGGCGTCCGTGGCGTTCTGGCACCGGGACTGATCGATGCGCACACTCACCTTGGTCTGTCGTGGGCCAGGGCTCTTGGCCCGATTGAGGGCCACCCCGTCTACGACTTGTTTTGGCCGCTCGAACGATCGCTGACCCCCGACCTCGTCGATGCGTTCGCTGCGGTGTCAGCGGCCGAGGCTTTGCTGTCGGGCACAACCTGTGTGGCTGATCACTACTTCTTCGCCGAAGCATCGATGGCAGCAACAACGCGACTTGGGATTCGCTCAGTCGTCGGAGAGACCATCGTTGTCACCGAGGCCCCGCATAGTGGTCCGGAGTCGATGCCGAATGCGCTGGCGGTTGCAGAGCGTTTGGTCGGCATCGACCTCGTTCACCCAGTGCTCGCGCCACACGCCCTCGACACCGTGGGCGACGACGTAATGCGCGAGATCGTCGCCGAAGCCGAACGACTTGACGTTCCTGTGCATCTGCACGTCGCTCAATCTGAGCGCGAGATCACAACGCTGATGGGCCGGAGTGGGGTTGGCCCGGTCGAACGGCTTCACGATCTAGGACTTTTCGAGCGCCGAGTTATTGCTGCTCACTGTATGTACGCCTCAACTGCGGGGTTGTCTCTACTCGCAGCGGCCGACACCGTCACCGCTATCTACTGCCCCACAGTGCACGCTCATCTCGGGCGTACTCTGCGGGCCGCTGAGTTACGAGCCGCGGGAGGACACGTCGGGTTAGGTTCCGACGCCGTACCAATGCAGCGCCGCGACCTTGGTTCCGAAGTACGCGCCGCGTCTGCGTTGCAGGCGGTATTGATGGAAGATGCTGAAGCGCTTCCTTTGGCGGCCGCCATGGACATGGCTACGACCGTCAATGCAGAAGCGGTGGGCCTTGGCGGAGTGATCGGAGCCATCGAAGTTGGTTTCCGAGCCGATCTGGTGGCTCATCGAACCGACCGAGCGGTATCTGCCCCCTTCGCCGACCCGGCTGCACTCGTGGCTATGTCGGGGCCTGATCTTGTTGACAAGGTTTGGGTTGATGGGCGTCTTGTTGTGGCCGACGGCGAGCTTGTTAGGGCCGACCAGCGCGCCGTTGCCGCGACAGCGAACGCGGCCCGCGCCGAGCTATTCGAGCGGGCCGGACGTTAGAACCCGCGGAACGGTAGATCGTCTGGCCTAGTGAGCCAGTTGTCGTCTGGCCAGTCAGCGGTTGGGTCGATCACGTGGAGTGTGAATGCGTGGCGGCTCTTGTCGCTGCGGTTGGTGTCGCTGCGGTGGGGCAACATGCCATCGAGCACAACAACGGTGCCTGTCGGCACCTCAAGCGGCACGAGGTCTTCGGCTGCTGGTTGTGGGCCCCACTGTTCGAGTTGCGTGGTGTTTTCGCTCGTCCGCCGAAACCGACTGTTCTGGGCGTGCCGACGGTGACCACCAGGCTCTGCCCACAGACAACCATTGTCGAGGGTGGCGTCTTCTAGAGCCACCCAGAAGCCCAGCGTGCGCATGGGTTCGGTCCACAGGAAGGCATGATCGTTGTGAAGCACCACCTCGCCACCAATGCCTGGCTGTTTGTAGATGTACATGGCTTGAGTGAGGAGTGCATCTGCATAACTGAGGTCGGTGGCCAGATCGCCAAGTCCGGTGCGTCTGGTGAAGTCGTCATAGGTTGGATCGATGTCATGCATGGCATGACCAAACTTGTTGACGGCCAGCTCTTTGGGTCGGTTTAGCGAGCCATCGGAGTTGACTGCTTCGGCTTCCCAGAAGAACTTCATCGACGAGGCCGATTCGAGGAAGTACGAGTCGCGGATATTGGCATCGTCCTCGTTTGTCGAAAACACCGCCGCGACATCGGCGGGATCGAGGGCGTCAAGCATCTCCGCAGTGCAAGCCCGAACCCCCGCACATTTCTCGGCCGAGATCATCTCGGGAATGACAATGAACCCGTCTCGTTCGAACCCTTCAACCTGTTTAGCACTCAGCATGCCCCCAACCTAGATACCTCTCCTGTCATCGGCAAGTGGCGCTAGGCGACCAGATCCCGGTGCCGGGTAGGTCCCGAGACCACTACTGACACCGGGGATGGGCTGCCGGCGGACCTTTCCCGGTGACGGGCAGGTCTCGTGGTGATCGAAACTCGGGCGACTACTTGGTGCCGTAGATGCGGTCGCCGGCGTCGCCTAAGCCTGGAACTATGTAGCCCACGTCGTTTAGGTGGTCGTCGATGGCGGTGGTGATGATCGGAATGGTCGGGTGCGCCTCTTGTAGGGCCTTCACTCCTTCGGGCGCTGCGAGCAGGCACACGAAACGGATTGAGCGCGGCTTTTCAGCGGCGATCTTGTTTAGAGCGGCTATGGCCGAGTTACCCGTAGCCAGCATCGGGTCGGCCACTATGACATCGCGATCGCCCAGGTTCTTCGGCACCTTGAAGTAGTACTCGATGGCCTCAAGGGTGTCGTGGTCTCGGTACATCCCGACATGGCCAACACGAGCCGAAGGAACGGCTTGCAGCATCCCATCTACAAGACCGTTGCCAGCACGAAGAATCGAGATGAAGCACAACTTCTTGCCATCGATCGTTGGCGCCATCATCTGGGTCATCGGGGTTTCGATCTCGACGGTCGTAACCGGGAGATCCTTCGTGACCTCATAGGCCAGATAGACACCAATCTCGTTCAACAACGAACGAAACTTGGCAGTGCTTGTGTCCTTCTTGCGCATCACCGTCAACTTGTGCTGAATCAGCGGATGACTAACAACGGTCACTAGGGCTGGTGAAGTTGACATGTGCCGATGTTCTCACAGGTTTGGGCCAATCGACGGGTTAACGTGTTGTATGTCGCTGACAGAAGACTTTGTACGGTCGCTCCCCAAGGTGTTGCTGCACGACCACCTCGATGGCGGAGTCCGACCCCAGACCATGATCGAGCTCGCCGCCGAGACTGGCTACGACCGCTTGCCAACCACCGACCCTGACGATCTAGCGGCTTGGGTGCAGCGTGGAGCGAATCGTCTCGATCTGGTTCTTTACCTCGACACCTTTGCCCACACGGTTGGTGTCATGCAGGCACCAGAAGCGATCGAGCGGATCGCGTACGAGTGCGGCATCGACCTTGCCGAAGATGGCGTCGTGTATGGCGAAGTTCGTTTCGCGCCCGAGTTGCACACCGAGAATGGCATGACTCTCGACGAAGTTGTGGTGGCGGTGCGCCGGGGTTTCGAAACCGCTACGGCCGAGACCGGGATCATTCTCGGCATTCTTGTCACGGCTATGCGCCATCAAGCCCGTTCATTGGAGATCGCTCAGCTTGCAGTCAGGCATCGCGACCTAGGTGTGGTCGGGTTCGACATTGCTGGTGCCGAGGCAGGAAATCCACCAACTCGCCACCTCGACGCGTTCCAGTACATCCAACGAGAGAACTTCCACTTCACCATCCACGCAGGCGAGGCCTTTGGTCCGAAATCAATCTGGGAAGCGATCCAGTACTGCGGCGCCGAACGACTCGGTCATGGTGTGCGCATTATGGACGACATCCAGGTCCTGCCCGACGGCGAAATCAGGCTCGGTCGCTTGGCTGCCTATATTCGCGACGACCGAATTCCGCTCGAGATCTGCCCGACATCGAACGTGCACACCGGCGCGGCTAACAGTTTTGCCGAGCATCCCATCGATCTGCTTAAGCGCCTGAAGTATCGCGTTACGCTCAACACCGACAATCGGCTCATGAGCAACGTGACTATGACGTCGGAAATGATGGCCCTGATTCAGGCTTTCGACTACGACATCGATGACCTCCAGTGGCTTACCGTCAACGGGATGAAGTCGAGTTTCTGGCCGTTCGACGACCGGCTTCGTCTCATCAACGAGGTCATCAAGCCTGGCTACGCGGCTGCTCGCGCCAAATGAAAGTAGTCGCCGCACTGGGCGACTTGATCGACGATGTAGTGGTCGAGCTATCCGAACCTCTGCGGCCCGCGACCGACACCGCGTCAATCATCCGAAGAACCAGGGGCGGTAGCGCCGCTAACACCGCCGCGGCCGTTGTGGTTGCCGGCGGTAGCGGCCGGTTCATCGGCAACGTCGGATCGGACTGGGCTGGCGATGCGCTGCTCAGTCAGCTCACATCGGTCGGAGTCGACTTGGCGGTCAGCCGTTCCGGGCGCGTCGGCACCGTAGTTGCGGTCATCGACGAACAGGGCGAACGTACCCTGCTAACCGACCGCGCCGCGGCGGCGTCGCTGGTCACGATGCCGAATGGCTGGGACAACCACCTCGGAGCGCTCCATGTTCCCGCCTATGCGCTGACTGCGGAGCCGCTGGCTGGCGTGGCCAAGACCGCGCTATGCGAAGCCGCGTCGCGTTCGGTTCTGACCAGCGTCGATGTGTCGGCGTTGCCCGTGATCGAGCAGTACGGAGCGGCGAAGCTGTTGTCCGACATCGATAGTTGGGATATCGACGTGGTGTTTGCGAACCAAGACGAAGCGGTGGCACTCGGTGTCATCGACTCCAGAAAGTCCCCGATCGGATCGACCATCATTGTCAAACAGGGCCGAGATCCGGCGGCGATACTCACCCCCGATAGCCGGGCAGACGTCGAGGCCGACGCGGTCGCGCTGGTACGAGACACTGTGGGTGCCGGTGACGCCTTTGCTGCTGGTGTACTTGTGGCGAGGTTAGATGGAGCCGACTGGATTGACGCGGTGCGTGTCGGCCATCGGCTTGGAGCGCTGGCCGTTGTCAGCAACGGCGCACTGACGGGAGCCGAACAATGAACGAACCGAACCGGATTTCGGAGCTGTCGGTGCACCCCGAGGTTAAGAGCGCCCTGGCGGCTGGTGAGGCCGTCGTAGCGTTGGAGTCGACGATCTTTAGCAATCTTGGCCTACCTGCGCCCGATAATGCTCTCGCTTACGAACAATGCACCGGTGCCATCCGTGACGCCGGGGCTGTGCCCGCCCTGACTTGTGTTATCGACGGTGTGCCCAGGGTTGGCATCGACCCAGACGAACTTGGTCGGGTACTTCAAGGTTCGTTAAAGGTCGCTGCTCGCGATTTGCCGGTGGCGGTTGGTCTTCAGTGGGATGTTGGCGTGACCACAGTTTCGGCCAGCCTTGCGCTGGCGGCTTCGTCTGGCATCAGGGTCTTCGCCACAGGTGGCATCGGCGGTGTCCATCGAGGTAGCGAACTGACCGGCGACATCAGCGCCGACCTCGACGCGCTTGGGACCTATCCGGTGGCGTGTGTATGCGCCGGTGCCAAGGCCTTTCTGGATCTGCCCAGAACCCTTGAGTACCTCGAGACAGTCGGTGTGCCCGTTGTGGGGTTCGGAACTGATCGGTTTCCGGCGTTCTACACACGCGACGCTGGTTTAGCTGTTGCTTACTCGGTCGCCGACGCCGCCGAAGGTGCGGCCATCGTCAGGGCCATGGCGGCCGTTAACCACCCGGGTGGTGTGCTGTTTGCCGTGCCGATTCCTGAAGCTGACCAGCTCGACCCGGCGAAACTCGACCTGGCCCTCGAACAGGCACTGGTCGATGCTGCCGCTGCCAACATTGTTGGCCCCGCAGTCACTCCGTTCGTGCTTGGTCGAATCTTGGATGCGACAGAGGGCCGGTCGATTCCGGCCAATTTGTCGCTCGCAAGAAACAACGCCAGAGTGGCGGCCGAGATCGCCGTAGCGCTGAGCAACTGAGCCAGGTTCGGCGATGCATTCTCTAGTTGCTCTCGACCTTGCTGGTGGCCCCGGGTTTGTCGATGCGCTGCTTCGGGTGTGGGATAACGGCGATGCGGCTGCGCCCATCGATCAGCGCTTATCTAGTGATGCCAAGCGCCGAGTCGTCAAACAACTTGAAGCTAGCGTCGTGGTCGATGCTGCTGAGGAACATTCGGTCGATGGCGGTACGCCGGTCGAGCCTGGCGATGCCCTTGTTGTGGCCACGAGCGGATCTTCTGGCGAGCCGAAAGGGGTGGTCTTGACCCACGACGCCGTTGCCGCGAGTGCCGCGGCTACATCGGACCGTCTTGGGGTCTCGGCCTCCGATCACTGGTTAGCGTGCCTACCACTTTCACACGTTGGCGGGTTGTCGGTGGTGACTCGCGCCCTCGCCGTCGGCACCGAACTGACGGTAACTGCTGGTTTCGATGCCGACGAAGTTGCCGCGGCGGTGGCCAACGGGGCCAACTTGGTTTCGCTTGTGCCAGCGACACTTGATCGCGTGGATGCGTCGGTGTTTCGAACCATCGTGCTCGGGGGTTCGTCCATCCCTGTCGACCGTCCGTCGAACACCGTGGCTACCTATGGCATGACCGAAACTGGCAGTGGTGTTGTGTACGACGGTTTAGCCCTAGATGGTGTTGATGTACGAGTGGTCCACCGCGAGATCCAGCTCCGCTGTCCGATGCTTCTGCGTTGTTATCGAGACGGGACCAACCCTCGTATCGAAGGCGGCTGGTTCCCAACCGGCGACTTTGGTCGGCTCGTTGATGGTCGGTTGTACGTCGACGGTCGGGCCGATGCGGTCATCATCACCGGTGGCGAGAATGTGTGGCCCGAACCAGTCGAGGCGGTGCTGAAGACACATGCGGCCGTTGACGATGTGGCGGTGCTTGGCCGAGCTGATCCCGAATGGGGCGAACGGGTCGTTGCCCTGTTGGTCGTGGCGCCAGACTCAACCGCCCCACTCCTAGCCGATGTCCGCGATCACGTGAAGGCTGAACTGCCGGCCTGGTGTGCCCCTCAGGAACTCCACGTCGTCAAGTCGTTACCTCGTACCGCTATTGGCAAACTTCAGCGAGGCCGGTTGCCGAGCAAGCTCAGGTAGGCGGAAGGACCCCTAGACCCGGTCCAGGCGGCAGGTCGATCGATCCGTCAAAGGGCACCAGCGAAGGCGGAAACGCAACCTGGATGGCATCCGCCGTTCCGAGACCGTGGGGCCCGGCATCACCACATGCCGCGGCAACGTGAGCCGCTGCGGCAAGGCCGACGGGCCCGTCGAAGAACGAGGTGATGATCACTCTTAGGCCCCTGCTCCTGGCTGCTCGGGCTAGCTGCACCGTTGCGATGGGGCCTCCACAAACGGCCGGCTTGAGCACAACAGCGGCTAAGCCTTCGCTGTCGATCCAACGGTCGGCATCGGCGGCGCTGCCGAGAGTCTCATCGAGCGCGAGCGGTATACCTCGGCGTTCAAGGGCGGCGATGTCGTGAGGGTTAGCCGTGGGTTCCTCGACCATCGAGATGTCGAACGGGGCGACCGAATCGAGGAACTGGTCGGCTTCGTCGAACGTGAATCCCTGGTTGGCGTCGAGCCGAAGCTCGGTGCCAGGTCCGATGGCCGAGCGTGCGGCGGCCACGCGTCGGAAGTCAGCGGCTACCGAAGCGAATCCGACTTTGAGTTTCACCGCGCCGTATCCGGATTCGATGGCAGACCGGCACGCGGCTGCTACGTCGTCTGCGTCGTTTGAGCCGACGGTCGCATTCACCGCAATCTTCGTGGGCACATCGCGGCCGGCTAGGTATTCACCCAAAGGGACGTCGCTGATTCTGGCGCTTAGGTCGTTTCGGGCGGCATCGATGACCGATGCCGCCAGGTCGGTGACCCAACCACCGTCGGCGGCGGTTTGGATCTGAACTTCGATGTCGTCGAGGTCTAGCGGTAGGCCGAAACCCGGTAGGGGTGCGACTTCGGTCCACCCAACTAGTCCGTTGCTTCGGACGCCGACAAACAGAACGTGACGCTCATGAATGGTTCCATGGGCGGTTCTGATCGGCGTTGAAACTGGGTAGGTGGCCCGACGGAACTCGATCATTGGTTGGTCGGCATGGCGGATTGCTCAGCGGCCCATGAACTTGGTTATGGCCCCAGCCGTAGCATCAGGACGTTCTAGGTGTACCGCGTGCCCTGCACCTCCCGCAGGCGCGACCCGGCAGTTGGGAATAGCGCTAGCCATCTCCGACGCGATGGCGCGGAACTTGGCGTCGTGCTCGCCTACCACCAGTTGCACGGGCATGCTCAGCTGAGCTAGATGATCGTGTAGGGCAGGCATAGCGCCGGTGCTGCAGCCGATCAAAGATGCTGCGAGACCACTCGCGTCGCCGGTCAATCGTTGCTTTCTCGAAGCGTCCCAACCCTCGGGGCCTAGCGCGGTTTTGAGGCTGTCCCACATTGGTAGGCCCATCCAGTAGTCGATGAAAGGCTCCAAGCCTTCGACCAGTAGCTGATGGGCGAGTTTCATGTCGGCTACGACTCGTTTGCGCCGTTCGGATTCGGTGGCAAGGCCGGGGGATGGGCTAATGAGAGACATGGACCGAACAAGCTCGGGATGAGCTATGGCGAGACTCAAAGCCACTCGACTTCCCATCGAGTACCCCACCAGATCGACCGGTCCTTTGCCGTGGGTTTCGATGACGCGACGCACCTGTTCGACGTGGGCCGACATTGTGTAGGCATCTCCGTCGGCGGGCGAGTCGCTATTGCCGTGCCCGACGAAGTCGATTGTCATGCGTCGGTTGCGGCCGGGCCCGGAGGCCTCGGCTAGTCGATCGGCGAGATCGACGACGGTTGTTGTGTCGCCTGTGAAACCGTGAAGGACTACAACCGGACGTCCTTCGCCGACGTCGTCGTAGGCGATGTTGACGCCGTCGATGCTGATTGATCTGTTGGTCACTTGAGTTCCGTGCGTATGGCGAGTGCTTGGCCGACCATCTCGGTGATGCGGCGATGTTGATCGAGGTTGGCTTCGCGGTCTACAACAACCTCTATGAGATCGGTACCGACCGTACCGACTGCGCCGGCCATGAACTCGGTTAGTTCTTTGGCCGTTGTGGCGAGTTGATGTCGTACACCGGGTAACGAGTCGTAGACGGTGCCGTGGGGGGTGTGGAAGATCTCGTTGAAGTTCACGTCGTCGTGCGATGCGATTGGCAAGAAGGAGAAGATTCCGCCACCGTCGTTGTTCACCATAACAATGGTGAGATCAATATCGCGCCGAGCGGCGTCGATGAGTCCACCGATGTCGTGGACGGTGGCGATGTCGCCAATCAGCAGAACTACCGGTCTGCCCGTACGAGCCGCGCCGGCTGCCGATGAGACGACCCCATCGATGCCGCTTGCACCACGATTGCCCAACGTAAGTGGGACCACCGTCCGCTTGACGGCAAAGGAGTCTAAGTCGCGGACAGGCATCGAGTTCGAAACGTAGAACACGCCGTGGTCGGGTGTGTTGGCGTATGACAACCGGGCGACAGCGGCCTCTAGGAGTGGTCCGGAGTCGAGTTCGGCACTGATGATTTCACTTGCTCTAGCGTCAGCGCTTGTCCAGGTGTTGGTCCAGTCGGTTGCGCCTCGATCGAGCCCAGTTTCGGATTGGGCCGAGAACAGATCGAGCACCGTCTGACGAACCACGGTGCCGCCTAAGAAGGTGGCGTCGTTCCATCGTTCGTCTGGATCGATTACCAGATGGTGAGCCGGTTTGGTCCGCTCTAGCCAAAGCCGCAGTGGTTTGCTGGTTGGTGAGTTGCCGAGGCGAACTACGACGTCTGGTGGGTTCGCATCGGCAAACGATGCGTGCTTCAGTAGGTGATCGGCGTTCTCAAGTACAAAGTCACTGTCGCGCCGCAGTTGCGATATCGGCTCGGCAATGATCGGCCAACCTGATCGCTTCGAAAAGGCGAGGACTTCATCGGCACCGTCGAGGGAACCAGGCGTGGGGCCGGCAACGATGATGCCTCGGGGATATTCGCGGGCGAGGTCATCGAGAATCGAGCCGTCCGCGGGCGAGTGGGCCGGTTGAGCGATGGTTAAGACGGTCGCAGCGGCCACGTTGGGTCGGCCTGCGGTTGGTTCCAGTGGTTCGCGGAATGGCCAATTGAGATGAACCGGGCCAGGCCGGGGAACCACGGCCGCGTCAATGGCGCGCACGACAGCTAACCGATGTGCTTTCGCGTCGACTTCGCCAGCAACGGCCAACTCGGCGAAGTGGCGGACGTGACCGCCAAAGAGGTTAACCTGGTTGATCGTCTGACCGGCTCCGATTTCGCGAAGCTCTGGTGGTCGGTCGGCGGTGAACACTAGAAGAGACACGCCCGTGTAGTGAGCCTCGATGACGGCGGGAAGGTAGTTGGCCGCCGCGGTTCCGGAGGTACAGATCAACACCACCGGACGGCTCGTCACCCGTGCCAAGCCGAGAGCGTGGAACCCGGCGGAGCGTTCGTCGAGGTGCATCGACGTCTCAAGCGAGGTGTTCCAGCGTGCGGCAACGGTCAGCGGTGCCGAACGCGACCCTGGCGATGCGACTACATGGGTGATGCCGTGGGCCACGAGTTCGGCCATGGCCCCACACGTTGCCTCGTAAACCGGGTCTGAGGTCATTGGCCTATCGCTCCAAGCAGCGCGCCGAACTTGGTGAACGTCTCGTCTAGCTCGGCTTGGGGTTCGGACTCTCCGACGATGCCACAGCCAGCGAACAACAGAGTGCGATCGGGCCCATGAAGCCCCGATCGAAGGCCAACTCTGAACTCTCCGTTTCCGTCGATGTCGGTCCAGCCAACCGGCGCTGCATACCAGCCGCGGTCTAGGTTCTCGTGGTCGCGAATCCACTCGACGGCTGCTTCGTTCGGTGTCCCGCCAACTGCTGGTGTGGGGTGGAGCAGTTCGACTAGGTCGATGATGCTGGTTGTGGCCGAGTCTCGATGTCCGACAATCGGCGTGTACAGGTGCTGGATACCAGGCAGTTTCAGCACATCGGTCGGGGGCGATTCGTCGAGGGTTGTACCCGCAGCCAACAGGTTTGCCTGGATCGATTCGATGACCAGCTTGTGTTCGTGTTGCTCCTTGGTCGAGGTGCGTAGTTCGTCGGCGAGTGCGTCGTCGGTCGCGGTATCGTCACTTCGAGCGCGAGTGCCGGCCATGGCGGCAACCTCGACCGTGTCGCCGGTGACTCGCACAAGCACTTCAGGTGACGCACCGAAGAAGGTTCGTGAGCCTTCACCGCGGGCAAACACGGCACACGTCGGGAACCGATCACGCAAGAGTGAGAGCCACGCTCCGAGCGGAACGTCGCCGTTGACGGCGATTGTCCTGGCCAAGACGACCTTGTCGAAATGGCCATCGTTGATGTCGGCTACGGCCTCGGCGACGATGGCCTTGTAGTGATCGCGGGTCTTGTCTTCGATCGTGATGTCTAGCGGGGGAAGTTCTATAACCCCGCGATGTTGGGCGGCTTCGACCATTGTCTGGGCGTGTTCGAGACGCACCCTGGCCCGATCACGGTCCGGCCCGAAAGCCATTGCCACTAGACGGCCATCTCGTCTGACAATTTGGGTAGCGGGAACGATAAGACGCCCATTTCTGAACTTCGACCACGGCAGGGTTGTGGGCTTGTCCCTGTCGAACGCCAACCCGCCGACGACGACCGCTGGCGTGGGTGTTGGTGGCATAGACGACCGCACCCGATCTATGAACGCCGAGGCCGAACTGCCGGTGTCTGGGCTCCACGAGTCGATTTCGCCCCATGCGATGATGCCGAGTTGATCACCAGGCTGAAGCCACAGGAAACGGTGATCGTCTCGTACGAACCTTCCGACCGCCACCAGGTCAAGCGGCTCGGACAACTCGACCCACTCGCAAAAGATCGTTGTTGGCTCCGCGCTGCGATCGAGATCGTCGTCGGGCACATGGTCCAACATCTCGTTGTCGACTAGGCGGCTGCTGGCCCGCTCGATCAGTGTCCGTTTGAAGTGGAGCGAAACTAGGTCGCTGGCCGCGGGAACGAGTTTGGCGATTAGCTGGCCCTGTTCCTCGGGCGACCCTTCAGGAAGATGACGACGGAAGACCTCGATGGCATCGTCGATGACGTCGCTGATGTTGGCGGCATGGCGCAGCGCGATCGGTGCCAACTCGTCGGCAGGAAGCCCGGCATCGAGCAAAGCCGCGGCGCTGCTTAACATCGTGACCGCATCGTCCTGGTACTGCCCCGGATTGTCGGGGCTCTCGGCGATGAGGCCGGCATCGATGGCCAACAGCACGAGATCGCGCTGCACCCCAGAGGTTTCGGCTAATTGGTCGACCGTTCTGGTGTTGTCCGATCCTTGGGCCTCCAAGGCCCGCAGGCGGGGGTCGGAGTCGCTGGCAATTAGGCGCCGAATCTGCGCGAGAGTGAACCCGTCGCCGCTAAGTCGCCGTATCTCGGCCAGGCGGTCGAGGTGCGAAGAGTCGTACACGGCCGTCCGGCCCTCACGTCTTGGGGCGTGCAGTAACCCGAGCTTGCGGTAATACCTGACAGTGTCGACGGACAAGCCCGCTTCAGAGGCAACGTCTTCAACTCGTAGAGCCATGACACCATTATCGGAGTAATTACTCCCAGAGTGACAACTCTCAGCGATGTTTGTTGATCCGTCGATTTCGACAGGTCAGTTGATCTGACGCTCGCGGCCGGCCCAATATGGCGCCCGAAGCTTGAACTTCTGCAGCTTTCCGGTAGCTGTTCTGGACAGCTCTTCGTGGAAAACAATCGACGTTGGACACTTGAAGTGGGCCATTAGCTCCCGGCAGTGGTCGATGAGATCGCGTTCGGTTGTTTCGCTGGCCTCAGTCAGGACCACTAACCCGGTAACCGTCTCGCCCCACTTCTCGTGAGGAATGCCGATAACAGCTACCTCGGCTACATCAGGATGTGCAAAGAGAGCGTCTTCTACCTCGATAGATGAGACGTTTTCGCCGCCTGAGATGATGACGTCTTTCTTTCGGTCAGAGATCGTGAGATAGGCATCGTCGCTGATGTCGCCGCCATCGCCGGTGCGGAACCAGCCGTCGACAATCGACTCTGCAGTTGCTTCTGGTTGTTCCCAATAGGACTCGAGGATGTGGTTGCCACGGGCCAGGATCTCGCCCTCAGCATCTGTGCGTACCTCGATGCCGATTGTGGGCACACCAGCTCGCATGAGCGCCTTGGCCTTTTCTGTGCTGTCGAGGTTGTCGTACTCGCGCCGGTTTCGGTTCATGGTGAGCAGCGGTGCGGTTTCGGTGAGGCCGTAAATCTGGATGAATTCCCAACCGACATCTTGCTCGAGTTGTTCGATGGTGCGGCTTGGAGGCGGCGCTCCAGCCACGATCATGCGGGTGCGACCGGCACCAGGGATTGGTCCGTCCCATTCGGCGGCTGCGTCGATAATGGCCTGAACTACAGCTGGTGCCCCCGCCAAAAGGGTGATGTCATGCTCGGCTACTCGTTTGAGGATCTCGGGGCCTCGGACCTCACGAATAACGACGTTCTTGCAGCCCATCGCTGCGGTCGCGAACGGCATGCCCCAACCGTTGCAGTGAAACATCGGCAGCGTATGAAGGTAGTTATCCCAGTCAGACACACCGGTGTGCCAACCAAAGGTGGTGCCGTTGAGCCATAGGGCCCTGTGTGTCTGCTGCACTCCTTTGGGCCTGGCTGTGGTTCCGCTTGTGTAGTTGACGACCGCGGTGGCGTCCTCGTCCGGATCCCAGGGCGCAGGCTCGACATCGTGCAGGTAAACCTGATCGTCGGTGTCGTGGCCCATGACGATGTAATGGCCGACTGGGATGTCCCTGCAAATCCCATCGAGCGCTGGGTCGACCAGCAACATCGAAGCCCCGCTGTGTTCGATGATGTAGGTGATCTCAGCCTTGCTTAGCCTGAAGTTGATAGGAACGAACACTCGGCCAGAACCGGTGACCCCGAAGAACGACGTGAACAACCGAGCACAGTTGTGTGACACCATCGCGACCCGCTCGCCCTGACCGATGCCGAGTTGATCGAGTTTGGCCGCCTGCGCTCTGGCCAGAGTTGCTACTTCTGACCAAGTCTTGTCGCCGAGACCACCACCGGGCTGATCTGGTTCGTCGACGAGGCCGACGCGGTCGCCATAGACCTGTTCCGCTCGACGAATGAAGTCGACTGTCGTCAACGGCACCTTCATAGCGATGTCCCCTCAGCTAGTTCTGCTTCAAGCTAATACCCAGCCTGTCGGCGGGCCAGAACGGACCTCCGAGAGCGAGCGCAGTTAGGAGGGAGGTTGCGCGTCGAGGATGCTCTGGAGTACTGAGGCCCCGTATGGTGCATCGTCGACGGTGACTGCGTACTTCTTGCCGGTCTTGAGGGCCACGACAATGGCGTCGCCCTTGCGTATCACGGTTGCGCTGCGCTTGGTGGGGAGCCACCGGTAACCCCACCCGCCCCATTCGAGCGGTTTGAGATCGATGGAGTTGGCTGCGTCGATCTTGTCGAGGCTGATGCGCTTTTTGGGCCAACCGAGCGGGCCAAAATGTGTTGTCAGCCCGTCGTAGTCGACCGAGACCTCGATAGTGGTGAACAGCACTGCGATGAGGCTTGCCGGTACTAACAACAGAAATGCCCAGTGCACTAGGACGCCGAGCAGCAGTCCGGTCACAACTTGGCTACCAATGATCAGCCACGGCCAAAGGGCGGTGGCTGTGCCGTTCCAGGTGTGCGTGCCACGAATGCTCATGGCCCTACCGTAGCCGTCTATCGTCAAGGCATCCGGCGACCTGTAGCCGCCCTCCCTCCCCTTCTGGAGCCCAAATGTCGACTGCCACACTCGAACCAGTAATTGATGCCGCTTGGGAAGATCGAGATCGGATCGATGGGGCGACTACGGGCCCCGTGCGCGATGCAGTAGTGCAGACTCTGGACCTCATCGACAATGGGCAGTTGCGTGTCGCAGCTAAGGAGAACGGCGAGTGGGTTGTTCACCAATGGGCCAAGAAAGCGGTGCTGTTGTCGTTTCGATTGTTCGACAATCAGGTGATTGGCGGCGGACCAGGGCAGGCCGTTTGGTGGGATAAGGTTCCTTCCAAATTCGATGCGTGGGGCCCCGACCAATTCAATGCTGCTGGGTTCAGAGCGGTGCCAGGCGCGATTGTGCGCCGAGGGTCGTTTGTGGCTCCCAACGCGATTCTGATGCCGTCGTTCGTGAACATCGGTGCCTACGTTGGCGCTGGCACGATGGTTGATACGTGGGTAACGGTCGGCTCGTGTGCCCAGGTGGGCGAAAACTGTCATTTATCCGGTGGTGTTGGCCTTGGCGGGGTTCTCGAACCGCTTCAAGCGAACCCGGTCATCATCGAGGACAACTGCTTCATCGGGGCCCGGTCAGAGGTCGTGGAAGGGGTCATCGTTGGCGAGGGATCAGTGCTTTCCATGGGTGTGTTCATCACCTCGACCACCAAGATCGTCAACCGCGACACCGGCGAGATCATTCAGGGCCACATCCCGCCGTATTCGGTCGTTGTTCCTGGCACGATGCCAGGTCGGCCACTCCCCGATGGCAGCGAAGGCCCTTCGTTGTCGTGCGCCGTAATCGTCAAATCAGTCGACGCCCAAACCCGCTCCAAAACCTCGATCAACGACCTCCTCCGCGACTAGCGCTCTAGACCTCTCCTGGCACCGGGAAATGGCTGCGGGCGTACGTTTCCCGGTGACAGGTCAGGTCTTTAGAGCGTCGCGGAGGGTGCTTGGCGGCGCGGACTCCTCTGAGCGCATGAACTCAACCACGGGATCCTTGTACATTGCGGCCCGGATTGTTGATCGCGCGATGTCGTGGGTGGTGATCACGAAGTACACCATCCAAGCCAACACACCCATCAATTTGGCTCCGTCTTCGATTACTAGAGCCGCTGACCCGCCGGAGCGAAGGGTCTGATCGGCTACTACCGAGAACGCGAATGTGCCCAGAGCCGCGACCAGGATGAGCCACCGCGTACGTCCGATTTCGGCGATGAACACAACGAACCACACGAGGGTTGGCAGCGTGACTATGGCGACGCCAACAACTTTGGGCACTCCGAGCAGCTTCGGGAAGGCACTCGAGTGCAGACGAAAGAGATCGTCGAACAGCAGTACAGCGGCTGCGGCGCCACCGAATCCCAAGAATTTCGCGGCGGAGCGTCGGCCCGTCTGGTGAGCAACCCAAGCACCGCCGACGGCACTGGCCGAAGCGACCGTCCAGGCCAGAATTCCGAGGTTCGACAGCACGCCGACATACCAGGGCAGATTGGAGATGGCCGATGGATCAAGGAACAGACTTGTTAGCGGTATTCGGTTCTGAAGTGCGGCCACCGCGATCACGGTCGCGCCAAGGGCCCACACCATCAGTAGAGGCGTGACGAGTCGAACCTGCTTGCCCAGGTCGAGTACCTTGCGGCGATCTGTCATTGCCACTCCTATCGGCCACTAGCCAGGAGGGACTAAGCGAGACGGCCCGGGCACGCGACGAGTTCTTACAACAGCTCCTGTTTGAGGTCTCGCCCCTCAGTCCAGGCGACGAAGCTGCGGACCGGGTTGTACCTCGAAGACCAACGGCCCCTACGGTGATGGGATCAAGTCGAAGGGGCTGCGCAAATGAGGGTTCATCTGATCGACGGAACTTACGAACTGTTTCGGTATTTCTTCGCGGTTCCATCCCACCAAACCGACGATGGCCGCGAGGTTGGAGCGATTCGTGGCGTACTCGGGTCGATGCTCGGCCTACTCGAAGACGGAGCCACGCATGTTGCCGTGGCGACCGACCACGTGGTCGAGTCGTTTCGCAACAACATGTGGGACGGCTACAAAGACGGAAGTGAGATGGACCCGTTCATCCTCGAGCAGTTTCACCCTTTGGAGGCCGCTCTGGAGTCGATGGGGTTGGTGGTTTGGCCCATGGTCGAGTTCGAAGCCGACGATGGTATGGGGGCCGGGGCCAAGATGGCGGCCGCCGATGACCGGGTCGAACAAGTGCTCATCTGTACTCCCGACAAGGATCTTGGGCAGTGTGTGGGCGGGAAGGTCGTGCAGTTCGACCGGCGCAAAGGCGTGATCTACGACGTCGCCGGTGTCCGCGAGAAGTTTGGGGTACCGCCCGAAGCGATTCCCGACTATCTCGGCTTGGTGGGCGATACCGCTGATGGGTTTCCCGGCCTTAAGGGGTGGGGAGTAAAGTCGGCAGCCACGGTGCTCGATCGGTATGGTCGCCTCGAAGACATACCACTCGATAGTGGAACTTGGGACATCAAAGTGAGAAGCGGCGCGAAACTGGCCGCCACTTTGGCCGAGAACATGGACCTCGCGATGTTGTTTCGACGGATAGCCACGATCGAAACCGACGCGCCAGTTAGCCCATCAGTGGACGATCTTGAGTGGCGAGGGCCGCGTGACGATTTTGTTGAGCACGCCAAATTGATCGACGCGCCCCGCCTCGCAGAACGGGCCGCCAGGCTGGCAGACCGCCGCTTCGGCGGGGCCCGAGCGGCCCCGTGAGCGAAGCGAACTAAGAGCGGGAGGTAGTCCCGGACAACCATCCGACACACCTACCTCCTAAGCAGCTTCTGGGTCGAACCCGCTTGGCAAGAACGTCAGATGCCTCAAGAAGAATTGGACTGCGGGCCCGATCGAGAGCGTGAACCACACGGTGCCAATCCCGATCGGTCCGCCTAGAGCGATTCCGATGGTGAGGACAACAACCTCGATAGTCGTTCTGATCTTCCAGACAGCGACGCCGCGCTTGGCAATTCCGGTCATCAACCCGTCTCTGGGGCCTGGCCCAAGCCCACCGCCGATGTAAAACCCCGTACCCATCGCAAGAACCAGCGGGCCACCAAGCATTAGTAGGATGCGAGCCCACATCGCACTCGGCGGATCGAAAAGCGCCAGACAGATATCGACTACAGGGCCGATAACAAGAACGTTAAGAACGGTGCCAACACCGAGCCGTTCCCCAAGAAGAGGGAACCCCACGACCATTATGGCTCCGACGATCAGGATGATGATTCCAACCGAGATACCAGTTAGGTCGCCAAGGCCGAAGTGAAAGACGTCCCACGGACCGGCTCCAAGGTCGCCAAGCAACATCATCGCGATGCCAACGCCCAGCAACACCAATCCGAACATAACGACCGGGACTTGTCTGGCAATCATTCGAGGCGGGGGAAGCTGAACCCACTTGTTGGCTGTCACCGTGACATTGTGCCTGACTTCCTACAGCCACCGGCCCCCCAACTGGCTGCTTGCTTGACTGGATTGACAAGCACTGGGCAACTACCCAGCTACGCTTCACGATCGTGCCAAACGACAACATGGAACGTCAGCTGGCTGATCTCGACGAACGCCGCACTCAAGCTATGCAACCGGGTTCGGACCGATCGGTCGAGCGTCAGAAGAGCAAGGGCAAGCTGCTTGCTCGCGAGCGCATCGATCTCTTGCTCGACCCAGGCTCGTTTAACGAACTTGACCTACTCGCTCGGCACCGCGCCCTCGACGTCGGGCTTCCCGAGCGCCCATATACCGATGGCGTTATTACCGGTTGGGGCACGATCGACGGGCGCAAGGTGTTCGTCTTTTCGCAGGACTTCACGGTGTTCGGGGGCGCCCTTGGCGAAGTGTTCGCCGAGAAAATCCACAAGGTGATGGATCTTGCCGAGAGCGTTGGTGCACCGCTGATCGGTCTCAACGATGGTGCCGGGGCCCGAATCCAGGAGGGCGTCGTCGCCTTGGCGTCTTACGGCGGGATTTTCCGACGCAACGTCAAGGCTTCTGGGGTGATACCTCAGATCAGTGTCATTCTTGGCCCGTGTGCCGGTGGCGCGGTCTATTCGCCGGCGATGACCGACTTCATCTTCATGGTGCGCGAGACGTCGCACATGTTCATTACCGGTCCTGATGTGGTTAAGACCGTTACCGGCGAAGAGGTCACCCTCGAAGAGCTTGGCGGTGCGCAGTCGCACTCAACTAAGTCTGGCGTGGCGACCCACGTTGCCGACACCGAGGAAGCGGCCCTGGAAGACGTTCGGTATCTCCTCAGCTTCTTGCCGTCGAACAACCTTGAGCCGGCTCCTATCTTGGAACCGACCGACGACCCGGATCGCTCCTGCGACGCGCTGGTGACGATAATGCCAGACAACGCCAACGTGCCGTACGACATGAAGAAGGTGATCGGCGAGGTCGTCGACGACGGTGATTTTATGGAGCATCACGCTTCGTTCGGCACCAGCATTGTGTGTGGATTCGCCCGCATCGATGGCCAGCCGATCGGTGTTGTTGGCAACCAGCCGATGATGCTGGCTGGTGTGCTCGACATCGAGTCGTCGGAGAAGGCGGCCCGGTTCGTGCGTTTCTGCGATGCCTTCAGCCTGCCGCTACTTACGTTTGTCGATGTGCCTGGATTTCTACCCGGTGTCGACCAAGAGCATGGCGGCATCATCCGCCACGGCGCGAAACTGCTCTATGCATATTGCGAGGCCACAGTGCCGCGCATTCAAGTCATAACCCGCAAGGCCTATGGCGGCGCCTACGTTGTTATGGATTCGAAATCTGTCGGTTGCGATATTTCGCTGGCCTGGCCATCGGCCGAGATTGCCGTCATTGGCCCGCAGGGCGCGGTCGAGATTCTGCACCGGCGCGATCTTCAGAACTCCGCCGACCCGGATGCAAAACGCGAGGAACTGGTGGCCGAGTATTCGGCCAAACACGCGAATCCGTACGTCGCTGCCGAACGTGGTTATATCGACGACGTCATCGACCCGGTCGACACTCGCCGCAAGGTAGTCGTCGGGTTCCGCATGCTTCGCACCAAACGCGAGGAACTTCCCAAACGCAAACACGGGAACGTGCCGCTCTGAACCTCGACGTTTCTCCTCAGCCAACTGAAGACGAAGCTGCGGCCATAGTTGTGGCCCTCGAACTGCTGTATCCGACAGCTCTTTGTTCGACGCCGCCCGTTCTGCCACCGACTAACTGGCGTTTCAGTGGTCGACCGTGGTTCAAATCCAGGGGCTGGCCAGCCCAACCGGTGTAGGTCGATGCCTCTCAGCGGACTGAAGGTCATTGATCTTTCTACAGTTATTGCCGGGCCCGGTTGTGCCAGGCATCTTGCCGACTTCGGAGCCGACGTCATCAAGGTTGAACCACCGGGTGGCGATACCGTCCGTGGGATTGGCTGGAAGGATGCCGATGGTGGATCACTGTGGTGGCGGATGATCTCGCGCAATAAACGATGTGTTGTTCTCGACCTGCGCGACTCCGACGATCTCGCGACACTGCTCGGATTGTGCGCCGAAGCAGATGTGTTGGTTGAGAACCTTCGACCGGGCAAACTCGCCGCTCTCGGGGTGGTGGCCGATGACTTGTGGCTAACCAACCCGAAGCTCGTGATCACCCGCGTGACCGGGTTCGGCCAGGACGGCCCGTACGCGGCACGACCTGGGTTCGCCACCATCGCCGAGGCCATGTCTGGATTTGCGAGCATCAACGGCAGCGCCGACGGGCCGCCGTTGTTGCCCCCGATTGCTCTGACTGACGAGGTCGCTGCTCTGGCAGCAGCGTTTGCCACAATGGTCGCGCTTCGTAGTGGTCAAGGTCAGATCGTCGACGTCAGCCTGATCGAATCCATGGCCCAGATGATGGGCCCATTGGCCTCGGCCTGGAAGGTTCACGGATATGAACCAACTCGAATGGGGTCGAGCCTGCCGTACACGGCTCCCCGTGGTACCTACGTGTGCTCCGATGGGCAATGGGTTGCGATTTCGGCGTCGGCCGACACGATCGCCGAACGAGTGATGCACATGATCGGCCTCGGTGACGACGAGCGCCTAACTAGCTTCGCTGGTCGCGTCACCCACCGAGATCTGATTGACGTTCACCTGTCGGAGTTCATAGCAAAACGGTCTAGGTCCGATGTTGTTTCGGCATTCTCAGAAGCCAACGCGGCATGTGCGCCCGTGTACTCGATCAGCGAGTTCGTTCAAGACGAACACACTCTCGCTCGCGAGATCGTCGTCTATGTCGACGAGATCCCCATGCAGGGTCCGGTGGCCAAGCTGTCAAAGACGCCCGCCAACCTCAAATGGTCTGGCCCCAAGATGGCTGAGCACCAGCACATCCTTCGGGCACCTGGCTGGCCCGGCGCCTCTTAGTAGACGTCGGCGAAGATCATTCGGCGTAGGCAACTTCGATGCGATCTTGGGGCCAGTCGCGTGCCCGCTCAAGCGCCGCGTTGGCCTGAGAGAGCAACTCGTCGGCGTCCATAGCGTGGGTCGGGTAACAGGCTATGCCAGCCCATACATGAGCAGGAAGCCGGTCTTCGAGAGCGCGCCGTACGCGCTCAACAACCCATACTGCCCCGTTTTCGGGAGTGTCTTCGAGAACTAGGGCGATATCGGTTTCGTTCATGACACAAGCGGTGTCGCACTCGCGCAGCGTGTCGTGAATGGCCACAGCGACCGATCGGTCTCGGTCCAAGGCTGTGGTTCCGGCCTTGGCGATGATCTGTAGGCGGACCACGGCCACAGGTTTCAAGAACCTACGTGCGGTGGTGACCCGGTTGCGCAGTGCGACTTCGAAATATTCGGCGCTGAGAAGGCCGCCTTGCATCGCGTCTGTATTCGATGGCGCCAGCACAGGACCTGACGACTGGTCGACGCGGCCGGTAGCTGATGGAGCCGTTCGCTGCGATGTGGGCTTGCGGAGTGTCCCCACGGCGGCTCCAAGCGAGCACAACCCGGCCACAAGTCCGAGAGTCGGCATCGCAAACATCAGCGACGCTACGCCGAAACCAAGACCTGTCACACCGATGGCGAACGCGCCGAGGTTGCCCTCACCCGCGGCTGCTGGTCTCTGTTCCGATTCGACGCGTTCCGACATCGCCCACCTATCGGACGGTGGGTGGCCTGATTCAAGGCCGGCGAACCAGCTATGAACGAGCGTTCAGTATTAGATCTGACATGTCTCGAACGATGGCTGCGAGTTCGTAGTCCTTCGGCGTGTAGATACGCACTACCCCAGCCGCGGCTAGATGGCGTTGATCGTCTTCGGGGATGATGCCGCCAACAACAACGGGGACGTCGACCCCTGCTGCGGCCAGCGCGGTTTGCACCTGGGGAACCAATTGCATGTGTGCACCGGTTAGGATCGAAACTGCGACCAACTCGGCGTTGTGCCGGACCGCGGCACCGGCAATTTCGTCCGGCGTAGTTCGGATTCCGTCGTAGGAGACGTCCATACCGCCATCTCGCGCGGCTACTGCCACTTGCTCAGCACCGTTGGAGTGCCCATCGAGCCCTGGCTTGGCGATCAATAATCTTGGCGGCCCTCCCTCCTGCTGGCCGTTCGACTCGGCCAAGGCACTCAGCTCGGTTGACGGCGCGGCGACATCGTCGATACCGGTCGGGGCTCTGAACTGCCCGTACACGCCGCGCAATGTCTCGGCCCACTCTCCGGTAGTGACTCCGACCTTCGCTGCCGCGATAGTTGGCCCCATCATGTTGGTGTCTGATTCGGCAGCGGCCTTGAGTGCGGCAAGGGCCTGAGCCACCGAAGCGTTGTCCCTGTTAGCTCGCCATTTGCTCAGCTCCGAGATCAGCGCCGGCTCGACATCAGGGTCGACCTTCAGAATCTGTTCGCTATGTCCAAGCGGCGATCGTTCGCTCTCTGTGTAGTCATTTACGCCGATCACTTTGAGATCGCCAGATTCAATCGCTCTGATGCGGGCTGTGTGTGACGTGACGAGGCGCTTCTTGAGCTCGCCGATGGCGTTGAACGCACCGCCGATCTCCTCTATTTCAGCGAGTTCAGCCTTGGCTTGGACGATGAGTTCGGCGGTTCGTGCCTCGACGATGTGCGAACCATCGAATATGTCGCCGTGTTCGAGAAGGTCTGTTTCGTAGGCAAGCACTTGTTGCATCCGAAGGGACCACTGCTGGTCCCATGGCCGCGGTAAACCGAGCGCTTCGTTCCACGCCGGCAGTTGGATCGAACGGGCTCGGGCGTTTTTGGACAGTGTGACGCCAAGCATCTCAAGAACGATTCTCTGAACGTTGTTCTCTGGCTGGGATTCAGTAAGACCAAGCGAGTTGACTTGCACCCCATAACGAAATCGGCGGAGCTTGGGATTGGTGACGCCGTACCGGTCGGCGGTGATCTCATCCCATAGCTGGGTGAAGGCCCGCATCTTGCACGTTTCTTCGACGAAACGGATGCCCGCATTGACGAAGAACGAAATCGAACCGACCACAAGATCAAACTTCTCTGCATCGACCTGGCCGCTGTCTCGCACTGCATCGAGCACATCGATAGCGGTACCGAGCGAAAACGCGATCTCCTGCACCGGAGTGGCTCCGGCCTCTTGCAGGTGGTAGCTGCAAATGTTGACAGGATTCCATTTCGGCACGTGTTTGGAGCAGTACGCGACCATGTCGACGATGAGTCTGAGGCTTGCTTCAGGAGGGAAGATATGGGTTCCCCGACTCAGATATTCCTTGACAATGTCGTTCTGGGTCGTGCCTCGAAGAGCCGCCGGGTCAACGCCTTCGGCCTCGGAATGGGCGATGTAGAGCCCAAGTAGCCAGGCTGCGGTGGCGTTGATGGTCATCGACGTGTTCATTTCGCCGGTGGGGATGCCGTCGAAGAGGGCCCGCATGTGCCCAATGTGACCGACTGGCACTCCTACTTTGCCGACTTCACCGGCAGCGAGGGGATGGTCCGAGTCATAACCCGTCTGGGTTGGTAGGTCGAATGCCACGGACAGGCCGGTCTGGCCTTTGGCCAGGTTGGTGCGGTAGAGATCGTTTGAAGCCTCGGCCGTCGAGTGACCCGAGTAGGTCCTCATCAGCCATGGACGATCGCGTTCAGTCACCAGTGCCAGCCTTGTTGGTTGGGCGAGTTAGTTGTCAGTCGCGGGGTTCGAACACCATTGGCTCGGTCCAGATCGAGGCAGTGGGTCGCTTGATGGCCGCGTCGAGGAGCTGAAGGTACTCGTCCCGTTCGATGTCGACAGCCCCGAGGCTTTCGAGGTGAGGGGTTAACCACTGCACGTCTAACAGTGCGCCGCCGGTCGACTTCATGGCATCGACCAGTGCTACGAGAGCAACTTTCGACGCGTCTCGTTCGGTGTGAAACATGGACTCGCCCGCGAAGAACGCCCCAAGGGCAACACCATAAAGACCGCCGACCATGTCGTCGTCGAGCCAGACCTCGATGCTGTGGGCCCAGCCGAACTCGTGAAGGCCGACGTAGGCGTGGGCGATGTCGTCGTTGATCCAGCCGTGGGGTCTGGTCGGGTCGCCACATGCAGCAACTACGTCGTGAAACGAGGTGTTCAGCGTGATTTTGAAGCGGCGACACGACTGGCGAAGCGACCGGCTCACGCGCAAATTGGACAGCGGCAGGATGGCTCGGGGGTTTGGTGACCACCAGCCAACGGTTCGGCCAAGCGGCATGGGGAACATCCCTTGGCGGTAGGCCTGCAGAAGGGTGCCAGGTTCGAGGTCGGCGCCCGCGCCAACTAGTCCGTTCTCGTCTGCGGTCGAGGGCGGTGGAAATGACCAACGTGTTGCTGGTGGTTCCACCTGGCCTGCAACGTCTGGTTGTCGCTGGGCGGTACTCACACCACTGATGATGCCACGCGGACAACTGATGTGCAGACTCGGCACTGGCGTTTGAGACCCTGACCATCGTCGTTTGCTCAGTCGTAGGGGTAGAAGCCGATTCCGCTTTTGCGGCCAAGGTGACCGGCGGTGTGCATTCGCTTGAGTGTCGGTGCCGGCGTAAGCCACGGATCTCCGAACTCTTCCTTTAGTGCGGCGAGGATGGACAGTGTGGTGTCGATCCCGATCAGGTCGAGAAGGGCAAGCGGGCCCATGGGGAAACCGCATCCGCCCTTCATCGCAGTGTCGATGCCCTCGGCGTCGGCGGTGCCACGCTCGAGCATTCGCACCGCGTTGTTCAGGTATGGGAACAACAAGGCGTTGACGATGAAACCAGCCTCGTCTTTGACGGCCACGACGTCTTTGCCGCAGCTTGATGCGAACTCCCTAACGATCGCCATTGTTTCGTCGGAAGCCGTTAGCGGCCTAACGATCTCGACCAATGACATCACCGGGGCGGGGTTAAAGAAATGCACGCCACAAACCCGATCGGGCCGGCTAGTGGCCATTGCCATGTCGACGACCGGAAGTGTGGATGTGTTGGTGGCCAAGATGGTGGCTGGCTGGCAAAGGTCGTCGAGTTCGGCGAACAAACCGAGCTTGACGTCAAGGTCCTCGACCACAGATTCGATCACGATGTCGCACTCCGACAAGGCCCCAATGTCTGATGTGCAACTGATTCGAGCCAGGGCGGCATCGGCGTGCGCGATCTCCATCCGGCCCTTGTCGACCTGTCGACGCAACGACATTGCAGTGTTAGCTACCGTTGCATCGGCCGACGCCATGCTTCGAGATCGAAGTATCACCTTGTGGCCAGCGACCGCGGCAACCTCAGTGATTCCTGAACCCATGATTCCTGAGCCGACGATCCCGATCAACATGTTGCAGCCTCCGTGCAAGTTATCAGCCAATGGCTTCGTTGTATGCCTCGACCTGATCTGGCGTCGCTTGAGTGATCGTTATCGAGTTGATCACAATGTCGACCGTAGGTAAATCGGAAGCCTCGGTATCGACGGCATGCATTTCGAGCGCCACGTCGATGCCCTCAATGACATGTCCGAACAACGAGAAGTTAGGCGGAAGCGCTTCACCGTTGGGGCCGGTCACTATGAAAAACTGCGCTCCGTTGTTAGACGGATCGCTGCCGGTGTTGGCCATCGCCAGCGACCCGACCCGGTATTGACCGGCCTGAGGGTTGCCGCCGCGGAAGGTATATCCGGGCCCACCGATGCCGTTGAGACCTTCGACGTCTCCACCCTGAACCATGAAGTTCTCGATGACGCGGTGGAACAGCACTCCTTCGTAGGCTCGATTGCGGGCGAGGAACACGAAGTTGTTAACGCTGGCGGTGTCGCGGGTGGGATCGAGCACGATTTGCATGGTGCCGAGACTGGTGTTCATTTCGGCTGCATAGAACGTGTCGACGTCGATACACAATGGCGGCGGCGCGTCGAATTGAGTGGTCACCTCGGCTGAGCCGTCTTCTGGTGGACACTCGCCCTGGTCGGGCGCTCGTAGATCCACGGTAGTCGTGGTAGCAACGACGGGGACAGTGGTTGCGGTAGCAGCCGCCACCGATGTTGCACTGTCTTCGGCAACGAACCCTTCGGCGTTCTGGCCCGTTGTTCCAGCCTCGTTGTCATCGTCGCCGCCAGCGAACATGTTGTAGAGCACTATTGCGCCAATGGCCAGCGCGATGATGACAATCCAGCGGACTGCCTGACGTTTGCGGCGCTCCGAAGCCCGCGCGGCCAACTCGGATTCGACTCTGGCCATGCGGCCAGCTTTTTGACGTGCTCGTTTTTCGCTACCCATTGCTGGTCACGGTACCAACGGGTCAGCCAGTGGCGACGCCGCGACAAGACATAGAAACTCCGGGCGAGTGCTGCCAGCGAGGCGGTAGCGTTGTTGTTCGTGGCTTTATTGGTCCAAAAGTTTGGCGGCACGTCGGTCGCGAATGCCGACCGCATGCGCGAAGTGGCCGACCATGTGAAGCGTTGTCGTTCGCGTGGCGACAGCATAGTTTTGGTCGTCAGCGCTATGGGCAAAGAGACAGACGAGCTGCTGCGCCTTGCTGATTCGGTGTCTTCGGCGCCTCCAACTCGCGAGATGGACATGCTCATCACGGCCGGCGAGCGTAAGGCCATCGCCCTTATGTGCATGGCCCTGCACGACATCGGCGTACCTGCCGATTCGTTTACCGGCAGTCAGGCTGGATTCGTCACCGACACCAACCATCAGAAGGCAAAGATCCTTACTGTCGATCCCTACAGGGTTCGCGACAGTGTCGACGCCGGAAGGGTTGCAGTTGTGGCCGGGGCCCAGGGTGTGTCCACGGACAACAACGTAACGTTCCTGGGTCGAGGGGGCTCCGATACCACGGCGGTCGCACTGGCCCACGGATTGGGCGCCGACGCATGTGAACTCTTCACCGACGTGTCTGGTGTGTTCACCACCGACCCGCGGGTTGCCGTCGCAGCCACCAAGATCGCGCAGATATCGTTCGATGAGCTTCTAGAAATGACCGCCGTTGGCTGCCCAAAGCCAGCAAGGAGATCGGTCGAAGTCGCCAGGGCCTATGGCGTTCCACTTCATGTGCGGTCCGCTTTCACTTGGGAGTCGGGCACATGGGTAGTTGAAGAAGGACCAGACGTGGAAAAGGCAACAATCAAGGGCATCGTGCCCGACACATCACAAGCCAAAGTGACGCTCATCAAGGTCAAGGACGAACCCGGCATTGCCGCCGCCGTGTTCCGCACCCTCGCCGACGACAATGTGAACGTCGACATGATCGTGCAAAACGTGAGCGAGCACGGTAGTACCGATATTTCGTTTACCGTTCCTCGCGAAGACCTCGTTGTTGCTTCGGCAACGTGTGAACAGATGGCTACAAGTCTCAGCTTCGATTCGGTTACAACCGACGCAACGATTGGGCGCGTTTCCGTGGTCGGCGCCGGAATGGCATCGAACCCTGGCGTCGCGGCCACCATGTTCGAAGTACTTGCCGCCAACAAAGTCAACATTGGCATGATCTCTACCTCAGCCATTCGTATTAGCTGCGTAGTCGACGAGGCCGATGTCGACCGTGCCACTGTCGCCCTCCACACCGCCTTTGGCCTCGACGCCCCAACCGTCGGCACCCGTTAGGCCATCGGCCCGCCGCTTTGGGTGGGGTTTGTGCACCGGATATTGCGACGCCCCGCATCGAAGTACGCCGGTAACCTGGTTGGCATGAAGATCGGCATCGTCGGTGCCACCGGCCAGGTCGGTGGCGTCATGCGCAAAATATTGGTCGAAAGAGAGTTCCCTTTCGACGAGATTCGTCTGTTTGCTTCGTCTCGTTCTGCTGGCCGCAAGCTGGCTGTCGGCCATGACGAGATCACTGTCGAAGATGCCGACACCGCCGACTACTCCGGTCTTGACATTGTCTTGTTCTCGGCAGGCAAGACAGCATCGCTGCGGCTTGCCCCAAAGGTCGCCGCCGCCGGAGCGACGGTCATCGACAACTCGTCGGGCTGGCGAATGGACCCAGAAGTTCCACTTGTTGTGTCAGAGGTGAATCCTCACGACCTCGACGACATCGCTAAGGGCATCGTTGCCAATCCCAACTGCACCACCATGGCGTTCATGCCGGTAGTCAAACCTCTCGACACCGAGGCTGGCCTTCAGGCCATGATCGTCAGCACCTATCAGGCGGTTTCGGGCGCTGGCCTTGCCGGCGTCGACGAACTTGGCGAGCAACTGCTCAAAACCGTCGACAGAGCGACAGCTCTAACGCACGACGGCAATGCCGTTGACTACCCATCTCCCTCATCGTTTCCCGGAGTCGTTGCCCACAATGTTCTGCCGCTAGCGGGCAGTTATGTCGACGACGGGTCCGGTGAGACCGACGAAGAGCAGAAGTTGCGCAACGAGAGTCGCAAGATTCTCGGACTGCCCAACCTGGCAGTCTCGGGGACATGTGTCCGGGTTCCAGTTTTCACCGGACACTCGTTGTCGATAGCGGCTTCGTTCCGAGATCCCATTTCGGTCGAGCGAGCTACCGAGATCCTCGGCACAGCCGACGGTGTTGTTCTCAAAGACGTGCCCACTCCGCTTCAGGCTGCCGGCATTGACCCCTCGATCGTGGGACGAATTCGCGTCAATACCGTGTTCGAGAACGGGCTCGACTTCTTCGTCTCCGGCGACAATCTGCGCAAGGGGGCGGCACTCAATACCGTGCAGATCGCCGAAGCCCTGCTCGCCAGGCGTTCCTAAACTCGCGAATGCAAGCTCGGGCTGCTCGGACTAGTGGGGCCTCGCCTTCGGGCTCGGCCGGGACTACCTTCCGCTCTTGGTTCGCTGCGCTCACTAGTGCGCTCATCGGGCCGCTCGGCCTCAGCACTCGCAGCGTGAGTGCTGGCATTTAGGGCAACCGTTGGCATATCGCTCGACCGCTTCGTCCATCGAGAGGTCGAGCTGTGCTGCTAGCGATGCAACCCAGGCCAAGACGTCGCCTAACTCGTGAAGTTGCTGTTCGCGGGTGCCCTTTCGCACCGCCTGAGCTAGTTCGCCAAGTTCCTCGGTGAGCCAGGCAATCGTGGCCGGGATGCCTCGCTCGGTATCTCTTAAGCCGTACGTCTTGGCCATGAGGTCACGTAGTTCGTCTAGTTGCACCCCGAAACAATACCGAGGCTGAGGGCTGGAGGCCTCGTAGGGTCGTGATGTTGCGGCACATGCCAGTGATCGTACGACCGAACTAGCCGCCACGGCCAGAAGGGGCCCCATGCTGACCGGAGTCGACCACATTGTTTTGCTTACTAGCGATGTCGAGGTGTCGCTGGCCTGGTACGTCGACAAGTTCGGTGTCGAACCAGTGCGCCTCGACGAGTGGCGCGACGGTAACGCTCCATTCGTGTCGGTCCGGGTAAGCGAGCAGTTCATCATTGACCTGTTTCCTGGCGAACCCGAAGGTACGAACGTTGACCACTTCGCACTCACCTGCGATAGAGAGTTCTTCGACGAATTCGTGGCAGCCAACGCCGACATCATCGTCAGGGGGCCGATGTCGTTGTTCGGCGCGCAGGGCCAAGGTGATGGCGTGTACATGTTCGACCCCGACGGTCACCAGGTCGAGTTACGAACGTACTGACTCCACAGATTCGCGGCGACAAGTTCGGCTACTCGTTAAGGTCACGCCATGCGCGTCGCCTCAGTTCAAGCAAGCTCGGTGTTCCTTGACCGGCAGGCCACTATCGACAAGACAGTCTCGCTAATCGCAGAGGCAGCATTTGGCGGTGCTGAACTCATCGCTTTCCCCGAAACGTTCGTGGCCGGGTATCCGATCTGGGCTGACCACCCTGGGGCATCGAGGTTCAACGAGGACACTCAGAAGGCGGCCTGGGCGCAGTATCTCGACTCCGCGGTCGATGTTCGGCGAGGCGATCTCGACCAGGTGGTGGAGGTCGCGAACGAGACAGGGACATTCGTCTACCTAGGCATTGCCGAGCGAGGCCCATCTGGCGGTTCTGTGTATTGCACACTGGTCGGAATTGACCCGGTCGTTGGCATCGTGAGCACCCACCGCAAACTCAAGCCGACGTACAGCGAACGAATGATGTGGGCCGACGGCGATGGCAATGGCCTCGTCGCTCACAAGTTTGGGGGCACGGTCGTGAGCGGGCTCAACTGCTGGGAGAACTGGATGCCGCTTGCCCGAGCGGCGCTGTACGCGCAAGGCGCCCAAGTTCACATCGCAACCTGGCCAGGCTCGCCAGGAATTAGCCACGACATCAGCCGCTTCGTGGCCAAGGAAGGTCGAGTCTTCGTGGTCAGCTGTGGAGCTGTGCTGCGGGCCGATCAGTTGCCAGACAACTTTGCCCTCAAAGACGAGCTCGCAGAGGCTGGCAACAACCTGATGAGTGGCGGCTCGATCATCGTTGCCCCAGACGGCACTGTGCTGGCCGAAGCCGAGCGCCACGAGGAGACGATCCTCTTTGCCGACCTCGACATGGAGCTTGTTCGCCAGGAGCGCCAGAACTTCGACCCCACTGGGCACTACAGCCGACCCGATGTGTTGCAGCTAACAGTCGATCGCCGTCGACGGGTGCCAGCGACGTTCGTCGACGAGTAGAGCGCTATGCGGTCGCTACCCGACAAGGTTGCCATCGAGCCGCTGTCACCCGACGATGCTGGAGCCCGGCGCAAGAGGTGCACGCCTCAGCGGGCGTCTCGGTGAGGCCGTAGGCCAGTCGATGATGGAACGCGGCTATCTCGGCTATCTGTCGTATCCCGTATCCATGAACACCGTTACCCATCGTCTGACTAGGGCGACTGGCGGAGTGGAAACTGGTCTGTTGGTGGCGAAGCTGCCCGCGTCGACAACCGAGTCGGTAGCAAGGGAACCAACCGCGGGGCAATCGTCGTCGCTAGTGCTCTACCAGCCACTCAAGCCGATGGGAGTACGCAAGGTTGCTCTGCCGAAGCGTTACCGCGAACTGATCTCGAACATGCTCGATCGATGCAGGATCAAACATGTCGAAGTCGACTCGGTCGCGGAGCCGATGGACGCCTCGGTGGTCAAGTTTCAGATCGACCGGACAACGGCGGTGCTGAACTGTGGCAACCGCGGCGATCTACTGCGCCTACAACGAATCAACGACCCCGAAATTGTCGTCGAAACAGCTCGTTTCGCGTTTGCCGAGGCCGAGGATCTTCAGGCTTACATCCTCGCCGATCGTTTCAGCCAATAGCGACTGCGCCCAGGACGAGTCCGGCTACGCCGATCATCGATGCGATATTGGCCGTGATTAGCTTTGGGAGCTGCGCCTTGATTTCGCTGGGAACATCCTGAAGTTCGTTGCTCAGGCTCTGTAGCCCAGTGCGTACATCTTGGATGTCGGACTTGAGTTCCGTGCGTACGTCTTGAAGTTCGGTGCGAAGGTCGTGGATGTCGGACTTGAGTTCCGTGCGTAGATCTTGGAGCTCGATTCGAACCTCAGTCTTGGCGATATCGATGTCGGCGCGGAGAACCGTCACGTCCTGCTGAGTGGCGAGGTTGGCCCAGCCGGTTGGTGGCAGAAGTTCCATAAGAAGTTCGCTTGAGTCGGATCCGAGTACTTCGGTAAGTGCGCCATGCAATTTGCGGCGGTCTGCGTCGGTGATCATTGTCTTCCCTAACGTTCAGATTTAGTCAGCAAGGGAAGTTGAGCATGATCATACAGATGGACTGTGACGGTGCCTGAAGGAAACTAGCTGCACGTAGACTGAAAGTTGTTTGGTCGGGATGGGGGGATTTGAACCCCCGACCTCTGCGTCCCGAACGCAGCGCGCTACCAAGCTGCGCCACATCCCGATGGGTCCTCAACGCTAGCGCTTGCCTAGCGGCGTGACGACCAGATTTCGTAACTACTGGGCTGCTGCGGTCTGCGACTCGTGGTAGGTGTTACCGGCGAGGAGTGCGTTGATCGCTTTGCGGAGCCTGATGGCATCGAGCGGCTTAATGATCCAACCGTCGGCATCTGAACTACTCGCCAGAAAAACGTCGGCTGCTCTATCGAGAAGCATCAGCACCGGAACATGAGGGAGCCGGCCAACGCCAGCCTCGAGACGGAGATCGAGACACGTCGCCATACCGCCCATATTGCCGATTTGAAGATCGAGAATGACAAGGTCTGGAGTTTCGGCGTCGACCTCACCGCGTACCGCGGCACCGGTGTTGACCACCCGAATGGTGGTGCCGGGGGCCACCAGTACGGCTTTGAGGTCTTCGATGATCCAGCTTGCTTCGCAGGCAATCAGCACGTCTGTCACGACTCGCAGGTTACCGCCATGCTCGGCCGGGTCCGAACACGCCGTCGGGGAATCCGCTTGTTAGATGCCGCTCAACATGTTTCAGTCCTTCTTGGTCGTGAATATCGCCAGGGAGTGATGGCACTGGCACAATTGCTTGACCGAGGTTTGCTTCGACTAGTGGCACGATGGCTTCGTCTTCATTTTGCACCCGTATTCGTAGACGATCGACCGCCTCGCAAGACGGTGCAGTTGCCAACCCGTCAGGCCTCGGATGAACGAGGTTGACGACCACGACATCGGGCCGAAGCTGGCGGGCCACGAGTGCGCGTATCAGACCGAGAGCGCTCGCGACGGCGTCGGTTTGAGGTGAAGCCACCAGTACTACCTTGGCCTCGTCGCTCGTCAACAAATCGCCAACCGCCGCGGCTCGATCGCGGAATCCGGCCTCAAGGTCTTCGAACAGTCGGAAGAACTCGACAGCGTCATCGACGATCCCTGCACCCACCACGGCGCCAACCGTCTTGACGAAACGTTGCGCGGCTCGACTGAAGATGCGCGTCGCACCGCTGCGGCGTCCGGTTAGAAGCTGATAAATGCGGTTGTCGAACAGCCGAGTCAACCGACCAGGCGCATCGACAATGTCCAATGCAGTCTGTGAGGGTGGTGTATCGACCACAACAAGGTCGAATCGGTCATCGTGGGCTAACCAGTACAGCTCTTCGATAGCTAAATAGTCCTGGGTGCCGGACAGGCCGTTGGCCATGTTTTGGTAGATTCGGTTTCGGCGCATCGCAACGGCTGTGGCGGCGTCGGGTGCGTGCGAATCGACTAGTCGATCAAAGGTGACTCGCGGGTCGAGCATCGAGCCCCACAACTGGCCGCCGTTTGAGTGTTCGGCGAGTTTGGTCGGCTCGCTACGTAGCTCGCCGGTTACCCCAAGAGCATCGGCCAATCGGCGAGCCGGGTCGACGGTAACTACTACCGCCCGTCGACCGGTACGGGCCGCGGCCGACGCCAGCGCGGCCGACACTGTGGTCTTGCCAACACCACCGGTACCAACGGTCAATACAACCCTGGTGGTCGCTGCAACATCTTCGACGGGCGCGATCCCGGGGGGTGGACCCATCATTTCCAAGCGCCGCTTCGCAGTGACCGAGCTAGCTGCTCTAAGTGTTCCTGTCGATCGATTGGGCCATCAGCCCGGTCCAAGGCGAACCAGGGAAGAGGCAACTCGGACTCCATTCGGACCAACTGAACAGCCTCGGCCGCGGCCCGCTGTTCGAAGAACTCGTGAGCGGCTAGGCCAACCTCGTCAACGGGCGCCGATTCGGTGAGCGGAGGCTCGACAGAATTAACTATCACCGGTCCGAGGGCGACGCCTAACTCGTCTTCGATGGCGAATGCAGTTTCGACAAGCTCATTAACTGGGGTCTCCTGAGGCAGCGTCACGAGCGTGACCGAACTGCGGTTGTGGTCGGCGAGAAACTCCACCCCGAGTTGGGCTTGATCGGCTATACGGCCTCCGTCGACGGTGTCGAGGATGTCGCGCGGCGTTCGGAGAAAGGCCAGCGCGTGACCGGCCGCCGGTGCATCGACGATCACGATCTTGTCTGGGTAGTGATCGGCTAGGTGACGAAGCCGCCCGAGTACCACCAAGTCGCGAATGCCCGGCGTCGCAGTTGCCACCAGATCCAACATCCCGGTACGGGCGAGGCGACCGCCAAGGCGTCCGAGCCCGTGATCGGCGAGGTAGCCAGACAGAGCTGTTGAGGGGTCGATCGAGGCCACTGACACCGACGTCGGCCGTAGCGGGCAAGGCACAGGTTCTGGACCGGCATCAGGACAACCGAGGAGTCGGCGCAGCGCGCCTGTACCGTCCACCTCGACTGCGAGGACCTCTTGGCCTTCGTCGGCTGTCGCTAGCGCGGCTGCGGCACTGACAGTGGTCTTGCCGACGCCACCTTTCCCGGCAACGATGACGACCTGCGACGCAGCCACAAACTGCGTTCGATTCACTCGACCTCCGGAGGACAACGAGTGCACAGGTTAGCCAGGGCCACGTTGGCCGTAATGATTCTTGGTGTTTCGGCGTTGATGTTCAGCGCTGCAGCGGCATCTGCCCAAGATGACGATCGCATCATCATCGATGTCCTTGAGGTCAGTGGCCTCATCGATCCCATCCAGGTCGCATCGATCCGCGATCGGTTGGCTGAGTCCGAACAGAGCGGATCGTTGGCTTTCATTCTTCGGGTCAACAGCACCGGAATCACCGTTAGCGACGACGAGTTTGCCGATCTGCTCGACGAACTCGACACCGCCGAGCTGATCGTTGCCGTGTGGGTCGGCCAGACCGGATCGTCTGCGACCGGTAAGTCGGCCCTACTTTTATCTGTTGCCGACATCAGCGGAATCGCCCCAGGTAGCAAGGTCGGTGATGTCGGGACGATGTTCCAGGGCCAGCCGCTGCCAGAACCGTTCGCCAGTTACGCCGACCGAACGACCGAAGACGTTGGCGCGGTGCAGGCCGGGTTGGTCGACACCTTCGCTCCGATTCTGGGCGACATGGTTCTCGAGATCGAACCGCTGGTCGACGTGCAACTCGCCGAGATCGCCGATGTCGATGCTGAGGTCCCGCAGCGTCAACTAGTTGAGGGCGTCACCGTACGGTTCTTGGAGCTCAGTCTGGTCGATCAGTTGTTCCATACCGTTGCCAGTCCGGCAGTCGCCTATCTGCTGCTGCTCATTGGCCTAAGCATGATCTTGCTCGACTTCTACACCGCAGGGATTGGTGTTGCGGGCATTGTTGGTGCTGTCTGTCTAACCCTCTCGTCATATGGTCTCGGCGTGTTATCCATTCGGCCTTGGGCGCTTGTGGTGCTGGTTCTTTCGGTCGGTGCCTACGCCATCGACATACAGACTGGAGTGCCTAGGTTCTGGACAGGCATGGGTACCTTGATGCTGCTGGTCGGTTCGTTTTCGTTGTTCGACGTCCACGGTCTGTCATGGGTGCCGTTGGTGGTCGGAATTGGTCTGACTCTTACGTTCATGTTGTCTGGTATGCCTTCGCTGGTCAGGACTCGTTTCTCGACCACCACTATCGGTCGCGAGTGGATGATCGGCGAGATGGGCACAGCCGTGACCGAAATCGATCCTGACGGCACGATCGAAGTTCGTGGCGCAAAGTGGCGAGCTCGTACCAATCGAGGTACACCGCTCGAGGCCGGTGTTGCGGCCCGCGTCGTGGCTATCGAGGGCACGATTCTTGAGGTCGAACCCGAACTGGGCGGCGCGATCGACTACCGCGAGATGCGCGGCTCCGACAAATAGCGACCTCGGCGCAGCGAAGGTCACACTCGCTGTCGTGTGGGTTCGGAAAATCTCTCTTGTGTCTGAGGTCACACGGTGACTAGATTTCCTATGGGGAAATCTAAGGGGGGTCGAGTTGGTTGCAGCTCACCACATCTCATGGCAGCAGCAAGCTGAATGCCGAGGGCCGCAGGCGGTCGTGTTCTTTCCGCCTACGGCTCACGAACGACGCGTAGAAAAGGCCGAGCGTGAGCGTCTTGCCAAGGCCATCTGCGAACAGTGCGCGGTTAGAGCTAGCTGTCTCGACTATGCGCTGAACATCAGAGAACAACATGGCATCTGGGGTGGGAAGAGCGAGAGCGATCGACGTCACCTGAACGCTGTTGGCTGACTAATCGAGCGGTGGAAGCCGAGGGCCTGCTACTCGTACATCGCCACGTCGTCTGGTCACCCCGGTTGAGTCGAGCTGGCCTAATAGGGGCAACGCATGTTTGCGGGTATTGCCCAAATGTTCGCGGACTTCCGAAACTGTTACACCCGCCGGCTGGCGAGCCAACATTATTGCGAGCTCGTTTGCCGCGGCGGCGATCGCGGCTGGCGTGAAGTAGCGACCATCGAGCTGAACTAGATGGCCTCTTTGTACCAGGCCTCGGAGCTCGGCGACAGGAATGTCGTCGGGTTCGGGTGGAGCGAAGGGTGACGCATCGATCGCGGCCACAAACGGGTGGTCAGCGAATACATCGACAGTTCCGCGAACTCGCACAGTTCCGGCATCGACCACGATGTCGTCGAACTGATCGAGCACGGCCCGCTGGCGATCATCGAACAATGCTGTGTCGACGCCCTTGTCGCCAGCATCGACGATGGTTTGGTGCGTTGACGTGAGGTGCTCTTGGAGCACGGCTGGGTCCACTACCCAGTTGCCTACATTGGGGGTGCGTTTTTCGCCTGTTAGGAGTTCGAGTTGGTGAGCATCGACCCAACCGCGTTCTCGGACTACCCGGTTGACCGATCGATCCGGAACAGCGGTGGCCGCTGTTGCCCGAGGGTCGAGGTCAAGGATCTGGCCGCCCCCGATCGTTTCTTGACGGCCAAACTCGCGAACTACGAAATTGTCGCCGGGGAGCAGTGGCAAGGCGTGCTCCAGATACATCCGCACGAACCCGGTATCGCCAGGCAAGAGGGCTGCGCCACCGAGCACCCGTAGGCGTACTGGGAATTCACCCGACCCCAGATACATGGCATAGGCGCCCCGACGCGACACTTCGTGGTCGAGCCTGTCGAGCACCCTAAGGTCGGCATCGACATGATTGGTGCTGAACCACTGACCAGAGCGAACAACAACCTGGCCCCGCTGGAGCTCGGACCGATCGACTCCAGTGAGGTTGATGGCGAGACGATTACCAGGACCAACCTTCGTGCGCTCTTTCCCTTGCGACTGAAGGCCGCGGACTCGGACGGTGTGGCCGCCGGGTTCGACGCGAAGTTCGTCATCGACGCGGATCATTCCCCCCGTTAGCGTTCCGGTGACGATGGTGCCTGCCCCCTTTGCGGCGAAGACTCGGTCGATCCACATCCGTGGTCGTTTCAGATCGGCCGAAGTAGGAACGGTCGCGGTCAACTCGTCGAGAGCATCGAGCAGGTCGGGAATCCCGGTGCCGTCGATGCTGTCTACGGCAATGATCGGGGCATCGGCAAGGAACGTACCTTCAAGATGTTCGCTCACATCAAGATGGGCCAACTCGGCCAGGTCGGTGTCGACCAGTGACGCCTGGGTGAGAGCCACGACACCGTTCTTCATGCCGAGTATTTCGAGGATGCGTAGGTGTTCTTCGGACTGAGGCTTCCAGCCTTCGGTTGCGGCGACGACGAAGAGGCAGGCATCGACAGCGCCGACTCCGGCCAGCATGTTCTTGATGAACCGGACGTGCCCTGGTACGTCGATAAAGCTGATGCCACGACCCGACGGCAGCGATGTCCAGGCGAAGCCGAGATCGATAGTGAGGCCGCGCTTCTTCTCCTCGATCAATCGGTCTGGGTCGATGCTGGTGAGGGCCCGAACCAGCGTCGATTTACCGTGATCGACGTGGCCTGCGGTTGCTACAACGTGCACGGTGCTATGAGCCGCCAAGCGCCCCAAGAGCGCTGGTGATTGCATGATCGTCGGCGGGGTCGACAGCTCTGAGGTCGATGATGGTCGAGCCGTTGTTCACTCGGGCGATGATCGGCGTACCTGCAGCGCGAAGACTTGCCGTGACGTCGCCGATCACGGTTATGCCTACCGACGGAATAGTTGCGGTTGGCAGCGATCCGCCACCAGGCGCGGCCTCGGTATCTATAACCCTTGGCTCGAACGTGTTGGTTCCGACAGCTGAAACAATCGCCTCCGCCCGATCCCGAAGGGGACCGATGGGCGCGGTCGCCGTTCGCCAGAAGTCGATGGCATCGCCGTCTCGATTCAAGTAGGCCAAGGCCACCGTTTGCAGGGCTTCAAGAATCAGATCGCCTGGTCGGAGGGCTCGCATGAGCGGATGTTGGGAGCATTGTTCGACCAGATCGGCCCGTCCGGCGATGATGCCCGCTTGTGGGCCACCGAGAAGTTTGTCGCCTGAGAACATCACCAGGTCGGCGCCCTGACCGAGTGTCTGACGCACCGCGGGTTCGTCGCCAAGCCACGTCGGACGGCCATTGCTAAGCCACGGGCAGCTCTCGTCGAGGAGGCCGCTACCCAGATCGACGATGACTGGCAAACCGAGCGTTGCTAGTTCCTTGACCGACGTTTCCTCTTGGAAGCCCTCGATTCGATAGTTGCTCGGGTGGACTTTCAGAACGATCGAGATGTCGTTGTTAGCGGCGATGGCTGCCTCGAAGTCGGCGATGCGGGTTCGGTTTGTCGTGCCAACCTCGACCAGACGAGAACCCGACTGCTCAAGAACTTCCGGTACGCGAAAGCCTCCGCCGATCTCGACTAGCTCGCCTCGAGAAACCGGTACTGCGCCACCCTTGGCTATGGCCGCCAGACCGAGCATGACGGCGGCTGCGCAGTTGTTGACGACCACGGCTGCCTCGGCTCCGCTGGCCCGAGCAACGAGCGATGCGACCCTGGCCTGGCGGCTACCGCGACGACCGTCGTCGAGATTCAGTTCGAGATTCGAATAGCCGCTGTTTCGTTGGATTGACAGGGGCGCGCGCCCCATGTTGGTGTGAAGCAGAACGCCCGTCGCGTTGATGACGGGAACTAGCAGACGTCGCCTGGCCCGCTCGACGTACTCGTCGTACTCGTCGTGGCGGCCAGCAGCGATCGCCGCTCGGGCCGCATCGACCAGCAAGGGATGTGGGAGGCCGGTGTCGGTGCGGGAGCGAGCCAAGGTGTCGACGGAAGGCGGATGCACAATGTTGAGGCTAGGGGATTCTCGCCCGAGACGAACTTGCTCATTGGCCAGGAACAGTCGATCGCTAGGCTCAAGAGGCTGCTAAGGAGCCTTCATGCGCTACCTACTAATCGCCTTCATCGTTGTGCCAATCCTCGAGTTGGCGGTAATCATCCAGGTCGGTCAGGGCATCGGCGTGTTGGCAACGCTCGTTCTGCTGCTGGCGGTGAGCATCGTTGGCGCTTGGATGGTCAGGCTCAAGGGCATGAGCGTGCTCGGTCGTATTCGAAAGCAACTTCAAGCCGGACGCATGCCAACCGACGAGCTCATCGACGGGCTGCTGGTTGTGGTGGCCGGTGCTCTGATGTTGACTCCAGGATTCATCACCGACGCTGTCGGGTTGTCGCTGTTGTTCGCGCCGGCAAGGGCTCTAGCACGACGGATCCTGGGCAAACGTTTTCGGGCCTCGATGGTGGCGGGCCCAGGATTTACCTCCGCTCCAGCCGACGCCGCCCGGTTTGGTATGACCGACTTTATCGATGTCGACCCAGAAGACTTCGCGAACCCAAAAGACCCTGCAAACCCCACCGAACTAGACGACCCCAAGGACCAGCCATGACCGATGCGGTTCCGGAGTTCGACACGAACCTCGACAAGAGCAAGGTCGCTCGGCCCGCAGCAACGGTGTTGCTGGTGCGCGACCGGTCCACTGACAGCCGATCGTGTGATGGCCAGAGCGCTTGCAACATCGAGGTGTTCATGTTGCGCCGCAACCTAAACAGCGACTTCGTTGGCGGAGCGTTCGTCTTTCCCGGTGGTGGCGTCGACGAATCCGATCGGCAAGACCCTGGTCTGGAGGTTGTCTGTTCCGGACTTACCGATGCCGCTGCCAGCGAACAGCTCGGCCTAGCGGCCGGTGGTCTGGCCTACTGGGTGGCTGCTGTTCGTGAGTGCTTTGAAGAAGCCGGTGTCCTGTTAGCGAGGAGGGGCGATGGCGAAATGATCCCGTTCGCCGACCCTGAAGTGGTCGCCCGGTTTGGCGAGGCGCGACTGAAGGTCTATTCGGGCGACCTTCGCATCGCCGCATTGTGCAGCGCCGAAATCTTAACGATCGCTCTAAATGACATCATCTACTTTAGTCATTGGGTCACCCCAATGGGCCCGACTCGCCGATTCGACACGCGGTTCTTCATTGCCAGAATGCCCGACGACCAAGAACCTCTTCACGACGGCGGCGAGACCATAGCCAGTGTCTGGATCTCGGTCGACGAAGCCCTCGACCGGCAACGATCTGGCGAGTTCGAAATGATCTTCCCCACCATCAAGAACCTCGAAGACGTAGCCCAATTTGGCTCCGTCGATGAGTTAATGGCCGATGTCAGAGCCCGGAGCTCGATCCCGATGATCATGCCTCAGATCAAACGCGACGACGAGGGCGGCTTCAGCATTCTTGTCCCAGGCGACGACGGATTCATCGAGGCCGAGGCCGAGGCCGAGCCCGTGGGCCTCTAGGCGCCCGTAGATGATTGGCTCCGAGGGCTCGTGGTTCTAGGCGGATAGTGATGGGGCGGGTCTTGGTTGTTGAGTTCGGTTTCGAAGCTGGCAGATGGCGGGGGTGCGTTGTTGGGTTCTGGCGCAGACGCCGGGTTTGGTTCGGCTGCCATGGGGTTCGAGGTCAAGTTGTGCTTTGAGGGTCTGGCCGGCCAGATCGGATCGTTTCGCTGTTTCGCGGTTGGGGCCGTGTTCAACAGGGGTGGAGGCCACCATCCACGGGTCGTCGTCATAGGACGGGCCCGACTCGGCGAGATGGGTGATCACGTGTTGCATGAAGCGTGCTTCGGGGGTGTAGCCGAGCAGGGCTTGGGTCGACAGCCAACTTGATCAGCTCGCCGTCTCTGAGTCGTAGGGGCCATCCCGACTGCAGAGCGTTCGGGAGCCCCTAGGCCACGTGGTGGGGTTTGGGTCGGGCTGGTTTTGTGTTGGTGCCGGGTTTTTGGCGGTGGGGTGGGTTGGTCCATGTTTTGGAGGTTTGTCCGTCGGAGTCGCGGGTCAGTTTCCAGGTTCTGGGTTGGGTACCTGGCCTGATGTGGTGGCCCATGGCGTGAAGTTTGCGATGGTGAGCTGGACAGAGCAGACACATCTGTTCGAGATCTGTTGTTCCTTGGTGTTCCCAGAAGGTGATGTGGTGCGCTTGGCATGCTGATGCTGGCATGGTGCAGTGTTTCCATACACAACCACCGTCACGAACCAACAGCGCCTGGTGTTGGATCGGTGTCGCATACCTGACAGTGCGAGCCAAAGTCAGTTGCCGGGAGTCGGCTTGTTCTATCCAGTAGGAGATATCGGCGTCACACATAAAGGTTCGCACCAATGTCGCCGGTATCGGGACACCATCAGAGGTGTAACCGACGGCTTGACGGTCTTCTAGATCGTTCAGATCAGACAGACCGATCACAACATTGATACCGGCCCGCGAACTCCCACCACTTCTCGAATCAGATTCTCGGTCCGACGCAGGGCCCGAAACGCCCGGTGGAGGTCCTGATGTTCGACAAGACCGACATTGCCGGTCACTGTCAGACCCACCCAACCCGGCGGCTTCACTCTCGGTGACATCAGGTGGGGGTTCGTGTAGTGGGGCCGGTCTGATCGGGGTGTAGGTGCCAAGATCGGTTCGCGTTTCGTTCCCGTCAGCATCTGTGCCGACCTCGACGAACCTGACACCCAGACTCCCGCCGCGACTGTTGTCGGTTCGGCTGTTTGGGTGTCGGTGCGGAGGCGGTTTTGGTCCGTGGCCGTGTCGAGACTTTGATGGGGTCGAGTCAGCCGACGTTGCAACAGTAGCTTCAGGCGCACAACTTGCAGCGGCTGACACATCTGACCCGACAGTTGCCGAGTTTGAGTCGGCTGGCGTGTCTGTCGCGTCGCTTGCGGCAGCGGTCCCGTCGGTGGTCGTGGCCGGTTCGGCTGAACGTTCCGCCTCAGCGGGTTCGGCCCATGTTTCGGGCGTTACGGGTTCAGGCTGTGGATCGGTGTGGTCGGCGTGAGCTTGGGCGTCGGCGGCGTGGTGGCTGTCGGTTTGGGCTTGGGGGTGTAGATCGAACACGGCTGGGAGACCCAACAACATGTTGGCGATGATGTCTCCTGCCAACTGTTTCGGTACCCGCCTTGTCGTGCGGTCCAACTCTCTTTCTTTAGCCCACGCAGCCCTGAACCGCGGGTCATAGGCATGTTTGATTCTGGCCCCGGTGATCGGATCGATCAGCAGGCTTAGCCAGTACATTCCGTCATCGTTAACACCGCACCCTCCCCGACGGTTGCCGCGTTGACGGTTGTAGCGGTCGTCGGCAGACTCGGTGTCGGCCTCACGAACCGCTGTCTTGACTGCTTCGGCGGTCTGGTCGGCGTGCTCATGCTTAGCGTCAGCCAACAGTTCCAACTTTGTTCTAGTTGACACTCTGGCTCGTGAGATCAGATCGGCCTGTTCTGTCGATATCTGCCCGGCGCCCAACGCATCGCCGATCTCGGGGTAGTCAGCCAGCCTTGCTGCCCGGCGTTCAGCATCACGCAACTCCCGTTTAGAACGAGCCGCACCAGGATCACCCCCACCATTACCGCTGTCGGGGCCAGTATCGCCGGGCCCAGCTTCACCGGAACCAGCACCAGCAACGTCGGCGGAACCAGCGGGGTTGCTGTCACACCCGTCATCTACGCTGCCATCAGCATCGCGATCATTGTTGTTGTCGGGTTGGGGCCGCGGTGCAGGATCAGCCGGCCGGTTACGGCCATGAGTGATAACAGCACGAGCCTGCAAAGCAAACACCTCCTGACCATCAAGACGAGAACGATGAAAATGAATCCCGTTCAAAATCTTGTCAAGCGCGGTGATATCAAGCTGACTGAACTCCTCCTGTGTCAGATAAACAATCCCGCATCGATCCATACCCACACTGTATCGTCACAATAGACAGTTCACACACATATTACGAACAAATATTCGATATAGGTGAAGTCGTTATTCCAGCCGTCGTACGACACCAGGTGGATCAAGCGGTGAGTACCAGACACGACCCTCAAGCGACACGCCCAATCACCCACTACCCATAACCGCTAACAATCCCGACCCCTGAATCGCCCTGGGTTTGATGGAACCGATCACCTAGGCGCATTTGTCCGGGACTACCTTCGGATCTTGGTTCGCTGCGCTCACTAGGGCGCTCATCGGGCTGTTCGGGGGGCCTCGCCTATCGGCTTGGCCGCTTAGTTGCCCGCAGCGTCGAGTTCCTCAAACGCAGCCTCGACCGTTGCAAACAGGCGGGCCGTGCAGCCGCCGAGGTCTCGAGGCGGAGCGACCTCTTCCACAATCAGCGCGGCCAGCTTCTGAAATGCGGCCTTTGCCGAGCTGTCTGGTCGGCCGTGAACAACAACGGGTTTACCGGTATCTCCACCCGCAGAAACGGCTGGTTCGAGAGGTATCGAGGCCAACAGTGGCACGCCGATATCGCTCGATAGCCGTTCGCCTCCACCCTGGCCAAACAATGCGTACACCGAACCGTCAGGTGCCGTGAACGCTGCCATGTTCTCGATAACGCCGAGAACCGGCATATGCGAACGCCTGGCCATATCGGCAACCCGAGCCGCGACTTTCTGAGCGCCAAGGGCGGGGGTCGTAACCACGAGCATTTCAGCCTGCGGCAACAGCCTGGCCAACGCCATCTGAACGTCTCCGGTGCCAGGTGGCATATCGATCAGCAGGTAGTCAAGTTGACCCCACGCGACATCGCTCAGAAACTGCTCGACGGCTTTGGCCAGCATTAGGCCGCGCCACATCAGTGCTGTTTCTTCGTCTTCGACGAGCAGGCCCGTTGAGACAACCTTGAGTTGGCCAGCACCGACATTGAGTGTTTCTGGCTGAATAGCCGGGCGCCCGGTTTCTTCGTCGGGTTCTGCTTCGAGCCGTTCGCTCACCCCTAACATGCGCGGCACCGAGAAGCCCCAAATGTCGGCGTCTAGAACGCCGACGACATAACCAACTCGGGCCAACTCGGCGGCCAGGTTTACCGTTACCGACGACTTTCCGACCCCGCCCTTGCCCGATGCGATGGCAAGCACTCTGGTCGATGAAGGGACTCGAGTAGGTGCTGCATCGTCGCGGGCTTTGAGGCGAGCTCTTTTCATGACTCGCTGTTTTTCGGCGGCGTTCATCTCGTCCCAGATGAGCTTGACTGCGTCTACGCCTCGATGGGTTTCGACTCGATGTTGAATGTCGCGTTTGATGGTGGCTCGGAGGGGACACCCAGCTGTGGTGAGAGCGATGGTGATTGTCACCGTCGAGCCGGAAATCTCGGCACCGCGCACCATGCCAAGGTCGACGATGTTGTCGTTGAGTTCTGGGTCCATTACCCCGCGAAGCAACGAGATCACATCTTCTGAAGTCGGGGCCGACGCCTGGGGGATCTCCTCTGACTCTTCGCTCACGACAATGAATGTACCGACCCAGCGCCCCAGTGATGGGCTAGACGCGCGCGCTAGATCCCCGAATGCTCCTATCAAACGCGGGTTGTCTACTGGTATAATCAGTTAACTCTCATCTGGAGGTCTGAGCCCATGATCACTCTCACCGAAGTAGCTACAGGCAAAGTCGACGAGTTGGTTAAGGCCGAAGGCGACGAAGCCTTGGCGTTACGCGTAGCCGTGCGCCCCGGCGGCTGCTCTGGATACTCCTACGAGATGTTCTTTGACACCGAATTTGCCGACGACGACATCGTCACCGAATACGGCTCGGTACGGGTTGTGTCTGATCCAATGAGCGCCCAACTACTCGATGGCGCCACCCTCGATTTTGCCGACGGGCTCATGGGTTCGGGTTTTTCGATCGACAACCCAAATGCTCAGCGCAGCTGCGGCTGTGGTCAGAGCTTCAGCTAGTAGGCGTCTCTAGATCGACTGGCGAAGCCGCCAGGGTTAGATGGACACCAAGACCTCAGCCAGTTCGGTGCGATCGAACATGAAGTCGAGACGGTGCGTAACGCGAGCGTCAGCATCGATCGTGTAAAGCAACGGTTCGAACCAGGCACCCGATGCGTCTAGGGCAGGCGACGTTGGCCCTAGTTCGCGACCAGTAGGTGACGTGTAAATCTCAGCGTGTATGACGGCAACGTCTGGGTCGAGTGCCGATACCGTGTCGATAAGGATTTCGAGCGCCGGGCCACAAGCGATCTGGTTGCCACAGAAGGCAGGGGTGCTTAGCAGAAGCACGACCCGTCGGCCGGTGGCCATGGCGACATCGAGTGAGACTTCGTGAAAAGGGCAAGGCTCGGGCGAACGAGTGCACATAGGGTCGACGCCAAGGGCGTTGTCGAACGTCGGCGTACCGACGCTAGGGAATCTGTCGCCAGGACCGACTAGTGCCTCTTCACCGGTACCTGAAGCCAAGGCCACGGATGCCCACGAGCCGCCACTGGCGCTGAAAGTGAAGTCGACCGGATCCGACGACGGGAATCTCATTACCACCGGGTAGTAGGGAACGATGAGACCTTCTCGGCGAACCGTCACGTCTTCGTCGAACAGGACTTGGCCGTTCTGTGTGGCTTCGACTCTGACCACCTCGAACGCCTCGTCGGTCACGTAGCTGTTGTTCTTTTGGACGGCCCAGACGAGTCGTTGAGGCGTGCCGTCGGGCACAAGGGCGCGGCCATCGAACAGCCGGGACGCCACAAACTCTGGCTCTGGCGTCGATGAGTTCGCGCCACAAGCAGCTAGAACTAGCGCGCCGGCTGCCCCGCCAGCTAGACCAAGAAACTGTCGGCGTCCCATCGCTAGAGGCATTGACATTGATGTGTTCACTTGTCACTCACTGATGGGACCGTATCCTGACGCTGGCTCGATACCAATGTGCTGCGCTGAGCAGCCTTAACGATCGAACCCGATGACTGACGCTGGCGTTCCCCCTGATCCAGATCCCGCTGCTGTAACGACGACCACCGTTGTGTTATGTGTCGATGGTGTCGAAATCATGGCTGACCCGACCCGAACGCTGCTCGACGTTCTGCGACTCAACGGCTTCGTTTCGGTGAAGGATGGCTGCTCGCCTCAGGGCCAGTGTGGCTGCTGCACCGTTCTTGTTGATGGCGCGCCGCGGGTTGCTTGTGTAACGCCGGTCCGACGTATGAAGGGTAAGACCATCACAACCGTCGATGGACTCGCCGCCGACCGTCGCAATCTGTGGGCCGAGGCGCTCACCGCGTCTGGCGGAAGTCAGTGCGGATTCTGCACTCCTGGCATCATCTGTCGGCTCGAAGGTATAGCCATCAAAGGTGCCGACCTGACCGACCGCGACGTCGTCGACAAGGCACTTCTGGCTCATCTTTGTCGGTGTACCGGTTGGCAGACCATTCGCGAAGCAGCAACTGTTGTGGCGACCGGAGCACCGCATCCCGAGAGACCGCCGCTCGATAATGAAGCTGCAGCTCGTCGCGCCTTCATCGAAGGTGGTGCCCCGCAAATGGTTGGCCCCGAAGTAGCGCTCGGCCGAGGCGGGTTCGCCGCCGATACCGCGCCGCGCGATGCCCTTGTCGCCGTGCCAGACGGCGATGGCTGGTTTGTCGGCGCTGACCTCGACGCAGCGCGAGTCGGCGCGGGCAAGATCCAGGGTCGGCGATCGACCGTGCGGGCCGAACCTCCGCTTTCGGTACCGGCGGGCGACTGGGTTCACACCCTTCGGACATGCTGGACCGAGCCGGCATATCTGGAGACCGATGCTGTTTGGTGCGAACCGGGGGGCGAACCGGTGGGTCCGTTGCTCAACGGTGGAGCATTTGGCGCTAAGTCAGACGATCTGTTGCGCGTCGTCGCTAAACGCCTTGCCTCTGAGCATGGCCGCTGTGTGAAGGTTGTGTATGACCGCGAAGATGTTGTGGCCCGTGGCGCGAAACGGCCACCCGCCGCCCTCGGAATCGATAACGCAGGCAACATCGAGATGACAATGGCTAAGACCAGCGGCGCCCTCGATCTAGTGGGGGCCATCGCTTCCGACCTCGGGTTAGCGATAGGAGTCTCCGAGGTGGACGTTCCTGGTCCGCCGACGTCGGTGTTGGTCCGTGGTGCTCTGAGGGCCGAGATCGAGATGCTTCGTGCTGCGCTGGCCGCTACCGACGACGACAATGCCACGCCCGCGGGTTCGCATCGGGTTCAGATTGGCGAAGCATGGGCCCAAGTTACGGTTACCCGAGAGTCTGTTTCTGTTCGTGTCAGCGGCGGCGCGGTTCTTGATCGAACGGTGATGCGTTCATACGCGATCGGGGCTGTTCACCAGGCCCTCGGTTTGGTCAGATCCGAATCGATCGCGGTCGACAGCGAAGGTAGAGTTCACGATCTCACCGTTCGTTCCTTCGGGATACTTAGAAGCATCGATACTCCCGAGATCGAAGTCGAAATAGTCGACTCAGATGACGACCCGCAAGCGGTAAGCGTCGCGGTATTCTGTGCCGTCGCGGCGGCGGCTTGGTGTTTCGCCGGCAAACCACCGATACTTCCCCTGACCGCAAACTAACCAGAATCCGATCGCCTGAGAGGCCCGATATGTCTAAAGCTGTTGCTCACTACTCACCAAGCACCCGGGCCGGCGACTGGCTCATTGTGTCTGGGCAGGTCGGCCTGGCCGACGGTCAGATGGTCGATGGCCTCGTTGCTCAGACCAAACAGGTTTTAGCCAACCTATCCAGCGTGCTCGCCGGTGGGGGAGCCACGCTCAACGATGTGGTGAAGTGCGTCATCTTCCTTAGTGATATCGACGACTTCGCAGTCGTTAACGGTCTGTACGCCGAAGCCTTCGGTGATCACCTTCCAAGCCGGTCGGCGGTGGCGGTTGCGGGTTTGCCACTTGGAGCCCTAGTCGAGATCGAGGCGTGGGCTTACTTGGGTCCGGCCGCGGGCGAGTAGGCTTTCCGTATGGCTGGAGGCATCATCATCGCTGTTGTTCTACTGCTTGCACCGATCATCATCGTTGCCGCCATGTCTGTTGTGGCGGCCATACTCGGCGCGCTGCTCAACAACGATGCGAAGCAAAGGCACGAGGGCAGCGAACTGCTCGACTCCAACTACTGAGTTCGCACCCGGTCAGGTTTGCCCTCATTGGGGTTCGAGTGCCAGCGCGACTGTCCAAAGCGGTAACCAACCGACCTAACAGTCTGAATGAGGCTGGCGTTCTCTTCGCCAAGTTTCGACCGAAGCCGACGCACATGAACGTCGACGGTGCGGGCCCCGCCGTAGTACTCATAACCCCAGACTCGGTTGAGCAGCACCTCGCGGGTAAAAACTTTCCCTGGGTTTGCGGCTAAGAACTTGAGCAGTTCGTATTCCATGTAGGTGAGGTCGAGAGGCCGGCCTTCAACCGCCGCTTCGTAGGTTTCGACGTTGAGTAACAGCGGCCCGTATTCGATCATGTCGCCGGCGTCTTGGGCGATTGTGCGATGGAACAGATGACGGATGCGGGCCTCGAGTTCACGGGGGTGGAACGGACTTAGGCAAAAGTCGTCGAATAGTTCGTCGCGCATCTGTAGATCGTCGAGTTGGTTGCCTCGGAGCAAGACCAAGATGGGCACTGCGGCCTCTTCGCGCCTCCTCAACGCACGACAGACACCCCAGGCCTCGTCGCCGTCGGCCCCGTCGAGGCACACAATCGCGCCAGACCAACCATCGTCGGGCTCGGTTCGCAGAATTGAAAACTCGTTGGCTACCGGCTTCCAGAGATACCCGGCGAGGTCGAGCGTGCGCGCCAGGTCGGCAGGCGGCGGCGACGGAAAGACTGCGATTGAGTTAGAGGTCATTAGATGTTTCGAAGGTAGCGATCCAGCTCGAACTGGGACACCTGGGTTGTGTATTCGAAGAACTCTCGGCGTTTGTTCGTGATGAACCATCCAAACAGATGATCACCAAGAACAGATTTCACAAGGTCTGATTCTTCCATTCGGTCAAGCGCGTTCGCCAATGAGTTCGGAAGTTGTTTGTGTCCACCTTCGGCCATTTCCGACGGCGACATCTTGAACAGATCGGCCGGAGCCTCAGGCCCAAGTTCGTATTGGTTCTTGATTCCCTCAAGACCAGCCGCGAGCATCACCGCGAAAGCGAGGTATGGGTTGCAAGCTGGGTCTGGCGACCGGTACTCGATCCGGGCCGAATCCGATTTGCCTTTCTTGATGGATGGCACTCGTACTAACGCCGAACGGTTCGAGCGGGCCCACGAGACGGTTACGGGAGCTTCGAACCCGGGGATCAGTCGTTTGTAGGAGTTGACCAATTGATTGGTAACTGCGGTGATTTCGGGTGCATGGTGCAAGAGCCCAGCCATAAATTGACGGCCGATGGTTGATAGGCCGATCTCGTCGTCGGCGTAGAAGGCGTTCTCGTCGCCCTTGAACAACGAGAGATGGGTATGCATACCCGACCCTTGTTCGTTCGCCATTGGTTTGGGCATGAACGTGGCGTGCACACCGTGTTCGGCCGCGATCTCCTTCACTATCAGGCGAAAGGTCATCACGCTGTCGGCCATCGTGAGCGCCTCGGTGTACCGCAGGTCGATCTCGTGTTGGCTTGGTGCATCTTCGTGAAACGAATACTCGACGCTGATGCCAAGGTGCTCTAAGGATTGAAGTGTGCGGCGGCGGATCGAACTAGCCACATCTGCGGTCGTCAGATCGAAATACGAACCCTGATCAAGAGGCTCTAGCGGAGTCGACGGGTCGCCGTCGGCAAACAGGAAGTACTCGAGTTCTGGTGCCACAAAGAACTCAAACCCCATTTCTCTCGCGGCATCCAGTTGACGGCGCAAGACTTGCCTGGTGTCGCCTTCGAACGGAGCGCCGTCTGCGGTTTCGATGTTGCAGAACATGCTCGCAATTCGCTCGGCATCTTTGCTTGCATCGAGCTGGAACGATTCGGCGTCTGGCACTGCAAGTACATCTTGTTCGGCTACCCGGCTGAAGCCGTCAATAGACGAACCATCGAAGAACATTCCTTCCTCGAAGGCAGTCTCGAGCTCAGCTGGCGAGATGTTCAACGACTTCAACTGACCGTGCACGTCTGTGAACATCAGGCGCACTAAGCGAACGCCCCGATCCTCGACCTTGCGCATCACATAATCGGCTTGGCGTTCCATGACTCAATGAAACCTCGTCGACGTGTCGAGCGGACACCGAGATCGTGCTGGTTCACACTGCGTTCACATTGGAGTAACCGCAACGAAACGGCGATGTGCGATTCTTGGACTGTGTGGGTACGACCTTTGACGCGGCCGACCTACCAACAAGACAGTCCTAGGAGGACCCGTGGCTTACCGCGCCGAATACATCTGGATCGATGGAACAGAACCAACCCCAGAGATTCGTTCCAAGACCAAGGTTCTGGCCGATGGTGAGGCTCCGGGCATTTGGGGTTTCGACGGATCGAGCACCAATCAGGCCACCGGCGATAACTCCGACGTTGTGTTGCAGCCAGCGTTTCAATGTCCAGACCCGATTCGTGGTGGCGACAACATCCTGATCCTGTGCGAAACGCTGTTGACCACCGACATGTCGCCACACCCAACCAACACCCGTGCCGCAGCTGTTGCTGCGCTGGAGACCCACAGCGACCAAGAGCCCCTCTTGGGGCTCGAGCAGGAGTACACACTTCTTGATCCCGTCACCCAGTGGCCCTCTGGTTTCCCGCCGGGCGGATACCCAGGTCCGCAGGGTCCGTACTACTGCGGGGTTGGTTACCTGAAGATTCACGGTCGCGACCTCATCGAAGAACACACCACAGCCTGCATCGACGCTGGCCTCGCCATCTCGGGAACCAACGCCGAGGTGATGCCAGGGCAGTGGGAGTTCCAAATTGGGCCGGTCGACACCGTGACGGTCGGCGACCATGTGTGGATTGCTCGGTACCTGCTTTACCGTCTTGCCGAAGTTCATGGCGTCGAGGTTTCAATCGCAGCCAAACCAATGAAAGGCGACTGGAACGGCGCAGGGATGCACACCAACTTCTCCACTAAGGCCATGCGCGAAAACTATGACGCGATCATTGCGGCTGCTGAGTCGCTGGGTGCACCTGGAAAACCTGAGGAACATCTCCTTGGGTACGGCGTCGGCATCGAAGAACGCCTGACTGGGGCCCACGAAACTCAAAGGTACGACCAGTTCAGCTATGGGGTGTCCGACCGCGGCGCTTCGGTTCGTATTCCGTGGCAGGTGGCAAAAGACCAGAAGGGCTACATCGAAGACCGGCGTCCAAACGCCAACGCCGACCCGTACGTGTTGGCCACGTTGATGACCAACACAGTGTGCGCAGCCTTGTCATAGAGCCCGTTCTCGGAGGCTCGTTTTGCTCCTGATGCCTTGACGCGCCAAAATTGGTGCCCTGAATTGTTCGCGGAGACTCTGCGGGCATCGATGAAGGAGACCCGATGGCAGACCCCAGCCAGCCCCGAGCACCATTCACGCCATGGGACAGGCGCGAACTGCCCGGATCATTCGATGTCGAGGAAACCGCTCGCCGCGTTGGCCATTACAAGTGGATCGAGACCAAACTCTTCGAAGCTCTCGGCGGGTGGGTAGCCACGGTGCCAGAACTCGATGTGAAGCTTCGTCTCGGCACTCACTGCTACCACCACGCATGGCACTCGGAGTTGTTTCACAAGCGCCTTCCCGAACTCCGCGAGATGAAGCCGGAACGACTAACCGTTCCTCCTAACGATGAGTTGGTTGCGTTCGTAGATGCCCTGACCGAACCTGAGGCCGCGGATCAAACACTCGAAAAGCTCGTGGGTGTGTTCCGTGTGTTGTTGCCCCACAAGATCGCGGCCTACACGTTCCACCGCAACAACACCAGTCGAATCACCGACATGCCGACGGTACGAATTCTCAACTTCATTCTCCAAGACGAAATCGAAGACTGGATCGACGGTGAAATGCTTGTCCAGTCGCTCATTCGCACCCCCGAAGATGTCGACCGAGCTGCGGCGCGTCAGAGCCACCTCGAGAAGCTGATGTTGGCCGCTGGCGGAATTGCTGGTCCGGGTACTGTCGGCGATGCGTACGACCTCGGCGAGGACACCTGATGGTCGAGGTCGCGATGTCGCCCGCGAAGTTCGAGATGGTGAACTTCGACCACGAGGGGATTGTCGCCCTTGTGGTTCAGCTCGCGTCCGAGCTTGGGGTAAGCGACGATGCGAGTATCGAGATCGAGGTCGACGAGGCGTCACCCCTTACGAGGACCCGCATCGAATCGGTTACCCCGATGAGGTTTCATGTTGAGGGTGGTGCGTTCGAGGACACTCGTCGACCCCGCGAGCAAAGCGATGACAACGTCCGCGACGCCATGGGGCGTCTGTTACTCAAGGCCACCGACCGGATGTCTGAGGGCTTCGCTGAGGCCCCGGCCGACGACGAGCTGACGTTGGCTGAGGCCGTAGCATGGGAGGTCTACTCGGTTGGAAGACTCGTCGGCTTGGGCGGCCGCGGACAACGTAAGCGTCGCCTATATCAATTTCGGAATCGTCACGGCTTTACCAACGCTTCGGACGAGGCGTTCGAGACCCTCTGGGCGGGCAAGGACCTTACCTGGGCCGACATATCGCGAATATCGAGCGAGGCGAAGGCTGTGGCCGGCTAAGTAGGTTTCAGTGGTAGCAAGCGACACGGCCGAGAGCGTTAGGGCCGAAGTCCTCGATTGGTTTCACCAGAACTGGGACTCGAGCCTTGGCTTGCTTGAATGGCGCGAGCGTCTGGTCGACTCCGGGTGGGCGGTTCCTTCTTGGTCACCCAGTTGGTATGGGCGTGGTCTTGGTGCGTGGGCCAACAGCGTCGCCCATGAGGCCATACGCGGGGCGGGGGGAGTAGCGGTCCCGCTCGGAGGTGGGATGGGCCTAGCCGCGCCGACGTTGGCCGAGTTCGGCAGCGATGAGCTGAAGCGGCGGGTGCTACGACCCACGCTCACGGGCGAACTCACCTGGTGTCAGCTGTTCAGCGAACCGGGCGCAGGTTCGGATCTGGCGGGCCTCGCTACGGCGGCGGTGCGCGACGACACAAATGGTGACTGGTTGATCACCGGTCAGAAGGTATGGAACACAAGCGCTCACCACGCCGACATGGCGATGCTTGTTGCTCGAACCAATTGGGATGTTCCCAAACACCACGGGCTTACGTACTTTGCACTGCCGATGCACCAGGATGGCATTGGGGTGCGACCGATCCGGCAGATGAACGGTCATTCGTCTTTCAATGAGGTGTTCCTCGACGGGTGCCGGGTCCCGGCCAACAACGTCGTTGGGTCGGTCGATCACGGCTGGGCGGTAGCCAAAGCCACCCTTAACCACGAGCGAACCTTCACCACGATGCGAAAGACCAACTTTGCTGCTGCCGCAGCCGGACGAACCGTCGACGAGGCCAAGCTTGAAGCAGCTGAGCATCAACTGACCTACGTGTGGTATCCGCAACGAGCCGGCCGCGCTGATCTAATCGTCGAAGCGGCCAGGGCGGCGCAACTCACCAGCGATCCGCTCATCAGGCAAGCGATTGTTTCTCTAGAGAGTTTCCGGTTGGCCAGCGAATGGACCGCCCAACGAACCAAAACCGCGCGCGCTTTAGGGCGGTCCCCCGGTCCGGAGGGTTCGCTCGGCAAACTAGGGGCCTCCGAACTAGCGAGGCGATCGGCAGCTCTTCACGCACGACTGGCGGGCCCCAGTGCGATGCTCGCGGGTGAGGCAGGCGGATTGTTGCACAGTGTTGTCGCCGAGGTGCTGCTGTCGACGCCAGCCCAGTCGATCGCTGGCGGCACCGACGAGATCCAGCGAAACATCATCGGGGAGAACATCCTCGGGCTGCCTCGCGAGCCCCTCAGTTGAGATCGTGAGCGCTTATGCCCTCGAGAAGTTCGATGCCTGGTGCTTCGGAAAGGACTCCGCGGCAAGCCTCGGCCATCTCGATCATTGTCGATGAGTCGATGTGGGTTCTGGCGTGTTGCTCACTTTCCCACTTCTGGATGATCACGAACTGCGACGGTTGAGCAACCGACACACACAGGTCGACGTTCCGGCAACCGTCATGGCCCCGAGTTAGCACCACGTATTTTGAGAGGTTGCTCAACAACACTTCAGGGTCAGAAGCGTTGAATCGCATGGTTAGAATCGCAATTTCCAGATCGTCAGCCATCCCCGAAACGTAGTCGTCGGACGAGCCCGGGTGTGAGTTGAATATCTGCTGGTAGCGTTACTTTCTGGTATCGAGCGGCGTTCTGCTCGTTTCGGTCACGTATTGTGCCGATAATTTCTCTGAGGGTTGTTGTTCTACCGGCTTGCTGGTTGATCGCTACCCTCGACCTTGGGCAAACCGATGACAGCTCACGATGCTGTCCCTTGATTGGAGCGACTGCGTTGGCGAAGGAACGGGTCGAGCGGGACGAGGAAGACCTCGTACGCCTTTATCTAACCGACATCGGGCAATATCCGTTGTTGAACAAAGACGACGAAGTACGCCTTGCCCAAGCCATCGAGGCTGGCAACGCGGTTCGAGAGTTCATCGATCGCGGCGAGTGCGAAGACGGGTCACCTATTACCGTCGCCAAGAAACGCGAGTTCCGTCGCACCTCGCGTGCTGGCGAACAGGCCGAGCGCACGTTCGTGCAATCGAACCTTCGTCTCGTGGTGTCAATCGCCAAGAAGTACCAAGCATCGGGTCTACCACTGCTCGATCTCATCCAGGAAGGCAACCTGGGGCTAATGCACGCCGTCGAGAAGTTCGACTGGCGTAAAGGTTTCAAGTTCTCTACCTATGCCACCTGGTGGATACGTCAAGCAATTACCCGCGGTATCGCCAACACCGGTCGTACCATCCGGCTGCCGGTTCACGCTGGCGACACTCTTGCTCGTCTCCAGAAGGCCCGTTCTCGTTTGGAGCTCAAGTACGGACGCCAAGCAACACTGTCGGAGTTGGCCGCCGAAGTTGAGATGCCAGAAGACAAGGTCACCGAGGCGCTGCGGTTTGCCGCCGAACCCCTTTCGTTGTCCGAACCCCTTCGCGAAGACGGCGACGCCGAGCTTGGCGACGTGGTGCAGGATCGATCGGCTGAGTCACCATTCGAGGCCGCGGCCACTTCACTGTTGCCCGACGAGATAAACCGCCTGCTAGCTCCACTCGACGAACGAGAGCGCGAGATTCTTAAGCTTCGTTTCGGCCTCGACCGGGGCGAACCGCGCACTCTCGAAGAAGTTGGCGAACACTTCAGCCTCACTCGTGAACGTATACGCCAAATCGAGGCACGGGCGATGTCGAAGTTGCGTCACCCATCGAGCGATACCGGGGCCCGCGACCTTCTGTCGGTCTAGTTCTATGTGCCTGGAGTGGTCCAGGTAGTTGTCCTCCAGATGCGAGACCCGCATCTGGTCAGCGTGGTGCGAGGAGGTGTCCGAGCGCCTGGTGGGCTCCCCCGCCTTCAAAGCGGGTGGGACGGGCGATCCCCGTCCGGCGGGTTCGATTCCCGTCCACCTCCGCCACGCCGCCTCGTTCGTCCGACTGGAAAGACGCGAGCGCTTGCTGTTGCAGAACGTCGCTCGGCGCCGCGAGCTGCGAGGACTTGACCCAGCCAGGGACGGACTCCGCTTGTGTGCATGCCACTCGGAGGAGGTCTGAAACGAGTCAACTCGCCGCGGCCAGCGAGCAGCGGTTCGTACCGGCGACCGAGCAAAGAGTTGGCGATCAACCGAGCGCTGAACACGTCGGTGTCCACGACGACCGGTCCCCGTGCCATCACCGACGACTTCAGCCCAGGACGGCTTCGAGGAACGCGTCGGCCTCGGCGTCAGTGAGAGCGTCGATAGCGTACTGGCGCCCATCGACGCTCAGCCGGTCGAACATTATGGGACGGCTCGGCGCTCCGCTACACGGGTGACCTTCCGAGGCGTTATGGGATGCCTGTTTGCGTCTAGAGTTTCGTCGTGGTCCATGTCGCTCGATCTGGCTTCCGTGTGCAGAGGAAGATGCCGTTGTACGGCCAAGACGTGTGCCGAGGCGACCTTCGACTGATCTGAGATCTGTACAGCCCTCTTGCCGCGCCCGCTCCCGGGTGCAGCTCATCTCCGCAGATCCCAACCGAAAGGTCGCCTTCATGTCTTGTCTCGCGACGTTCATTCGCAACGTCCCTAAAGTCGAGCTTCACCTCCACCTGGTCGGCTCGGCCTCGCCCTTCGTCGTCGTCGACCTAGCGACGAAGTATCCCGATGCAGGCGTCCCTACGTCGGTCGACGAACTGTCCGGCTGGTTCGAGTTCACCGACTTCGTCCACTTCATCGAGGTGTACGCACGCGTGTCGTCGCTTGTGCGTTCCGGCGATGACATCGCCACCTTGATCGAGGGATCGGCCCGCGACCTCACTCCTCAGAACGTGCGCTATGCGGAGATGACCATCACGCCGTACACCCATATCCAAGCCGGCATCGACTATGCCGACATCGTCGAAGGGCTCGACGAGGGCCGCTCCCGAGCGAAGGACCTTGGCGTCGACTTTGCGTGGGTCTTCGACATTCCCGGCGAGATGGGCCAACACGCTGCTGAGGTCACCGTCGACCTCGCCGTCGATTCCCCGCCGACCGGCCTGGTCGGGTTCGGACTCGGTGGTATCGAAGCCGGCGTCGACCGAGCGAGCTTCGCGTGGGCATTCGACAAGGCACGGGCCTCGGGCTTGAAGTCGGTCCCGCACGCAGGCGAAGCAGACGGCCCGACTTCAATCCTCGCAGCGCTCGACGACCTGGGCGCCGACCGGATCGGACACGGCGTTAGAGCCATCGAGGATCGGAACCTGTTGCAGCGACTCGTCGACGAACAGATTCCGCTGGAAGTCTGCCCCTCGTCCAACGTGTGCACTGGCGTGTTCTCTTCGCTCGAAGCGCATTCGCTCCCGGCGCTCCTGGCCGCAGGTGCATTCGTGACGATCAACACCGACGATCCACCGATGTTCTCGACAACGCTCGTGGACGAGTACCTGCGAATCGCATCCACGTTCGACCTGGACGTCTCGACGATCTCGGGACTCGTACGCAACGGCGTCGAGGCGGCTTTCCTCGATTCGACGTCGAAAGCGGCGCTCATCGAGGAGATCGACAACGTCGAACCTGGACTCACACGGTGAAACGGATCATCGAAACGGAACTCGCTCCGTTGCTCGGTGACGATGGTGCGAATCAGTTCCCGGTTGAGGCAGGCGTGACTGTGCTGATCGAGTCCAACGAATGGCACGAGCTGGTTACGCACGGCGAAACTAGCCTCAAGTTCTTCGCAATCAGTCAGCCCGCCTGGGTTTCCGAGGACCATCTCACCGAGGCGGATCCGTCATGACGACCGTGCCATCGCCCGGTGAACTTCTCGACTTGTCAGGCAAGGTGACGCTGGTGTCCGGTGCCCGCAGCGGACTCGGCGCTGGCATCGCGAAGCGATTCGCCCAGGCGGGGGCTGATCTGGTCCTCTGCGATCTTGCCAACAGTGATGACACGCTACCGAGATCGGGCCGGTCGACATCGTGATCAACAACGCCGGCATCTACCCG
>CAZMUM010000007.1:124209-125443 GCA_964569385.1 uncultured Acidimicrobiales bacterium
CGCTACCGAGATCGGGCCGGTCGACATCGTGATCAACAACGCCGGCATCTACCCGAATGCCCGGATCCTCGACATGACCCCAGCGGACTGGGATCACGTCATCGCCGTCAATCTCCGGTCCGTCTTCTTGACCACCAAGATCGCTGCTGAACGAATGATCGAAACAGGCAAGGGTGGAGCGATTGTCAACATCGGTTCGATCGAAGCGACGATCCCCGCCCACGGGCACGCTCACTACGCTGCGTCCAAAGCCGGCGTCGTGATGTTCACCAAGTCCGCAGCGCTTGAACTCGCCGAGCACGACATCAGGGTGAACAGCGCCTCTCCAGCACTGTTCTACTCGCCCGGCCTCGCCGAACGGTGGCCCGATGGACTCGCCCGATTCCTTGATCGCGTCCCCCTCGAACGGGTCGGCGAGGTCGAAGACATCGCCGACACTTGCCTCTTCCTCGCCAGCCCGGTAAGCCGCTGGATCACCGGGACAGACATCGCAGTCGACGGTGGCGTCCTCATCGCCCCCGCCTACTGATCCGAAGGCAACGAGACCTTTGCCACGCCGCCCATATCAACCTTGGTAGAACCCAGCGCAGACCACTCGTGAACGGCACTTCTTCGGCACCCCGAGGCGCTCACAAAACTCGACCAGCTGAGCGTCCACGGATGCCACCGACCGCCGGTTATGCCGCGGTATGAGCCGTGGAGCCCCCGCGGCGCCAAGTCCGCCACGCATCGGTGGACCAGAGCGCCCAAGCGATAAGTGCTGGCTGGAGGGGTAGGCGACCGAAGCGTTTCGCGTCGGTGTCGAGCCCGAATGCGTCGGTCCCCTCGAGCCATTGGGCGACATTGCCTGGGAAGATCACGACGAAGAACCCGGCGACGATCCAGCCGACCATCGCCCGACGCCTGCTCACGAGGATCAGCGCGAGGCCGAGGAGGACCTCGACGACGCCGGACAGCAACACGACGAGGTCGGCGTCGACGGGGAACCAGTTTGGGACCTGGGCCTGGAATTCTTGGCGCTGAGAAGTTAGGTGACCGATGCCGGCGGCGACGAGGCCGCCGCCGAGCACCCAACGAGCAACTGGTCGAACGGTCGAGGCCATCTCCTAAACCTAGTCACCCGCGCGAGGGTTCGACCTGGGATCTCCGCAGGGACGCGGTGGCCGACCGCGCCGGAGCGCGTCGTTGTGGCTGCGCTCACACGCATCCGTGAATGTCCGCCCAACAGGGGGAC
>CAZMUM010000008.1:0-125236 GCA_964569385.1 uncultured Acidimicrobiales bacterium
TTGATTCGCTGCGCTCATCGGGCCGCTCGGGCCACGGCCTCGCCTACCGGCTCGGCCTCTGAGTGTCAGCCCAACAATTGCAGTCCTAACACTGGCTCCCGGCCCTGCCGGGAGCCAGTCCCATTTTATGACACGAGAACCAATTGGCATCTAGGTACCAGAGGCCGCCTAAGCTTGTCAACGTGTCAGATACCTCCACGAACACCGCAAACGACAGGGTCTCCCAAGTCATGGCATCGACTCGGGGTGCTGCCGACCGCTGCGAACGACCTGACCTCATCAATCGTCTAGACGACGCCACCAAGCGACTGGCCCAGCGTGAAGTAACCGTGCTGGTAATCGGCGAATTCAAACAAGGCAAGTCGAGCCTTGTCAACGCCATCCTGAACGCCAAGATTTGCCCGGTCGACGACGATGTCGCAACGGCTGTCGCCACTATTGTTAGGTACGCAGATACCTCGGTGGCCAGCATCACCTACGGGAGCGTCGACGATCTCGACGAGATGATCGAAGCCGAGATCCGCCTCGATGATGTTCCGGCATATGTGACGTCTGGCAAGTTGGCCTCGCCCGACCAGATCGTTCGCTCAGTCGAGATCGGCTTGCCCCGCAAACTGCTCGCCAATGGCCTACGTTTGGTCGATACGCCCGGAGTTGGTGGCCTCGAATCGGCTCACGGTATGGCCACTATGGGGGCCATGGCAATGGCCGACGCTGTCCTGTTTGTGACTGATACATCGCAGGAATTCACGGCAAGTGAGCTTGAGTTCTTGACCATGGCAGTTGAGCGTTGCCCGACTGTGGTTTGTGTGATGCCGAAGATTGATTTCTACCCCGAATGGCGAGTAATTCTCGAGCAGAATCGAGCACACCTGGCCAAGGCCGACGTCGATGTCGAGATTCTTCCAGTCTCGTCGACGCTGCGAGTTCGATCGGTCGAAAAGAACGATCGTGCCCTCAACTCCGAAAGCGGTTTCCCCGAACTTCTAAGTCGGTTGCGAGACGACGTTGTCGCTAATGCCGAACGCACCAGTCATCGTGCTGCGATGAACGACGTTCGAGCGGTCGCTGAGCAGCTAACAGAAACCGAACAGGCCGAGCTCACGTCGCTCAGCAACCCTGAGAACCGTGAAGAGCTGATCGCCACTGCTACCGAGGCGCGCGAACGCGCCGATCTAATGAGGTCGGCGTCATCGCGCTGGAGCACGACCCTAAACGACGGCATTACCGATCTCACCTCAAATACCGACCACGATCTCAGGCGTCGAACCAGAGAACTCATCGCCGAGTGCGAAAATCTCATCGACGAAAACGATCCGACCGACATCGGTGACGAACTGTTTCCAATGGTCGAGCAGCGTCTGATGGCCGACTTCGCCGAGAACTACACACAACTGCGCGAATCAGCCACCAACCTCTCGAGCCGAGTGATCGACCTGTTCGACGCCGATATTCCGCGGGGCGAGCTTCCCGAAGTAGCGGCCCCAATTGCTGCGGTACAGGACATCGGCAGTCTTGAGGTCGAGATTGCCGATCGGCCTGGAATGGCTGCTTCGCTGATGACTGGCATGAAGGGCAGCTACGGAGGCGTGCTGATGTTCGGCATGATTGGAGGTGTCGTCGGATTAGCGACCTTCGGGCCACTCAGTCTTGGCGCTGGTGCCTTTCTAGGCCGAAAGGCGGCGAAGGAGGAACGGGCGCGCCAACTGACGATGAGGCGCCAGCAGGCCAAGGCTGGCATTCGCAAGTACATCGACGAGGCCACGTTTCGGGTAAACAAACACAGCCGCGACACTCTCAAACAGATTCAGAGAGAACTGCGCGATGCCAACTTGGCTAGGGCCCAAGAGTTATCGATAACAGCCAATCAAACGCTGAAGTCGGCCCAGGGTGCGCTTCAGACCAGCGAAGCCGAGACCAAGAAACAAATTGCGGAGCTCGAGGCATCGATCGACCAGTTAACGCGAATCCGTGCTGCGGCCGACCAGATTGACCAACTATGAGCTCTCTCACTCAAGACGTTCTGCAACTTCTCGACAACGCAAATCGGATACTCGGTGAAACGCCCGCCGCTGCACCGATTCAGGAGGCGACCAGACGCCTTCAGCAGCCGCTGCGCGTCGCTATTGCGGGAAAGGTGAAGGCCGGTAAGTCGACGCTGCTGAACGCGCTCGTTGGCGAGCGCCTGGCCCCGACCGATGCCCGCGAGTGCACCAAGATCGTTACCTGGTACCGCGACGGCTCGACCTACAGGGTCCTGATGCACCGCGACGCTGGCGAGCCGAGTTCGCTCCAGTTCCGTCGTGATGAGAACGCCCTTGAGATCTCGTTACCCAACGTCGACCTCGACTCGATTGATCACCTAGAGGTCGAGTGGCCCTCGAATGCGTTGAGGTCAATGACCCTCATCGACACGCCAGGCATCGACTCGATCAACGTCGACATCTCGGCCCGCACCGAGGGCTTCCTGGCCCCCCAGGATCAGCCCAGTTCGGCCGATGCTGTGCTTTACCTCATGCGTCACCTGCACGAAAGCGATGTGCGCTTTCTTGAGTCTTTCCACGACCAGGTCGCCTCGCAGCCGGGCGCGGTTAACTCCATCGGCATCTTGTCGCGCGCCGACGAGATTGGAGTCGGCCGCATCGACGCAATGGGGTCCGCTCGTCGTATCGCGGCCCGCTACACGTTCGACCCCAAGGTGCGGAAGTTGTGCCAGACGGTCATCCCCATGTCTGGACTGTTGGCCGAAACTGCCACGACACTTCGCCAAGCCGAGTTCCAGCAGCTTCAGACACTCGCTCTCGCAGACCGCGGGGCCCTCGACGAGTTGTTGATCTCGGTCGATCGATTCAACACCGCAGACACCTCTGTGGCCATAACGCCCATTGAGCGCCAGGAGCTTCTCGATCGTTTCGGGTTATTTGGTGTAAGGGTTTCGTGTGCGCTGATACGTCAAAAGAGTGCCGCCTCGAGCAGTGAATTGGCCGAGCTTCTAGTGGATCGAAGCGGTTTGGCGACGTTGCGGACAACTCTTAGCTCGCACTTCGCGGCCAGAGGCGACGTGCTCAGGGCGCGGTCGGCCCTGCTTTCGCTCGAGCGGCTACTGGTAGCTCATCGGCCCCCCGGCGTTGAGGCCCTCGACGCCGAAATCGAGAGGATCGTGTCGCGCACACACGAGTTCGCAGAAGTTCAGCTGCTTGGCGCGCTCCGAGCCGGCCACGTGACCCTTCCAGCCGCCGATTTACAGCGCGCCGAAGCACTACTCGGCGCAGCCGGAACCCTTGCCCACGAACGCCTCGGCGCCGAACCCCAGACCCAGGGTGCCGAACTCGTATTGTTGGCAACCGAGCAGCACGGCTACTGGCAGGCATTGTCGGAAAATCCACTCATGAGACGCGAATCGGTCGACGCTGCCCGTGTGCTCACCCGATCGTGCGAGGGCCTAATCGCTGGCGCGGCCGCAGTCCGATAGCCGATCTGGAGGCTCGAAGGCCGACTGAACCCCTAGGTGTCGGCCAACTCGGTACGAAGTATGTCGAGCATTTCGGCCCGTGACCCCACGTTGAGACGTTGACGGATGCGAGCCACATGGTGTTCGACTGTCTTGGGAGAAATAAACAGGCGTCCGCCGATCTCTTTATAGGTGTGGCCGCCGACCATGAGCTCGGCGACTTCTAGCTCGCGGCTCGAGAGTCTGGCCGATAAAGGAGCAGCTTCGGCGCCGGCTTGTGGCAGCGACGCCCGCAGTTCCCTGGCAGTTGCCAGCAGACCTTTGGCCGCCTTGCCGTCGTCGAGGCGCAGCGCAGCAGCGCCGACCAACCGGGTTGCTTCCCAGCCATAGCCGACTCGCTGAAGGGTTCGACCTGCGGTCTCGATATCTGCAGGTTCGGCCGTTCGATCAAGAACCTCGCACCAAGTGCGCATGGCCTCGACGAGACCGCCGATCGACCCCGTTAAGCCAACGAGGGCCTCCAGCCGATTGTGTAGGTCGTCAGGAGAGGCACCCTCGGACGCCACGAGAACCTGAAGATCGATCCAGCAGCATGCAACCTCGACCACCTGGCTGCGGCCAAGGTGTTGGACAAATCGATCGCGAGACACGCGGGCTTCTTGAACTCGGTCGGCGGCCCCGAGTCGTGCCGCGGCCACCATGAGCTCGCCGTAAGCGGGCAAACTCAACAGATCTGGCGGGTGGAGCATTACTTCCATGATGTGCTCGTGGAGGGAACGCAGGGCTCCAAGGTTGTTCGAACGGCGCGCCGCGCCTGCTAAGGCTGCACATCTGAGTAACCGGTCGCTAGGGCCAAGCTCGTCCCACTTGGCATCGGTTTCGGTGGTGGCATCGGTCTGGCCTTGCCACACGGCAATCAGCTCGGATCGCAGCACTCTGCTGCGGCGCTGCGCTTCGGTTGCCGCCGGTGTGGCGACAGCGCGCTTGGCAAGGCGGCTGGCTAGGTCGAGATCGGCCGCGTAGGTTGCCACCACTGGTGCAGTTGCCGACGCGGTCAGAGCCAGGCGCTGTTCGGAGAGGGCGGCGAGCTCAAGTTCGCAGGCCTCCGTAGCTCTCGCCACCGCCGAGTCGATCTTGCCGTCGAGTACCCCCACTAGGGAATCTCCAACAAGACGCAGTACCTCAATTGCAGGGTCGGTAGCCGTGATAGTGCGGTCGTCGTCGGCAAACGCAGCTCTCCCTGAGCCGGTTCGACCTCCCACGAGGTGGCAGAGCGCGGCAGATAGTTTCGCCATGTGCCCAGGTTCGCCTTTGAGGCGAGGCGCAATCTGGCTAAGTACGCTGGCCGCCTGAAGTGGTCGTCTGGCCTGGACAAAGGCCAACGCAGCCTGCCCAAGGCCCAAAAGTCGATCCTCGGCTCCAGGCCGGAACAAAGGCTCGGCGACTCGCAAGGCCTCGACAGTTTTGCCGTCTCGAACGTTGGCCATGACTCTTCTAGCGGCGAGGTCGACGGGAGCAACGCCGAGGTCGGCGGCGCGATCTAACCAGTCCATGGCGAGCGTCGGCGCATCGTTCATGAGTTCGTCGGCCGCTTCGATGCATACCTGGGTGAGTTCGCGCGGCGAGGCGTCGGCGGAGATGAGGTGCTCTGCTCGTAGTACCGCTGAGCCGCCGCGGCCAGCGAGTACCTCGGCGAAGCGACGGTGATGTCGGCGGCGCTCGATGGGCGGCTGGAGCAGCGTTGCGACGTCGGCGATGAGCGGAATCACGTCGTTGCCGTCGTCCATGAGGAAGCCCTCATCCTCCAGTTCGGTGGCCGCGGCGGCGATCGCCTCGGGATCGTCGAACTGAAGGAGTTCGCCTAACTCTGCACTTGTAGGAGACGCCCCAAACGAGAGCGTGAGAACTAGTTCCCTGGCCTCGGCCGATAGGTGACCGACCCGCGAACGAATCGATTCAAGCAGATGTGCTGGGCATGGCGCTCCCTCTAGCCACGCCGCGAAGGCGTTGGAGTCTTGGGCCGCCGCCGCGATCACCGACGCGATGAGAGCAGGTTGACCGCCGGTTTGAGCGACAAGGCGATCGATTTTCTCTTCGTCTAACACGCCGATGGCCGCGTTGGCGAACTCCTTGGCCGCATCTTGTTCGTCGAGTTGACTTGTCACGAGCGGCCGATTCCTAGCCGTCAACGCTTCGTCGAGCGCGGCCAAGTGTTGATCCGCGGTTCGTGGGCGATGGGCGATCATCATTCTGAAGCCATCGGGAGTCACGCCCGTCGCAATGGTCGCTAGCAGCGTGATCGTGGCCGAGTCGATCCACTGGGCAGCCTCGACAATTAGCAACCCAGGGTTGAGGCCATCGACGAGGGCGTGTCTGGCTGCGAGTTTATCGAACCGGCTCGGGGTGTCGAGCAGTCGTTCGAGTAGGTCGAGCGGAAGTACATCTTCGAGCGCAGCGTATGGCTCGCCATGGTTGAGTCGTTGCCCCTTTAGGAGCAGGGTGCCGAGGTCGGCTGCGGCGGCGGTATCGATCGCTCGCTGGACAATGCTCGACTTGCCCGTGCCGCCCCCACCAATCAGCACCAGGCTAGACCGTTGGCCCGCGATCAGATCTTCAAGCGCAGTGCTGCTATTCACCGCAACACTTTCGCGCACTTTGACCGATTCTGCTGATGCCAGCCACCGACACCGCCGTGTCCCTCGGCTTCGCGGACGCCAAATTGATGACGTGGGCTACACCAGGTGTGGCTCAGCTCCTCAATTTCGAGGTCTCGGCGCGGCTAATCGTTGCTCCGTTTCCGACTCCTGCGGCTCTTGCGGCTTTCGCGTTTCGCGGCGGGAGGTGGCGGGCCGACGGTGTCATTGATCATCGAACGCAACTCGTCGGCGTTGCCCAAATATGGAGGTATTCGAACCATCTGCCCTGATGTGAGCCTGAGCATGAGGACGCCGCTAGCAGGCGCGTACTCGATTTCTTCCCAGGCGACGAACTTTGCTTTGGGGACGTTGTAGCGAACTTTCAGGCCTTCTTCATAGGCAACAACGCCAGCAAATGCGACCTGGCCAAGTGCGAACAACCCGAAGAAAATGAAGAACGCGCCGATGATCGGGTTCGCACCGCCGGCAATGTTGAGGACGCCGAGACCAATCACCATGCCACCGCTAAGGGTCTGGACGGTACGGAGCCACTTCTTGAGCCCGAATCGTTGCGGCTCCATGGGAACATGTTCTGACACCGCAACATTGTGCCCGATGCAGACCACACCGCAACACAAACTTTGATTTGGTTTCTATTTGTGTTGTTTCGGCCGGCTCTACTGGTGCGAGCCAGGCTCGACGATGTCTTCTTCTGTTAGCTCCACATCCCAGCGGTCGAGGCAGTCTTCGCAGCGAAACGCGACGACGTCGCCTGGCTGCATACCATCGGGGTCCAGATAGCTAAGCAAGTGGCAGCGGCCGCCGCAGTCGACGCAGGTAATAATTGTCGGAATCGGCGACGTCATGGCTCCAGCATGGCTCACGAACGTTAGGTTCCCACAATGCGTGTAATTGCCGGATCGGCTGGGGGCCGTCATCTCGAGGTTCCTAGACGCACTGATGTCCGTCCAACTTCGGACCGAGCTCGCGAGGCGGTCTTTAACAGGCTTAACTCCCTAGGGCTGGTGGTAGGCGTCAGTGTCCTCGACCTGTACGCGGGTTCGGGCGCGCTGGGGATTGAGGCACTTTCTCGTGGGGCTCGGGCTGCGACATTCGTCGATGTCGACGCCAAATGTGTGGCCACGGTGAACAAGAATCTCCTAGTTCTTGATAGCGACGAGTTCGAGTTCGAAACAAGAGTTGTCAGAACCGACGCGTTTTCGTTCGTTCGAACCACACAAGAGTCATTCGATGTGGCATTTCTCGATCCGCCTTATCAGTTCGATGGCTGGGTCGAGCTGTTGCAATTTGTGCCCGCTCCGGTGGCCGTAGTGGAGAGTGACAAGGCCGTCGACGTGCCTCCAAATTGGGTCGAACTGAAGTCGTCGAGGTACGGCAGAGCCACTATTGCCGTCTTGGAGCGATTGGGCGAGTAACTTCAACGGTCATGACCCGCGTTTTCTACCCAGGAACGTTCGATCCGCTTCATAACGGTCACCTTGCGATCATCAGTGTTGCCGCCGAACTGTTCACCACCGTTGTGGTTGCCGCGATGAGAAACCCCTCTAAGGCCGAGCCGTTCTTTGATCAGGCCACGAGGGTCGAGCTCATTCGCGAATCCACCTCTCACCTCGCCAACGTCGAGGCCGTCGGTATGAACGGCCTCGTGGTCGAAGCGGCTGCAAACGCTGAAGCCGACATGATCGTGAAGGGGTTACGCGGCGTCTCGGATTTCGAAAATGAGCGCCAGATGGCACAAATGAACCGCCATGTTTCTGGCATTGTGACTGTATTCATTCCCTCCACCGCCGAAGACTCCTACATTGCGTCCAAGTACATCCGTGAGATCACGCTCATGGGTGGCGATGTCACCGATCTTGTCCCCGACCCCGTGGCCAAGGCAATGAGGAAGCGGCTCAAATGACAGACGTGACTTCGACCGTCGGCGCTGAAGCTCGCATCACGTCAGTAATCGATGCCCTCGGTATTGCTCGACCGATGCCACTGTCGGCTTCAGTGGTGGTCAATCGAGACGAACTGATGGGCCAACTCGAAGCAGCGCTAGCCGAACTGCCCGACGAGGTACGTGCAGCTCGCTGGCTGCTAAAGGAGCGAGACGAATACCTCGACCAGGCCCGTACCGACGCTGCCGAGATCGTTAACGTGGCCAGCCGTCAAGTCGAGCAGATGGTGCAACGAACCGCCATTGTCCGCCAAGCCGAGACACGGGCGAAGGTCATCGTTACCGAGGCCGAGGCCGATGGCAGGCACAAGCGCCGCGAAACAGAGGATTGGTGCGAGCAGCGGCTAGCCCAATTCGACATAACCCTCACTAAAATCTCTGAGGCTGTCAAGAACGGCCGCGAGCGTCTCAGTGAGCTTCCCAGAGCCGAACGCGACGATGTCATCGACCTAACCACAGAGGATCTAGCGATCGGCACTCTCATCTTCGATCAAGACGACTTCGGCTGATTGATGGCTAGCGCTCAGCGCTCGGAGTTTGTTGTACCCCTCCACGACCTCAGACGACGGTCGCATCAGCGCCGCGACGTCAACATTGATGCGACGATCGACTCCCTCGTCGTGGCTGGTACCGAACTCGATGGCGAGCACAAGGTGGCGGTGAGGGTTGTCATCGAATCAGTAGCCGACGGTGTAGCGGTTGCTGGAATGATCGATGGAAGGTGGCAAGGTCCGTGCAACTTGTGCCTCGACCAGGTGGGTGGAACCCTCGACGCCGAAGTGTCCGAGGTCTTCAAACAGAAGCCGGTCGACGACGATTCATACAAGCTCGATCGTGATCACATCGACCTTGAGCCCATGGTGCGCGAAGCCTTGGCGCTCGAACTTCCGCTGCTCGCCAGGTGCCCTTTCGGGGGAGTTGGCGTATGCGAACGGGTACCTCCACAGCTAGCCGAGGCCGGAGGCGACGATTCGGCCGCTTCGGATGAAACGACGAGTCGTGGTGCTGTTGATCCGAGATGGGCTGCTCTCGATGCCATTTCGTTCGAACCCACCGGGCCCAAAGACAAAGAGAATTGAGCCAGGGTAGCTAACCAGGCGAGTAAGGCGCTACCATTCTCGCTTCGTGTCGAGGGGTCTTCTCTCGTTCGCACTCTCGATGGCGTCACCGATATTCAGCGGCGCTTTTACCGATCGATCTCGATCGACGCACAGGATCCCCGATGGCTGTTCCCAAGAAAAAAACTTCCAAGATGAAGACGCGCAGTCGGCGCGCTTCAGCCTGGAAACTCGATGCACCACCCCGAAGTGTGTGTCCGCGATGCAGCGCGACCAAGGTGCCGCACACGGTATGCCCAGAGTGCGGTTGGTACAAAGACCGCCAAGCCGTAGAGGTCGACTGACCTTCCTATGACCCGCCGGATCGCTCTCGATGCGATGGGTGGCGACAACGCCCCCGACGAAATAGTTGCTGGCGCGATTCAAGCGGTAGCCGCTCTCGACGTCGAGGTCGTGCTTGTTGGTCAGCCAGAGCAGCTTCAGAACGTCGATCTCGAAGTCGTGCCTGCTTCTGAGGTGATAACGATGGACGCCGACCCGGCCAGAAGCGTTCGCACCATGAAGGATTCCTCAATAGTGCGCGGGGCCGAACTAGTCCGTGACGGCAAGGCCGATGCGTTCGTCAGCGCCGGCAACACCGGGGCAATGGTGGCAGCATCGCTGCTTCGGATGGGTCGCATCAAAGGTGTTGCTCGCCCGGCTGTGGCCACCACGATCCCGGTCCCGGGGTCGACTCCAACCGTGTTGCTCGATTCAGGTGCCATTGCCGAGTGTCAAGCCGACTGGCTCGTTCAGTTTGCGCTTATGGGTTCGGTCTACACCGCAACCCGATATGGCATCGCCCGCCCGCGGGTTGGCCTGCTCTCGATCGGTGAGGAGCCCTCAAAGGGCAACAAGCTCGTAAAAGAGACCTTTCCTCTGCTAAACGATCTCGACGGAATCAACTTCATCGGCAACGTCGAGGGACGCGACGTCATGACCGACGATGTCGACGTAATCGTCACCGACGGGTTTACCGGCAATGTTGTTCTCAAGACCCTCGAGGGTGGCCTCAAGGCCGTGGTCTCAGCGGTGTTTGCCGCTCTCAGCACCGAAGCTGCCGGCGCTGAGGGTGCGGCCGCAGTTGGGCATTTAGTTCCGCTGGCCGGCGAGTTCGACCCCGACAGCATCGGTGGATCGATGCTACTCGGCGTCAAGGGCGTGAGCATCATTTCCCATGGTTCATCGTCGGCAACGGCGGTGGTTAACGCAATTTCTGCGGCCAGCGAGTTAGCAGACAGCGGGCTTGTCGAGGCCATGACCACCGCAGTTTCTGTCGCCGCCCACGACACCTGACACAAGGGGCGCAGTGGTTGCCCGCGTAGGGTCTAGACTTCCGCCGTCCGACCCATCGCTAGGAGGCCAGAGTGCCAGCCGAGACGCACGTAGAGCAGAGCCCCATCAGCCGCCAGGAAATCTTCGAAATTGTCCGCGACCAACTAGCCGACATTCTCGAGATGGAGGGTTCTCAGATCAGCGAATCGTCGTCGTTTGCCGACGATCTCGAGGCCGACTCCCTAGCCCTCATCGAATTGGTCGAAGGCCTCGAAGAGGAGATGAGCGAGCGTAGTGTTGGTTTTCGCATCGACGACGAAGATCTCGAAGAGCTGAAGACTGTGCGCGACGCCGTCGATTACGTTGCGGCCAAACTTGAGCAGCAGAGCTGAACGAGTTACTCGAAGCCCTCGCGTCGCGGCTCGGTCACGAATTCGGCGATCTCGACTTGTTGACACGCGCCATGTCTCATCGATCCTGGTGTTCTGAGAATGGCGGTCCGCCTTCGAACGAACGCCTCGAGTTCCTTGGCGACAGCGTTCTTGGTCTGGTCGTAACCGACGAGACCTATCGACGTTTTCCCGACCTGCGCGAGGGGTCCTTGGCCAAACTGAGGGCGTCGGTGGTGAACACGTACGTGTTGGCTGAGGCAGGCGCCGAACTTTCGCTCGGCGATGCTCTATTGCTCGGTAAAGGCGAGGAGCGCAGCGGCGGCCGCACCAAAACGTCGATCCTGGCCGACTCCTTCGAAGCCATCATTGGGGCGATCTACCTCGATGGAGGCTGGGAGCCGGCTCGAAGGTTTGTGCTCCAATCTCTAAGTGATCGAATCGAGACCGCTGCTCTTGGCCCCGGGGGCCAAGATCACAAAACTCGGCTACAAGAACTAGCCGCTCAGCATTTTGATGGGCCACCGGCCTATACGGTGTCGGGGGACGGGCCAGACCACGAACGCTGGTTCGTGGCCCAGGTGTATCTTGGCGATCGCCCATTTGGCGATGGCGGCGGCCGCACCAAAAAGCAAGCAGAACAAGCAGCCGCGGCGTCAGCCTGGGCTGCGCTGCAAGAACTTGACGACAACTCAACATCTATGAAGTCTGGAAATCCCGATGCTAGAACTACCTGAGGCCGAACTGGTCCGCCGCGATCTCGACAAGGACATCTCTGGTCGAAAGATCAAAGTTGTCGACGTTGCTGGTCCCGCTTCGCTTGTTGAGGGATTTGCCTCTCGACCCGCTTTCGGAAAGGCACTTGTTGGGCGCAAGATCACGGGCGTTCGTCGCCAGGGCCTTAGCTTGTTCTTCGATCTATCCGAAGATGACACGCTCGTTCTCGAGATGAGCGGTACGGCGACGTTGCGACGGCACGCAAACAAAGACGCCGTCGACGATGCCACCGCGATCGTGATCGGATTTACCCAAGGTGGGCAACTACGACTTCTGATCCCAGAAGATGGCGATACTCGCTGCCGAGTCCTTCCCACCGACAGCCTCGTGGAGCATGTGCCAAAGGCCGACGGCTTCGATCCGGTCTCTGAGCCCATCCCGTGGACCACGTTCGGTCAGCTTCTGCGGGCCCGCGGTCATCAGCGTTTACGCACTCTGCTCATGGACGATTCGTTTGTTGTGGGTTTGGGCCCGGTGTACGCCGACGAGATTCTGCACGCAGCGCTGCTTCGGTACGACCGCAAGGCTTCTAGTGCGACCATTCAAGAGATTCGGCGCCTGTACCGGGCCATCGTTGAGATGATGCACAACGCCATTAAACAAGGCGGCACATCCCTCCCAGCCAGTCCGTTCACCGACGTCTTCGGGAAACCAGGCGGGTACACCGATTACCTCGAGGTCTACGGCCGGGCCGGCGAGCGCTCGCGCAACGGCCGCGGCCAGGTCAAAAAGATCCGCACTAGCGGGCAGAATCACTTCTTCTGCGACTACCAGGTCTAAAGAACCCTCCGTCAAAGAATCGTGTTCCTCAAGTCTCTAGTCATCAAAGGTTTCAAAAGCTTCGCCGACACCACGGTGCTCGACTTTGAGCCAGGGATCACCGTCGTTGTCGGACCTAACGGCTCCGGCAAGTCAAACGTGGTCGACGCCATTGCGTGGGTGTTGGGGGCTCAGGGGCCGCGCACGGTCAGAAGCCAGAAGATGGACGATGTTGTGTTCGCCGGCACGTCCAAGCGATCAGCACTTGGACGGGCCGAGGTCTCGATAGTGCTCGACAACTCTTCTGGCATCCTCAACGTCGAGTTCAACGAGGTCACGATCTCGCGGGTGCTATACCGATCTGGCGACAGCGAATACTCACTCAACGGCGTTACGTGCCGGTTGCTCGATGTCCAGGAGCTTCTTTCCGACGCCGGAGTTGGTCGTCAGCAACACATCATCATCGCCCAGGGCCAGATCGACCAGGTGCTCAACGCCCGCCCTGAGGAGCGAAGGCTCATCATCGAAGAAGCGGCAGGAATTCTCAAGTTTCGGCGGCGCAAGGAGCGGGCCCAACGGCGGCTCGACTCCACCGAAGCGAACCTGCTGCGGCTACAAGATCTTCAACGCGAGGTGCGACGCCAGCTCCGTCCTCTGGAAAAGCAGGCCGACGCGGCGCGCCGCCACGGCGCCGTTGTCGCCGAACTCAATGCGTTGCGTTTGCACCTGGCCGGGCGTGAGCTACGCGACCGCCGGCAGCGTCTGGCGGTGTCGGTCACCGAGCGGATCGCACTACAGGCCGACGACATGGCGCTTCGATCGAGGCTTGCCGAAGTCGATATGGCGGTCATCTCAGCCGAGAATCGATTGGCAGCCATGGGCGACGATGTTGGCGAGGCGCTGCCGCGTTACGAGTCGTTACGCGAACGCTGTAGAGGCCTGACCGCGCTGTTAGCCGAACGGCGGCGCGGAATCGAACGCGACCGTGGTGCGGCGCTGGCCGACGACCTTGTGGCAAGCCTCGAAGCCGAACGAGCCGGAGTCCTGGTGCAACTTGGGGCCGTAGAGCAAGCGGCCTCTGGCCTCGCGCCAGAGGTCGACGAGCTGGTCGAACGCGAAGAGCTTCTGGTAATCGAACAAAAGCGCCACGACGACGACCGTGAAGGCTTCAGCCCAGACATAACTGGCCGGGCGGCCGAGATACGCGGTCAGCTTCGTGCCATTCGCGGGTCGGTCGAACGAGCCAACCATGAACGGTCGCGACTCGACGAAAAGCTATCGGTGCTCGATCAGGCTCAAGTTCGACATAGTCAGGGCGGCGACGCGCTTCGGGCCGAACTCACCGAACTGTCCATGGGCGAGCTGGCTTTAATCGAGCGGGTAGACCTGGTAAGTACGGTCGCAGTCGAAGCTAAGAGTGTCTCGATGGCGGCCGTCGGCGCGGTCAGAGCGGCGTCGACAGAAGTCGATCGCTGGGTGGCCCGTGCCGATGCGCTTCGTCTGGCGCTCGACGAAACGAGGGCGGCCGCTGGCGTGGAACACCTCGAAGGTCTCAACGGCATTGTTGGTACCTTGGCCGATCTTGTGCAGGTCGACGTGGGCTGGGAACAAGCCTTCGAAGCCGCCGTCGGCGATGCCATGGCCTCGGTCGTGGTCGACAATCGCGACGCCGCGATGGCCGCGCTTGATCACCTGGCGGCCTCCGATGCCCACGGCGCAGTGCTGGCGTTGGGCGGTGCGGTCGAACCAGCGCCTGCGCCATTGGTCGGAACTCAGCTGCTCGACCATGTGCGCCCGATCGATTCCAGCGCTGCTGGCCTGCTCAGTCGTCTGATCGGCAATGCGGTGGTAATCGAAGGCGGTTGGCGAGCTGCACTCGATGCCGCGTTGGCTGCCCCCACCGCGGTCTTTGTCACCCATCAAGGCGATCGTTTCGGCGTTTCGGGCTGGCGCATCGGCGCCGGTGGCAGTGGCGCAACCGGTGCGGCGTTCCAACAAGCCCAACTCGAAGCCGAACGGTCAACCGTGGGCCTCGATGCTGCCACCTTGGCCATGAACGCAGCCGAGGTCAGCGAGATATCGGCGGTGGCGGCAGCCGACGAAGCAACCTCGGCTTTGCAAGATCACGATGCCAAGATGCTGAAGGCGACCGATGGGCTCGACCGCGTCGAGCGGTTGCTTTCCGAAGCAACGACAGAGATCGCGGTCATCAGAGAAAGACATGGCGAGCTCACCCAACAGATCGAACGTGATGATTCCCTCGTGTTGCAGCTCGACTCCGAGCTCCCAGCACTTGTCGAGCGCGAAACCGACGATCGGGCCACCGCCGACATTCTCGACGAACGACGCACCCGGCTAACAGAACAAGCGAGCGCCATTGCGGCGATGCGTAGCGACCTCGGAGTTCGAGCCGCTGCTCTCGAAGAGCGGCGCGAGGTGCTTAACAATCGCAGCGACGAGATTGGTTTGCGTTTGGCCGAACACGAGACCGAAGTTGTTCACGCTGCGGCCCGCAGGGAGCGGCTCGACGCCAGGCTCGCCGCTGTTGATCGGCTGGCCGATTTCGTCGAGCGCCGCGCCGAGGTAGTTGGTACCGAACTTGAGCGCCTGCGTCGCAAACGTGACGCAACAAGTGCTGCGGCCCGCGGTGTTGGCGCTGAGCTCGATGGGTTTCGAAGCCAGCGGTCCGAACTCGACAAACAACTCGACAGCGCTCGCAACCAGCTGGCCAAACTCGATGTAGCCGATGCCGAGCTGAACCTCCGCCTCGAAACCCTGGTGCATGCCATACGAACCGACCTCAATACCGACCCCGAATCTGCGCTGGCAGCCGAAATGCCCGACCTACCTGAGGGGGCAACCGCGCCAGGACGAGCAAGGGAACTCGAGCGCGACATCAAACAGATGGGGCCCATCAACCCTCTCGCACTCGAGGAGTACGAAGTACTCAAGGAGCGCCACGAGTTTGTGTCGGGCCAGCTCGATGATGTGCGTTCGGGCCGTCGCGATCTAGCGAAGGTGATTCGAGCCATCGACCAGGAGATCGTGCAGGTGTTCGCCGCAGCCGTCGCCGACGTGAGCACCAACTTCGAGATGCTGTTCACAACCCTGTTTCCCGGTGGTCGCGGCTCGCTCAAGCTCACCGATCCCGACGACCTTCTCAACACCGGGATCGAGATCGAAGCGATGCCCTCTGGTAAGAACATCAGAAAGCTCTCGCTGCTGTCTGGCGGAGAGCGATCGCTGACCGCCTTGGCGTTTCTGTTTGCCATATTCCGCAGCCGACCTTCGCCGTTCTATGTGATGGACGAAGTTGAGGCCGCCCTCGACGACATCAACCTGCACCGATTCCTCGATCTAGTCGCCGAGTTCCGTAAGGAGGCCCAGCTAGTGATCGTGTCGCACCAGAAGCGCACCATGGAAGCCGCCGATTGTTTGTATGGCGTGACGATGCCTCCCGGAGGTTCCTCCAAAGTGGTTAGTGAAAAGGTCGCATGACAACCGTATTGATCATCATTGTCGGCATCGTCTTGGTGCTGCTGGCGCTTTTGCCGTTTGCCCATCGCGCCTACACCCGCCGCGCCGGTGCTGTTCAACAGGTAGAAGAACGGGCCAAGCCAGTCCTGGTCGATACTCGACCTGCGGACCTTCGCGACGACGGCGCACTGGCCGACCCCGTACTGGCCGATGTCGAGCCGGTCGAGGTAGTCGAACCGCCCGAGGTCGCGCCGTCATTCGTTGAGCGGCTGGCCAAGGCCCGAGCAACAGTTGCTGGCTACTTCGGATCAGTGCTGTCCAGAGGCGTCGACGCCGAAACGTTCGACGAGCTCGAAGAAGCGCTCATCCGCGCCGATGTCGGTGTTAGCACTACCACCGAACTCATCGAGTCGGTTAGGGCCGCGGCCAAATCGGACAATATCTCGGACTCGCGGGCCCTCGTCGATCTGCTTAGGACCGATATGGTCGAACGTCTCGAGCGTGACCGATCGCTAACCACTGCCGACGAGGGTCAGACCGTATGGCTCTTCGTTGGTGTCAACGGGGTCGGAAAAACAACCACTATTGGCAAGATCGGACAACGGCTTACCGCCGATGGTTCTTCGGTGCTGATGGCCGCTGGCGACACCTTCAGGGCGGCCGCGGCCGAACAGCTGGGAGTCTGGGCGCAACGTTGCGAGGCCGAAATTGTTCGAGGAGCCGAGGGGGCCGATCCGAGCTCGGTGATCTTCGATGGTGTCCAAGCCGCGTGGTCCCGCGATATCGATGTTGTTCTTGCCGATACCGCCGGTCGGCTCCACACCAAGGTCAGCCTGATGGACGAACTTCGCAAGGTCAGGCGGGTAGCCGACCGGGAGCCGGGCGTCGTTACCGAGACGCTGCTGGTCATTGATGCCACGACAGGGCAGAACGGCCTAACCCAAGCAAAGCAGTTCACCGAGGCTGTCGATGTCACCGGAGTCGTGCTCACGAAACTCGACGGATCGGCCAAGGGCGGCATTGTGTTTGCCATCGAAAACGACCTTGGGATCCCCGTGAAACTGGTGGGTTTGGGCGAAGGTGCTCTCGATCTGGTCGACTTCAACCCTGAACAGTTTGTCGACGCCCTCGTAGGCTTGGAGTCCTGATGTTCGACTCACTTTCAGATCGATTCGACGTAATACTTGGCCGGCTTCGAGGCAAGGGTCGACTTAGCGACTCCGATGTCGACGATGCGATGCGCGAGATCCGACTCGCGCTGCTTGAGGCCGACGTCAACTTCGGGGTCGTCAAAGACTTCGTGGCCAGGGTTCGAGCCCGCACCGTCGGCCAAGAGGTGGCCGCGAGCCTCACCCCGGGCCAGATGGTCGTAAAGATCGTCAACGAAGAACTCACCGCCATCCTCGGTGGCGAGACACTTGCGATCACTTTCGCGCCGAAACCTCCAACTGTTGTTCTGATGGCTGGGCTTCAGGGCTCTGGCAAGACCACCAACTCGGCCAAACTCGCTGCCTGGTTCAAAAAGCAGGGCCGTCACCCACTGCTGATTGGTGCCGATCTTCAACGTCCGGCTGCCGTCGAGCAACTCCAGACACTTGGTGCTCGTATCGACGTGCCGGTGTTTTCCGATCCGAGCGACCCAGTAACCACAGCTCGGCTTGGTCTCGAAGAAGCCAAACGGACTGGTCGCGACGTGGTCATCTGCGATACCGCAGGTCGACTCTCCATCGACGAAGCCCTGATGGCCGAAATTGGCCAGATATCTGACACCCTTCAGCCGCACTACACCTTCCTAGTCATCGACGCCATGACAGGCCAGGACGCGGTTAATACCGCTGAAGCGTTCCATGCCACCCTCGAGCTCGACGGTGTTATCTTGACCAAACTCGATGGCGATGCCAGAGGTGGCGCGGCGCTGTCAGTTAAAGAGGTCGTAGGCCGACCCATTGCCTTCGCATCAACTGGCGAGAACCTCGACGAGTTCGATCAGTTCCACCCAGAACGCATGGCCAATCGCATTCTGGGCATGGGCGACGTTCTGACGCTCATCGAAAAAGCCGAAGAGGTATTCGAAGAGGAACAGGCAGAAGAAGCCGCCCGTCGAATGATGGACGGCACCTTCACGTTCGACGACTTTCTCGAACAGCTAGCCGCGGTAAAGAAGATGGGAAATCTCAACTCGATTGTCGGGATGCTTCCCGGTGTTCCCAAGGAACTAAAGAACGCCAACATCGACGATGGCGAGATGGCAAGGGTCGAGGCGATTGTGTACTCGATGACCACCCAGGAACGTACTCATCCAGAGATCATCGACGGCTCTCGCAGGGCGCGTATTGCTAAGGGCAGCGGAACTTCACCTTCCCAGGTATCGGCGCTGATCAAACAGTTCGGTGAGATGCAAAAGATGATGAAAGGCGTGATGGGCGCCTCATTCACCAAGAAGAAGGCAAAGAAGAACAAGAAGAACCGTAAGAAAGCCAAAGGCGGTCGAGTCACTCAATCGAAGAAGCAGAGGGCCTTAGTAGCGTCCTCGCCCGCGCTTCAGTTACCCGAGATCACAGAGGATCTGCTCAAGCAGGCCGGTTTAGACGACGCAGAGGTGCCCTTCGGCCTTCCAGGCCGCTAAGATCGTTCTTCGGTCTAACCGCGGCAACAGCACGTCGGTGCAACGGATCTGTGGTCCGCGACCTAAGCGACACGCGCATATCTGAGCGTGTCATCTCTCATCTAATTATTCTCAAAATCTGCAAGGAGCAAAATGGCAGTTCGACTTCGCCTGATGCGAATGGGCAAGAAGAAGCAGCCGACGTATCGCATCGTCGCAGCCGATAGCCGTTCGCCACGTGATGGCCGATTCCTCGAGATTGTTGGCACATACCAGCCACGCCTCGAACCATCGGGTATTCGTATCGACGACAATTTGGCACTCAAGTGGCTGCGCAACGGCGCCAAGCCATCGGAAACCGTCGAGAAACTTCTCAAGTTGACCGGCACCTGGGACCACTTCCAGAACGGCACCGAGCCATCAGCCGAACCCGAAGAAGCCGAGCCGGCAGCCGCCGACACGAGCGAGACCGCAGAGGCATCAGCATGAGCGACGTAGAACTTGAAGACGAAGAGATCAGCAAGGCCGAAGAGGTCCTGGTCTACCTGATCACCCAAATCGTCGAAGACCGCGACTCCGTCGAAATCGAAATCGAAGAAAGCGACACCAAGTTGTCGATGGTTGCCCGGGTCGCTCAAGGCGACATGGGACGAGTCATAGGCAAACGTGGCCGCGTCGCTCATGGCATTCGCGCGCTGGTGCGCGCCGCCGCTGTTCAAGACGACCTCGCCGTCGAGGTCGACTTCGAGAACTAGCCGTCACCAGTCGCGACTGTAATCGCACCGATGACCAACAGATCAAATCCCGATTCTGGTCCGCCTCTACTTCTCGAAGTGGGGCGGATCAATCGCGTCCACGGACTTCGTGGCGACGTTGTGGTGCACCTCACGTCGAATGTCGACGGGCGTCTCGCTGAGGGTTCGACGTTCAACACCGATGCCGAAGCGCACGGACGCACCCTGGTGGTTGGGTCGTCTCGGCGCCACCAGGACCGCTGGCTGGTTCGCTTTGAGGGTGTGGCCTCGCGTGAAGCTGCCGATGCTCTTGGTCGTCCGACCCTGTATGCCGAACCCGTTGATGACCCTGGCGCCATGTGGATCCACCAACTATTTGGCTCTGTCGTGGTCGATGACAGTGGAATCGAGAGGGGGCGAGTTGTCGAAGTTCACGACAACCCGGCGTCGGAGTTGCTCGAACTCGACACCGGCCACCTTGTGCCGCTCGACTTCGTTACCTCGACCGAAGCCGATCGCATCACGGTTTCAGTGCCGGACGGGCTCTGGGATCTATGACCGGGGCTTCGCCGCTTCGGATCGATGTTTTTACGATCTTTCCCGCACTGGTGCAAACTTTCTTCGAGACGTCGGTTCTTGGACGGGGTCAGGCGGCGGGAGCGCTTGAGCTTTCAGTTCACGACCTACGCATGGCAACTACGGACAACCACCGCAGTGTCGACGATCAGCCCTACGGCGGGGGAGCGGGCATGGTGATGATGCCCGTACCGTTGTTCAGCGCCGTGGAGCAAGTCGACCCACCTAGGCCTTTGCTCGTGCTTAGTCCCGGCGGCCGACGATTCGACCAGGCCATGGCTGCGGAGTTAGCTGGTTCTGGCGGGTTTTCGCTGCTTTGCGGCCGCTACGAGGGCGTCGATCAACGAGTGGTCGATCATTTGGCCGACGGCGAGGTTTCTATCGGCGATGTTGTGCTGGCCGGTGGCGAGGTCGCAGCGATGGTCATTGTTGAAGCTGTCGGACGATTGGTTCCAGGGGTGCTCGGAAACTCGGCATCGCCCCAAGATGAGTCGTTTGCCGATGGCCTGCTGGAGTATCCCCAATACACCAGGCCAGCCGAGTTCAGGGACTGGCCAGTTCCCGAAGTGCTGCGTAGCGGAGACCACGCACAGGTCGACCGCTGGCGTCGGGCCGCAGCTTTGAACCGAACGCGGCAGGGTCGCCCAGACCTGATCGACCAACGAGGTGGTCTATCCGAAGACGACCGACGCCTACTCGACGAGTTCGGTTTCTGAAGGAACCAGCTACCTGACCTTGGTCGCGGGTTTCGGTCCCGCTACACTGTCTCGTCGCCCCACCTAGACCAGACTTCTGGCCATGTCCATGGGCGACTCACACTTCGATGGGCCGTTTCGAGCCCCGCTTTCAGGATCCTGTCATGCAAAAGACCGACCTAATCGATGCCGTTTCACTTCGCGACGACATCCCCGAATTCTCGCCGGGCGACACTGTCCGGGTTCATGTAAAGGTCACCGAGGGCAATCGCCAACGTGTGCAGTTGTTCGAGGGCGTCTGCATCGCCCGCCGCGGTCAAGGCGTCAGCGCCTCATTCACCGTTCGTAAGCTCAGCTTCGGCGTTGGTGTCGAGCGTTCGTTTCCCGATCACTCGCCCAACATCGAAAAGATCGAACGAGTGACCCGTGGCGATGTTCGTCGGGCGAAGCTCTACTACTTGCGAGACCGCGTCGGCAAGGCCGCCCGCGTCAAAGAAAAGCGCGACTGGTAAACCCTCAACACCGAGGGTTCGGTGTTCTGTAAACGCCCGGCAAGGGAGCAATTGATGCCGTCGGACGACCTCGAAGACTACGAAGCCGACCTTGAGATGTCGCTGCTGCGCGAGTACCGCGACCTGTGTCGTGTATTCGCCTACGTGGTCGAGACCGAGCGACGTTTCTATCTCGCTAACGATGTCGAGCGTCGAGTTGTCGATCTTGGTGGCCAGCCGGCTATCGAGGTCGAACTCACCGATGCTTGGGTCTGGGATATGTACCGGCCAAACCGGTTCGTGCCCTCGGTAACGATCGTTACCTTTCGCGATGTCAATATTGAGCGCCTGCCGGAGACCGAACTCGAAGCTCCGTGACGTCGGCCCGCCAGCGTCTCGGACGCGAGGGCGAGGATCGCGCGTTGGCCCGTTACGAGGCCCACGGGTATCGGTTGGTTGCCCGTAACTGGCGGGTGAAATCTGGGGAGATCGACTTGGTGGTCGAACGGGGCGATGTCGTTGTTATCTGCGAGGTCAAGACGCGTTCGTCGGTGCGCTATGGCACCGGCTTCGATGCCGTCGATTGGCGCAAGCGTCGTAAGGTCCGGGCGGTCGGTGCCCAGTTCCTATCAGCGTCGGATCGGCATTGGCCCGACGTACGTTTCGATGTGGCCTGGGTCTCCCCAACCGGTGTGCGTGTACTCGAAGGTGCGTTCTAGGCGTCGGCTCAGCCTCAACTTCGCTACTCCGACTAACCGAGGAAGGCCCAAACAACGAGGGCGATCGAGATGATCGCAGCTAAGCTCATCACGACATAGTCAGTTGGTCTAGCGCTGAATGGCCTGTTGGCGTTGTAGCCCATGGGCCCAGTCTGCCCGAGACATCGGTGGTCGCCAAGCGCGGCACTCCAGTCTCATTCGTAGTTGATGCTTCTACCCACATCTCATGTAGCTAGAAGCATCAACTACGCAGCTCCGGTCTTGGCCTAGAGCCACTTTTCGAGAATGGCTGGGAGCTCGGTCAATAACGCCACTGTTGCGTCTGGCGTGCAGCCCTCGGCGGTTTGGCTTGGGTCTCGCCGGTTCCAGACGCCTCGCCACCCTTTGCGCTGGGGCGCACAAACGTCGTTTTCCAGGTCATCGCCCACACACACCAAGGCTGTTGGCGCAAGGTCGAGTTGTTGTTCGACTAGGGAGTAGATTTGTGGCTCAGGTTTGGCGGTGCCGACGTCTGGCGCTAGCACGATGGTGGCAAATAGGTCACTGAGTTGAAGAGCTTCGAGGTCGGTGTTGCCGTTTGACACGACGGCAAGTTTCAGGCCAAGCGCCGACAATTGTTCAAGTGCCGGTCTGGCGTCGTCGAAGGCTTTGCCAGGTTGATGACGAATCGAAAAGTACAGGTCGCCCAACTCGTCGCCGAGAGCCTTGTCGCCCGGGGCGGCGACAGCTGCGGCTTGGTGAAGAGACTCTCGCCGGATCGTCGAGAGCGCCGAGGTCGGTCGAGCGCGTTCTAGTCGGTCATAGCGGGCCTGAAGGTCGTCGATGTGGCGATCTTCAGGCCCGTCGACTGTTGCCCGGCTAAGAAGCGCGGCTAGAACCCCATCGAGTGCCGTCCGTCGCACTGAGTGGAAATCCCACAGTGTCTGGTCGATGTCGAACGCGATACCTCGAACACCGCTCACGCATGCACGCTAGCAAACTCAGCACTCGAGTCGAACGCGCCCACAGCACAGTCGAGAACCAGCACGAAGTGGTTGTCCCACCGTCCAACTAGGTTGATCTCCGTCACCACGACCCGTCGTGTGAGCCGGCAGCTCGCACCCTCTACCACTCGGCTTAGGCCGTCCTATCGGGGGTGCCGTAGTGCTCGCTGTTGTTTCATCTGCTGTTGTTGTTGGCGTTCGGGGCATCCCCGTCACCGTTGAGGTGCATGTTTCGCATGGATTACCAGGATTTACCGTTGTGGGCCTCCCCGATGCGGCATGTCGAGAATCGCGCGACCGTGTGCGCGCCGCGTTGCTGTCGAGTGACCTCAAGTGGCCAGACAAACGGATCACGGTCAACTTGGCTCCCTCTGGCGTCCGCAAAAGCGGAGCTGTGCTCGACGTCGCAATTGCTGTCGCGTTGGCCGAGGCCTCAGGCCAGATCCCGCCATCTAGCACCGAGGGCCGATCCTACCTAGGCGAGCTAGGCCTCGACGGTGCGATTCGGCCTGTGCCCGGCCTGTTGCCCCTGGTCGCGAGCGTGGATCACGATTCGGTTGTCGTTCCAATCGACGCTGCGGCTACCGCCTTGGCCGTTCCGGGCTGTCAGCCTCGCCCAGTTGGCCACCTCACCGAGCTCATCGCCATGCTCACCAACAGACAGCCATGGAGCCCGATTCCAGACCGCGATCCGGTCCAGCTTCCAACCAGGGGGCCAGATCTGGCCGAGGTGCTTGGCCAGCCACTAGGCCGTCTTGCAGTTGAGGTCGCCGCGGCTGGGGGCCATCACCTACTGCTCCTAGGCCCGCCTGGGGCAGGCAAGACCATGCTGGCCAGGCGCCTTGTTGGTCTTCTTCCTGCCCTGATCGACTCCGAAGCGCTTGATGTGTCCATGATCCACTCGGCGGCCGGGCTTCACCTGCCAAGCGGCGGGTTGGTTCGTCGTCCGCCATTACGCGAGCCGCATCATTCGATCTCGGCCGTGGGGCTCGTTGGGGGCGGGTCGACCCGCATCCGGCCTGGCGCAGTAAGCCTCTCGCATCGAGGTGTCCTCTTCTTGGACGAGCTTGGCGAGTTTTCTCCCCATGTGCTCGAGATGCTGCGCCAGCCCCTCGAAGACGGCTCCATCAGTGTTGTTCGAGCGGCCGCAACCGAGAACTTTCCAGCCCGATTCTTACTCGTGGCAGCCATGAACCCATGTCCGTGTGGCGAGGCAGGCAAACCAGGGGCATGTCGTTGTTCGGGTTTCGAAAAGGCTAGGTACGGGCGCCGATTGTCAGGTCCGCTACTCGACCGATTCGATCTGCGGGTCATGGTCGACCGCCCGCCCGCCGATGTGGTGCTCAGTCAAGATCGGTCAGAGTCATCAGCCGACGTCGCGCTTCGAGTCGCCAAGGCTCGTCAACGGGCGTTAGAGCGCGGGGTCTCGACCAACGCCGAGCTTCGCGCCCCCGACCTCGACGAATTTGGCCCTCTCGACTCCGATGCCACCGAGCTGCTTCGCGCTGCACTCGATCGCGGGTCGATCTCGCCTCGGGGCGCTCACCGGCTGCGGCGCGTGGCGATTACCATCGCCGACCTTCAAGACAGTGATGCTGCCATCGATGCGCCTATCGGTCCTCACATGATGGGTACAGCTATGGCCTTGCGCACCGAACCCGAACGGCTCTTGGCCGAGGTCGGCCAATGAAGCACTCTGCGCCCAACGACGAGCAGTTGCATCATGTGGCGTTGGCCTCTCTTGCCGATCTGGGGCCTCGCCGGCTCGACCGTCTCCTTGCCGACACCGCCGACGGTTCAGCGATGTTGGCCTGGGCCCTCCTGGCGAGTGGCAAGGTCGACAGCACTCGAATTGGTGTCGATCCCGACTTGGCAGCTCGATGGTCCCGCCACGCGCGTGCTCTAGACCTCGACCAGCTGCGGGCTCATGTCGTGAAATCTGGGATGGAAGTCGTCGACCAATCCAGCGACTCATGGCCAGAACAGCTCCGCAACGATCCCGAACCGCCGCGGCTGCTGTTTGGACGAGGCCCCCTTGGGCCGGTCACGCCCTCAGTGGCCATTGTTGGCACTCGGCGCTGCACTCAATATGGTCGCCGCGTCGCGAGACAACTTGCAAGCGATCTTGGGGCGCGCGGCATCGGTGTTGTGTCGGGTCTCGCTCTCGGCATCGATGCCGAGGCCCAGCGAGCGGCCCTCGACCAAGCCGGACCAGTAATAGGCGTGGTCGGGTCTGGTCTCGACGTCATCTACCCAAAGGCAAATCACCGACTTTGGCGCGATATCGGAACCGTTGGCCGACTGTGGAGCGAGTGCGCTCCGGGTGTCAAGCCGGCGAGATGGCGTTTTCCGGCCCGAAACCGGCTGGTAGTTGCGCTGGCAGACGTCGTGGTCGTGGTCGAGTCTCACGTAAAGGGCGGGTCTCTCCACACTGTCGATGCAGCCATCGACCGCGACGTTCCGGTTTTAGTCGTTCCCGGCCCCATCGACAGCTCACCATCTGTGGGTACGAACCGGCTCCTCATACAAGGGTGCGCGCCGTGCACCGGTATCGACGACGTGCTGGTGGCGCTTGGGTTAGTCGACGAGTCGGCGGTGTCACGGGCAGCGAGAGCCACATTGGCTTCCAAGCGGGTTGCAGTCAGCCCTGCCGCCCAGAAGATTGTTGACGCCCTCGGCCCAAATGCAGCTTCGACAAGCGAGCTCAGCCTTCGTTGCGGACTCGACGTGGGTTCTGTTGTTTTTGCGGTCAACGAGTTAGTCGACGCGGGCGTGGTGCGCGATGTGAGCGGCTGGGTTGAAGCAATTAGATGACGCACCGGGCCGAAGTCGGTACCTTCGCTGGAGGTGAATCGCGATGATGTTTGGGAAGTCGAAACTTTCCTCACGAGCCTCACAGCGGTGGCCGAAACCACAATCTCGGCCTACCGGCGCGACCTTTCGTCGTTTCTTGACTGGAGCGGCCGCGCCAACGTGGCATCTCCAGACTCTGTGGATCGCCGCTCTTTGCGTCGTTATGTGGCGTGGTGCTCCACCACAGGGCTTGCGGCAAGCACTATTGCCAGGCGGGCTTCGTCGTTACGTCGCTACTTTGGTTGGTTACATCGAACCGGCCGCAGAGCCTGCGACCCAACATTGGGTCTTGTCACACCCAAGGGGCCGTCTCGCCTACCGAGAGTGCTCCGCGACGACGAACTCGACCAGTTGCTGGCCGATCCATCGCAACTCGATGCTTGGGCCTCACATTCGGCAGCGGAGCCCTCCGAGGTCCGTGACGCGACACTGTTCGAGCTCCTGTATGGCAGCGGCCTTCGTGTCGGCGAAGTGTGCGGCCTCAAGATCTCGGGCGTTGATGTGGCCGCTCGGGTCGTTGATGTGCTTGGCAAGGGCAGTAAATACCGTCGGTTGCCGCTATCGGAGCCTTCGGTGGAGCTTCTAACGATCTGGATCCACAGGGCCCGGTCGGAATTCATCAAAGGACTCGTGTCGGCTCATGCGACCGACGCCCTGTTCGTCAATAACCGTGGACGGCCACTGACTCCTCGCGACGTACGTCGGGTCCTAGATCGACGTTCGTTGGCCCCCACATCGCCCCATGCGTTGCGTCATACGTTCGCGACTCATCTGCTCGATGGAGGAGCAGATCTAAGAACCGTTCAAGAACTACTCGGACATTCCGATCTTGAAACTACACAGATTTACACCCACGTCAGTCGTGAACGATTGAGGGAGGTGTACCAGAACAGCCACCCAAGGGCCTGACGCGAGGCAACATGACCGAATTCAACGACATTGGCGAGATATGGGATCAATATCGCGAGTACGGCGATGCTGATGCCAGAGACCGGTTGATAGTCCACTACGCACCGCTCGTTAAGTTCGTTGCCAGCCGTGTTGCAGCCGGGCTTCCGGGCAGCGTCGAACAACCCGAGCTCGTGTCGAACGGCGTATTCGGCCTCATCGACGCGATTTCGAAGTTCGAACCAGAGCGAGGCTTCAAGTTCGAGACTTACGCAATGGCCCGAATTCGTGGTGCCATCCTCGACGAACTCCGAAGCTATGACTGGGTTCCAAGGTCGGTCAGAACCAAAGCCCGCCAGATCGACCGGGCCCAGCAACGATTCCTCGCCCGCCACCATCGCCCCCCAAGCGAAGCAGAACTCGCCGCAGAGCTCGGTGTCGACGACCGAACAATTCATCGGATGCTCCGCCAGGTCGCTGCCGCCGGCATTCTCGCTCTCCAGGATCCATTGGGCGCCGAAGAAGGCGAAGGTTCAACGCTTGGCGAGTTGTTGTCCGACGGTACTGACGAACCAGAAGACTCCTATGCCGTCGACGAGCAGCGATTCGTGATGGCCAGAGAGATCAATGCCCTTCCCGAACGAGAGAAGCTCGTTCTCGCTCTCTACTACTACGAAGGCATGACGCTCGCCGACATAGGTTCGGTGCTGAACGTCACCGAAAGCCGTGTCTGTCAGATTCACACCAAAGCCGTTGTCCACATGCGGACAAGAATGGCCGCCGTCGACCGGGAGGCAGCCACCCGTCCGTTGTAGCGGCCTCGCATCGCCGTAGGCTCCTAGCGACACACAACTCCACCTCCCCTAGAACAATCGCGATGCCCCTCAACGGCACCGCAGTTGCATCGGGAGAGGGACATGTTGACAACAAGCCTGAATCGTTCGCTGCTCACGCTCGCACAAGTACGGTTCGCACAAGTATTGCTCGCCGGGTGCATTCTCGTCGGGTCGGTGGCGACAGCCGCTGCCGCACCGGCCGCAGGCCATGCGAGCTGGCCGTACCAATGGCCAATCCGGGCACCGATTACCGACCCGTTCCGCGCCCCGGCAAACCCCTACGGTCCCGGAAACCGAGGCATAGAGTTCGCAACTCAGCCCGGGTCCTCGGTCGTGGCGGCCTCGGCGGGCATGGTGAGCTTCGCGTCGTCGGTCGCAGGGCGTTTGTACGTGACGATTGTGCACCCAGACGGAGTACGAACCAGCTATGGCCCACTTCGCACTATCGACGTTCGGCGAGGCGCGACGGTGGCTGGAGGAGATCACATCGGCACCACCATCGACTGGGTGTTTGTTAGTGCTCGTATTGCCAGCGCGTACGTCGATCCAGCCGTTCTCTTCGGCCGAAGTGGAGCAGGTCTGGCGCATCTCGTGCCATATCCGGCAGCGCCATTCCCATTCGCAGCAGCGACTCCAAGTCGAATCTCACAAACCCAACAAACGCGAGCCGTTGCCCGAGGGGCTGCTTCGTCTGCATCCTTAGCGTCGACAAAAATCCTGCCCGCCCTATTGGCCTTCGCGAGTCAACGGCTACACTGTCCCGCTGGCGACAATAGCGTCGCCATAGAGGTGTGCCCGCGATTCGGCTCTAACGCTGAAACCGAGCCCCTTACCTAACCAGAAGCATTTACCGTCAGGGCTGTCCGACGGTCGCTACGGCGCCTTGCCCTGCCGCTTGTCTAAACCGTCGGAGAGGAGACAGTCATGGCAGCAGTTGTTTCGATGCGACAGCTACTCGAAGCCGGAGTTCACTTCGGTCACCAGACCCGCCGCTGGAACCCGAAGATGCGGCGTTTCCTCTGGGGCGAACGTAACGGTATCTACATCATCGACCTTCAGCAGACGATGACCCGTACAGCAACCGCCTATGAGTTCATCCGAGACCTCTCCGCAAAAGGAGGGTCGATCATGTTCATTGGCACTAAGAAACAAGCCCAAGATCCCATCCGCACCCATGCCGGTATCTCGGGAATGCCTTACGTGAACGAGCGGTGGCTTGGTGGCATGCTCACTAACTTCAAGACAATCTCCAAACGTGTTGAGAAGATGCGCGAGTACGAACGCATGCGCGCCGCTGGCGACTTCGACAACATGCCCAAGAAGGAAGCGCTCATGTTGAACCGCGAGCTCGAAAAGCTCCAGCGCAACCTTGGCGGCATCAGGAACATGGAAAAGCTCCCCGACGCGGTGTTCATTCTCGACACCGTCAAGGAACACATTGCCGTGGCTGAGGCCAACCGGCTAAAGATTCCGGTCATCGCCGTAGTCGATTCCAACTGCGATCCCGACGTTATTGATTTTCCGATTCCAGGCAACGACGACGCTATCCGCTCGACTGAATTGTTGTGCCGTGTGGTCTCCGATGCCGTGCGCGAGGGCCGTTACATTGCCTCTAAGCGTGGTGTTGTTGTGCCGGCCGCCGATCGCACTCCTGAAGTTGAGGCCCGTATTGCCTTGGAACAGTCTGAGGCATCCAACGCCGCCGCCACCGCCGCAGCCGAACGCGAGGCTCGCGTGGCTGGCGAACTAGCCGCGGCTGAAGCTAGTGAGACCGCGGAGGCAGAGGCGGCCGTAGCTAGTGAGACCGCGGAGCCAGAGGCGGCCGACGCTCCTGCCGATTCAGAAGACACCGAGACGGCTGAGAGCTAAGTCGTCTACGACAATCACGAACATTCAATAGGACTCTTGATCCCATCGCGGGTCGACACGAACCAAGGACAGGTACCCATGGCTGACTTCAGCGCCAAGGACGTACAACGACTTCGCCAGACGAGCGGCGCCGGAATGATGGACGCCAAGAAGGCGCTTGTTGAGAACGGCGGCGATTTCGACGAGGCCGCCAAGTGGCTCCGCGAGCGTGGGCTGGTGAAGGCCCAGTCGCGCTCCGACCGCGAGAACTCTGAAGGCCTTGTCGCGGTGCTGGTCGACGGCGGCGTGGCTGCCGCAGTTGAACTCAAGTGCGAAACCGACTTTGTGGCCAAGTCCGATCGGTTCATCGCGTTGGGTGAGGAGCTTGTCGCTCTGGTCGCGGCCGATGGGGTGGGCGCGGTATCAGCCAAGGCATCTGACCTTGAGGACATGCAGATCATGCTCAAGGAGAACATCGAACTGGGGCGCGTTGTGCGTTTCGATGGCGGCGACGACGACGGCATCGGGGCTTACGTGCATCTTCAGAACGGTCGCGGTGTTAATGCGGTACTGATCAGACTCGGCGGCGGAAGTGCCGAGCAGGCCCGCGACGTCGCGATGCACGCGGCGTTTACTCGACCCAGGTACATACGACGCGACGAAGTTCCTACCGACCTCATCGAGGCAGAACGTGACACGCTCTTGACCTTGTCACGTAACGAGGGCAAACCCGAACAGGCTCTCGAGAAGATTGTCGACGGTCGGATGAACGGTTGGTTCAAGGAGCACACGTTGCTCGAGCAGAAGTGGGTCAAGGACGACAAACAAACGATCCAGTCGTTGCTTGGCGATGCTGACATTGTCGAGTTTTGCCAAATCGAGATTGGTAGCTGAAGTCGATGTTGGCTAGCACTGGTTCCAGCTGGAAACGTGTTCTGCTGAAGTTGTCTGGGGAAGCCCTTGGGGCCGAACAAGACAGTATCGACAACGAGGTCATCGATCGGCTGGCGGCGGAGATTGTTGCCGTTAAGAACGAGTTCGCCATCGATTTGGCACTTGTCATTGGTGGCGGCAATATCTGGCGCGGGCTTTCGGGCGCCTCTGACGGTATGGATAGAGCCCAGTCCGACTACATGGGCATGCTTGGAACAGTTATAAATGCCCTCGCGTTCCAAGATGCACTTGAACGCCACGGACAACCTACGCGTGTTATGACCGCTATCGATATGGCCCAGATCGCCGAGCCCTACATCCGTCGGCGAGCCATTCGGCACCTCGATAAGGGACGAATCGTCATCTTTGGTGCTGGCACAGGAAACCCGTTCTTCACCACCGACACCGCAGCCGCCCTGCGCGCCGCCGAGGTCGAAGCCGATGTAATTCTGAAGGGAACTCATTCGGGAATCGACGGCGTCTACAGCGCCGACCCCCGCACGAATCCCGACGCCACCCGTTATGACGAGGTGAGTTTCCTTGAGGTGTTGTCCAGCGAGCTGGGCGTGATGGACAGTGCAGCAATAGCTCTGTGTAAGGACAACAACACGCCGATCGTTGTGTTCGACGTGATGACGCCTGGCAATCTCCGAGCCGTGGTCAGCGGCGAACAAGTGGGTACGCTGGTCAGGTGAGCGAATTTGCCAACGAGATTGCCAAGGATGCGGCCGAGCGCATGCGTGCCGCCGTCGAGCATGCTCAGGGGCAATTCGCGACCGTGCGAACTGGCCGGGCCACGCCTGCATTAGTCGAGAAGCTGCGAGTCGATTACTACGGCACCGACGTTCCGCTACAGCAACTGGCCGGTTTCGCGGTTCCAGAAGCCCGGGTTCTGCTGATTCAGCCGTACGACAAATCGGCCCTAGGCGCCATCGACAAGGCCCTGCAGATGTCCGACCTTGGTATCAACCCTGGGAACGACGGAGACAAACTTCGGCTCGTGTTTCCGCCTCTGACCGCCGAGAGGCGCAAAGAACTGGTCAGGGTTGTAAAGAACATGGCCGAGGACGGACGAATTGCCGTCCGAAACCTCAGGCGTAGTGCGCGCCAGGACCTCGACGTTATGAAGAAGGACGGCGACTTGTCAGAAGACGAGCTGGTGCGTTACGAAAAACAGCTCGACGCATCGACGGCAAAAACGGTCGACGCGATCGACGTCGCGTTCAAAGCCAAGGAAGCCGAACTGCTCGAAGTCTGAGCTGATATTGCGTAGAACCTTCGTTGTGCCGCGTCCTGGATTGTGGTCCGTGGCACACTCGAAGGGCGAATCCGAACTGCTAACAGGAGGCCCAGTGGACGATCACGACATCGACCGGCTGGACGAGATCCCCGAAGAGAATGACGACGACCAAGGGCAGGCCCCACTGCTCTCGTTCGACAACGACTCCTCGATGCCCCATTGGTCCGACCCACCCACTGGTGAAATGCCGATCATCGCCTCGTCGTCTGACGAGGACGACGAGACCTCAGCATCGTCTGACTCAGGCGGCGGTGGTGGATCCCGGCTGTTCCCGCAGCTTCCTGATGACCCGAACATGGCGGCAGACGAGACCGAGGCGCCCAGGCCAAGCTCGGGAATCGACCTCGGCGGATCTCTCGCCGATGGTATCGACGACCTTGCTCCCACCGGGCCAATCGAATCGGTCGTTCCACTGATCGATCCACTGGGCGGTGCTGTGGAAGGCGACGAGTTGCCGTCGCCAAGATGGGCAGGCACTCTTCAGGACTTCGATTCAACCCGTAGTGACTTACCATCGGTGCCCACCGATAATGACCCGGTGCTTAGCACTGGGCCCGTCGAGACGGCGGCCATCGACAAGATGATTGCAGAGGCACCAAACGTGACTGAGTTCGACGACGACCTTGACGAACTTCTCAGCGGTGATGACTGGACTGATGATTCCAGCGCCGACGAAGAGCCGACCACCGATGGCACTTCGGCCGCGTCCGCAGTTGATGGCCCGTTGGCGGCGTCGGACGACAGGGTTCACCCATCGTCTGGCCCTGCAACTACTCCAGCCGCCCCTGAGCGATCCGGCGTGGCTTTGGTTCGACCGATTGGTTCGGCACCATCGAAGTCGACGCCTGTACCCGTTGCCGGCGAGTCCGCGGAGTTGAGCCAAGGTGCCGAGCCAGAAGCGGCGACGTCAGAGGCAGGCGACGCCGACCTAGGAGCCTGGTCGGCGCTCGATGATCAGGCGCCACTGTGGCGCGAAGGCGCCCAGGAGTGGGACGACACCCGCGATGCCGACAGCGCCGCTGAACGAACTGTTCTTCACCTCGACGACGACGACCATCGGGCTAGTCGAGATGGCGGCGCCGACGCTCCGGTTCCGCCCTCGGGCAGCCGAAACCTCCCGCTCGCAATCGCAACCGCGGTTGGTTTGGCCGTTACGTTTCTGTTCCTAGTCGACCGGGGGCCCGGGTGGGCCATGATTCTGGTGGTGCCGCTTTTGATCGTGGCTGCTAGTGAGTTCTTTGTGTCGGTCAGGAAGGTTGGCTACCGACCAGCAACCCTTCTCGGCCTCGTCGCCACCGGCGCCATGTCCCTGGCTGCCTACTACGGCGGGCCGTCAGCAATACCGGTGGTTCTGATGCTCACCGTTGTTGGCGGTTTGTTGTGGTACTTGTTTGGCGTCGACTCCGATCGACCGACGGCAAACCTGTCGGTGACACTTCTCGGTGTTCTTTGGGTTGGCTTGCTCGGCTCGTATATTCCGCTCATCTTGTTGTTGCCAAATGGCTCCGGCATCCTGCTCGGCGCGATTATCGGTACCGCCACCTACGACACAGCCGGGTTGTTTATCGGCCGGTGGACTGGCCAAAGTCGGCTCGCTCCTTCGATCAGCCCCAACAAGACGTGGGAGGGCCTGATCGGCGGAATGATCTTCGCCGTGCTCGTGGTTACTTTCGCTCTAGGGGTCCAGCCCGGAATGTACCCGTGGGCCGCTAGCGAGGTCGATGCGCTCCTGTTGGGCGTGGTTGTGGCTGTTATGGCCCCACTTGGCGACTTAGTCCAGTCACTCATCAAACGCGATCTTGGGGTCAAGGACATGGGCACTGCGCTTCCTGGCCACGGTGGCGTGTTCGATCGTTTCGATGCCTTGTTGTTTGTATTGCCGGCGGTGTACTACCTCGTGCTTGCACGGGACCTGCACCTCATCGCTTGACGTTCGCTAGCGTCAGGTAATGGCTCCGACGGGCGATACTTCGATTGCTCTGCTCGGCAGCACGGGTTCGATCGGAACTCAGACTCTCGAGGTAGTGCGGGCCGAGCGCGATCGGTATCGAGTTGTTTCGTTGGCCGCCTGGCGGTCCGTCGACATGCTTGTAGCTCAGGCCAATGAGTTTCGGCCCGATACTGTCGCCATAATCGATCCGTCGTTGCGCGCTGAGGTTGTGGCGCGAGTGCCCGATGGCATCGAGGTCTTGGCTGGCGAGTCGGCCTTGGCCGAACTGCCCGAGCGGGCCGACGTCACGGTAAATGCAGTGGTTGGTTTCGCAGGGCTTCCGGTCACGGTGGCAACACTTAAGGCGGGCAAGCGATTAGCGCTCGCCAACAAGGAATCTCTCATAGCAGCCGGGCCGGTGGTGCAGCCGCTCCGTAGCATTCCAGGTGCCGAACTCATTCCGGTCGATAGCGAGCATTGTGCGATTCATCAGTGCCTACGCTCGGGTGAGACCGATGCCAACGGCCGCACCGAGCGTGTCGACCGGCTGGTTCTTACAGCATCGGGCGGTCCCTTTCGGGGCCGTATCAAGGCCGACCTTGAGTCGGTCTCGCTGCAAGAGGCACTGAAACATCCGACCTGGTCGATGGGACCAAAGATCACTGTCGATTCATCGACGCTCATGAACAAGGGCCTCGAGGTTATCGAGGCCCATGAGTTGTTCGGCGTGGGCTACGACAGCATCGAGGTTGTTGTTCACCCGCAATCGATTGTGCATTCGATGGTCGACTTTTCCGATGGCACCACGATTGCGCAACTATCGATGCCAGACATGAGATTGCCGATCGGGTATGCGCTGGCGTATCCCGACCGCATCGCTACCGCTTTTGGGCGAATCGACTGGGCCAATGTCGGCCGACTCGACTTCGAAGCGCCCGATACCGAAACTTTTCCTTGCTTAGGGCTCGCATTCATAGCCGGACGCATGGGCGGATCTGCCCCAGCTTGGCTCAACGCGGCAAACGAAGTTGTGGTTCAGGCCTTCCTGGATTCGAAATTGTCTTGGGTTGGTATTGCCGAAGTCCTTGAGGACTGCCTCGAACAGCACGATGGAACAGAGGCAACCTCAATCGAGGTTGTAGTAGATGTAGATCGACGTTCCCGCGAGGTCGCGACCTCGATCGTCAATTCTCGTGGTTGACTAAACGTTGAGCCCTCCAAGTCCCTTACCCTCAGGAGCACTGTGATCGACGAGCGAGAACTCGGCGAACCCGAACCGAGTCCGACCGACGACGAAACCAACGCGACTGCTGACAACGAGTCCGACTGGACCGGCCTTGTAGTGACTCTTGTGTTGTTAGGAGCGCTCGGTGCTTGGTCGCTTCCGCTTCTAGGGGTCGTTTTGGCGATCGTGTTCTTTGTGTTCATGCACGAGCTCGGACACTTCGTCACAGCTCGGCTGACGGGCATGAAGGTCACGGAGTTCTTCATCGGGTTCGGTCCGCGAATCTTCTCATTCAAGAGGGGCGAGACCGAGTTTGGTTTCAAACCAATCTTGGCCGGCGCCTACGTCAAAATCATCGGCATGAACAACCTCGACGAGGTCGACCCCGCCGACGAAGGCCGTACTTACCGAAAAGCCACTTACCCACGGCGCGTGCTAGTCATCACCGCCGGTTCGCTGATGCACTTCGCAATGGCGATCGTCCTGTTGTTCGTGTACTTCGGGTTCATTGGCGAGCCCACCTCAATTGTCAATTGGAAGATTGACGCGCCGTCGCCGGACAGCGGTGCCGAGGTAGCTGGCCTCGAGGCCGGAGACATCATCTTGTCAATCGATGGTGCCGACATCGTCACGTTCACTGATCTCCGCACAACCGTCGAGGTTCGTGGCGGCCAGACGGTCCCGATCGTCATCGAGCGCGACGGCGTGGTCGAAACGCTCGTCACCACAATTGGCGAGCGGACTCTTGAGGGCGAGGAGACTACTGGGTTCCTCGGAGTGGGAATTGCCGATGGTTTCACCCTGGTTAGGACTACCGATTCTGTACCCGCCGCGGCACAACGGGCCGTTACCGAACTTCCGACCCAAATCGGTCGGTCGCTTTCGGGCATGGTGCAGATTGGCTCGAACGTCGGCGGGATCATCGACAACGTGTTCACCGCACCAGGCAATCAGGACCAGATCGACCTCGAGACGAGGCCAGTCTCGATCGTCGGTGTGGCTGACATCAGTTCTCGGATTGGGCTCGATGCCATTCTGTTCTTGGCCACGTTCAACATCTTCATCGGCGTGTTCAATCTTTTGCCGATGCTTCCGCTCGACGGAGGGCACCTAGCGGTGGCCACCTACGAACGAATCCGCTCGATCGGCGGTAAACGCCACCAAGTCGACGTGATGAAGTTGTTGCCGCTCACCTACGCGGTGTTCATGATTTTGGTTCTGTTTGGGCTTGGTGCACTGTGGCTCGACCTGGCCAACCCGATCCAGCTCTAGAGTCGTTGGCGTGTACACCCCAGACAGGATCGAACGGCGTTCCACTAGTCAGGTGATGGTTGGCGATGTTGCCGTTGGCGGTGGCGCCGATATCACGGTTCAGTCGATGACCACCACCAAGACTGCCGATGTCGATGGCACGCTCGCGCAGATCTACGCGCTCGCCGGCGCAGGCGCCGACATTGTTCGTTGTACTTGTAACGACATGGCGGCAGCTGTTGGCCTTGCCGAGATCGTTCCAAGGTCGCCGGTGCCGATCGTGGCCGATATTCATTTTCAGTACAAACTCGCGCTGGCCGCCCTTGATGCTGGGGTTCATTGTTTGCGGCTTAACCCTGGCAATATTCGCAAGCCAGAAGCCATAAAGACTGTGGCCGCCGAGGCCAAAGACCGCGGTGTACCAATTCGGATCGGTGTTAACGGCGGCAGCCTCGACCCCGACATCGAGCGAAAGTACGGCCTCACGGCAGTGGCTCTGGTCGAGTCGGCAAAACGGGAGCTCGACTACTTCGAACAAGTCGGGTTCGACAACGTAAAGATCTCGGTCAAGGCCAGCGACGTTCGTTTGATGGTCGAGTCCTATCGGCTCTTGTCCGAGACCGTCGACTATCCTCTACACCTTGGCGTCACCGAAGCCGGACCTCCACCTGCGGGCATCCTGAAGGCAACTGCTGGAATAGCTACCCTTCTAAACGAGGGCATCGGCGACACTATTCGCTACAGCCTCACCGCCGATCCGGTCGAAGAAGCCAAAGCCGGACGCCAGTTGCTCGAGGCCCTCGGCCTACGCGAACGAACCGGGCTCGATCTGATTGCCTGTCCGTCGTGTGGTCGCGCTGAGGTAGATGTGATCAAGATCGCCGCCGATGCTCAAGCTGCGCTCGAGAATCTTGACCTTGCCGTGCAGGTTGCGGTGATGGGCTGTGTGGTCAATGGGCCTGGTGAGGCCAAGGGTGCCGATCTCGGAGTTGCAGCCGGGCGCAAACGTGGGCATCTGTTTGTTCGCGGCCAAGTTGTGGCTGTCGTGCCCGAGGACGAGATGGTCGACGCCCTAGTCGAGTGGGCCAAAAAGATCTCCGCCGGTGGCATCGATGTCGCTCTCGCCGACAAGGACGAGGGCGCCGCGGCGCTGGCAGAGGCCGATCGTCGGGCGGTCATCGACGATCAAGGCGACGACGTGAACAACTCCGCACAACTCGTCGAGCTGATACGCAAGCGCGTTTAGATGCCAAAATAGGGGCGGCTCGCATACAAATCACGCTTCGCACGCCTCTCCATCGCTGGTATCGTTGTGGCCTCATCTGCGTTTGCCCTACGACCGACGCAGTTGGTTACGAATACGGGTACTCCGATGATTTGTCGGACCATATGCCCACCGGTTTGCGCCGTGCCCTCAACAGCTGATGTCCCTTACCGGGCGTGTTCCCATCTGAGGAGGCGACGACGTCGAGCCGGTGGTACAAGCGCGAATGGAGCGAGATTCACCATGGACACTGACCAAGTTGCCGATATGGCCGAGCCCCTTGCCCGTTCGGCTGGGCTTGAGGTCTACGACGTCGAGCTTCACGGCAACGTGCTCCGTGTCAGTTTGGTCGGACAGAAATCGTCCAGTCCAGACGTCGACGCACTTGAATTGGTATCTCGATCTCTTGCCCTGGAGCTCGACGAGGCCGAGTTCGGGGGCGGAGCGTACGTGCTTGAGCTTTCAAGCCCTGGGCTAGAACGCAGTCTTCGCACCGTCCGTCATTTCGAGACTGCCGTGGGCGAGTTTGTCACTGTAACCACCGCTCCGGGGTCAGAGGGCCGGCTGCGGGTGCGAGGCGAACTCGAGGCTCTTTCCGACGGTCGCATTACCATCGTCGACGAACAACTCGGCGCCATCGAGATCGCCATCGGCGATATCGAGAAGGCTCGAACCGTCTTTGAGTGGGGCCCAACAGCCAAGCCCGGCAAGAAGAACTCGGACAATCACAAGGCCAAGACCGCGGCCAGAAGCGGCGCGGCGAAATCTTCGACGGGCAACCGTTCGACCACCGACAATGAGGCAAGCCCATGAGCTCACCAGACATGATGGAGGCGCTCCAGGCGCTAGCGGCCGAGCGCGGTATTAGCACCGACATCTTGCTTGAGGCCGTAGCCAACGGGCTCGAGTCGGCCTACAAGCGGATGCCAGAGTCGGCCGACGATGCCTATGTCGTCATAGATGAGACGTTCGATATTCGAGTCATCGCTCAGGAGATCGACGAAGAAGGCGAGGTCGTGCGAGAGTGGGACGACACCCCGGAGAACTTTGGCCGTATCGCGGCCCAGACTGCGCGTCAGGTACTGACCCAACGCATTCGCGAAGTCGAACGAGATCAGAAGTACGCCGAGTACGCCGGGCGCGAAGGCGACATTGTCACAGGCATCATTCAGCAGTCGGATTCGCGATACACGCTTCTCGACCTTGGTCGCGTAGAGGCGTTGTTACCTCAGTCCGAGCAAGTTTCCTATGAGCGGCCCGAACCAAATAGCAGGCTCAAGGCCTACATTGTCGAGGTACGCAAGACGGCTAAGGGTCCTCAGATTGTTGTTTCTCGTACTCACCCCGGGCTAATTCGAGAACTATTCAAGCTTGAGGTGCCCGAGATTGCCGATGGCACCGTCGAAATCAAGGCTTGCGCCCGCGAACCGGGGCATCGCACCAAGATCGCAGTGTGGTCACATGACCAGAACGTAGATCCTGTTGGTGCGTGTGTTGGTGCTCGGGGTGCTCGCGTACGCCAAGTCGTGAACGAACTTCGCGGCGAGAAGATCGACATAATCCCGTTCTCCGATGTGTCGCATGACTTGGTCGCGAAGGCACTCTCGCCGGCCAAGGTCAAAGAGGTTCGTTTTCACGAGGACGAGGGCACCGCTGAAGTTATAGTCCCTGATCATCAGCTATCGCTTGCAATTGGTCGAGAGGGCCAGAATGCTCGTCTAGCGGCTCGCCTTACGGGCTGGCGCATCGACATCAAGAGCGAGACTCAGCTTGCTGACGAAGAGGCCGGTTACGGCGGCGAAGAGTGGGCCGAAGGCGAGTGGGTCACCGACCCTGAGTCAGGCGAACTTGTGTGGAAACCTGCCGATGGCGGAGATGTAATCCGCGCCGCCGACTATGACAACGAAGCTGCTGATGATGCGGAGTCGGGGACAGACGTAGCTACAGATGCTGCGGAGTCGGGGGCAGACGTAGCTACAGATGATGCGGAGTCGGGGGCAGACGTAGCTACAGATGCTGCGGAGTCGGGGGCAGACGTAGCTACAGATGATGCGGAGTCGGGGGCAGACGAAACAACAGATGCGGTGGGCGAAGTGACAGACACAAAATAAGTGGAACACTTATCGCTGCCTTTGGTGGTGATAAGCGGTTAAGGTGTAGCTCGGCTTCGGACGGGGCCGCCGCCAGCCGCGCACCGATGCTTACCTGCGTCGGTTCGAGACAGCAACAAGGAACTGCGTGCCAAAGAACATACGCGTATTCGCACTGGCTAGAGAGCTGGGGTTGACTAACAAGGAGACCCTCGATCTCTGTGACGCGCTCGGGATTGGGGCCAAGAGCCACTCGTCGAGCATTGTCGAAGCCCAGGCCGACCGCGTCCGCCGCAAAGCGGACCGTGAGGGCCTCATCCGTGAGGTTCCAGTTGTCGAGCCAGAGCCCGAGAAGGTTGTGGCCAAGAAGGTTCCGGCCAAGAAGGCTCCGGTCGACAAGGCTGTGGCCAAGAACAAAGCCGAGAAGAAGGCGCCGGCTAAAAAAGCGCCGGCTACGGCCGCCGATGCAGCCAAGGACTCGATCGACGAGAAGGCCGTCGACGCGGCCATGCCCGCTGACGATCCTGGCTCCGATCCGACTCGGGTTGATTCAGCACCGGCGACAACCCGGCCCGCCGAGACGTCGCCACCAATGCCTCCGCCGCGTCCGCTCGTCACTTCGAGTGGTCAAGAGGGAACAAAGCCACTAGCACCACCTTCGGCAATTCCGCGGCCGCCGGCTGGCCCTCCGCCAGCGCCGAAGCCAGCGCCAGCGCCGAAACCAGCGCCAGCCTCGGCCCCCGCAGCATCCGCCGAGGCTCCTACAGCCAAGGCTCCTACAGCCAAGGCTCCTACAGCCAAGGCACCTACTGGCGCTGGGTCACCACCGATGCCGCCAGCGGCTGCGCCGAAGTCGGCCGACGGTAAGTCAATTCCTCCTCCTCCGGCACCTCCGCGGTCCGCGTCCGGTAAGCCGATCCCACCGCCTCCCGGCATGGGTGGCCGACCGATGCCAGCTGGCAGGGGTGGCCGTTCCCCTGGTGGCGCTGCTGGTGCTGGCGGGTTCGCTGGTGCTCGACGTTCACCGCGTCCAGCCGGTGCTGGCGGTGCCCCTCCAGGAGGCGGGCCTCGCGGTCCCGTACCTGGTGCTGGCGGTCGCCCTGGTGGTGGCCGGCCTGGTGGCCCGCCTCGTCGCCCTCGTCGCTCCAAGCGTCGTCGTCGCAACATGGAAGAACTTCAGCCTCAGGAGTTGGCGGCCTACACGCCAGCCGATGCTCCTGTTCCCACTGGCGAGATAGTCGTCGAGCGAGGCTCAACGTCACAAGAGATGGCGCCACGCCTCAATCGCTCAGCGGCCGACGTCGTCCGGTTCCTGCTCCAGCAGGGCGAGATGATGACTGCAACCCAGTCCCTAACCGACGAAATGATCGAGCTGTTCGCAGTCGAGGTCGGGGCGACGGTCCGCATCGTCGATCCTGGTGCCGAACAAGAAGAAGTCCTTCAGAAGATGCTGGGCCTCGACACCGTGTCCGAAGATGACGACGACGGCACCGTCCGCCCTCCCGTCATCACAGTTATGGGCCACGTCGACCACGGCAAGACTCTGCTCCTGGATCGCATTCGCAACGCCAATGTTGTCGATAACGAGGCTGGCGGAATTACGCAGCACATTGGTGCCTACCAGGTCGATTACAACGGCAAGTCGCTTACGTTTATCGATACTCCGGGACACGAAGCATTCACTGCGATGCGTGCCCGTGGTGCCGAGGCAACCGACATTGTTGTGTTGGTCGTGGCCGCCGACGATGGCGTCATGCCCCAGACGGCCGAGGCGATTGTTCACGCCAAGGCGGCCGACGTTCCGATCGTGGTTGCTATCAACAAGATTGACCGCGAAGGTGCCGATGTAAATCGTGTTCTGGCCCAACTCGCCGAACACGAGCTCATTCCAGAGTCCTACGGGGGCGATACCGTCACCGTCGAGGTATCAGCTCTTCAGAACCTAGGTGTCGACGACCTTCTCGAGCAACTTCTGCTGGTAGCCGAGGTATCGGAGCTCACTGCTACACCAGATGGCCGAGCTTCTGGCGTGGTCCTCGAGTCATACCTCGACAAGGGTCGTGGCCCTGTCTCCACTATTTTGGTGCAGCGGGGGGAGCTCAAGGTTGGTCAACCTCTAGTTGCCGGCGCTGCTTGGGGCCGAATCCGTGCCCTCATCAACGACCGCGGCGAACAGTTGAAGGCCGTCGGCCCGTCGACACCAGTCGAGGTACTTGGCTTATCCGATGTTGCAGCCGCCGGAGCCGCGTTCATCGTGGCCCAGGACGAAAAGACGGCTTCGAAGGTCGCCGACACTCGCGAACACTGGCAACGACAGGCTTCGTTTGCCAACGCAGCCGCCGCGGCAAGTGGCGGTGCCAAACTCGAAGACATCTTTAAGCAGATCCAGGCCGGCGAAACGGCAACGCTCAACCTCATTGTCAAGGCCGACGTTCACGGCTCGCTTGAGGCGCTTGTCGAGAGCCTTAAGCGCCTCGAACGCGACGAAGTCAAGCTTGCCTTTGTGTCCCGCGGCGTGGGCGGTATTACCGAGAACGACGTGCAGCTCGCTGCTGCGGCCAACGCCACCCTTCTTGGGTTCAATGTCAGGGCCGACCGCAAGGGTCGCGCTTTGGCCGATGAGCTCGGCGTCGAAGTCCGGCACTACGAAATTATCTACCAACTGCTCCAAGACATCGAACATGCAATGCTCGGCATGCTCGAACCCGAGTACGAAGAGATCATTACCGGCGACGCCGAAGTTCGAGAGATCTTCAAGGTTCCTCGCATCGGCTCCATCGCTGGCTGCCACGTCCTCAACGGGGTCATTACCCGAAACTCAAAGGTTCGTTTCCTTCGCGAGGGCACCATCATCTGGCGAGGCACGGTCTCGTCGTTGCGTCGATTTACCGAAGATGTACGCGAGGTCGCAACTGGCTTCGAGTGCGGTATTGGCCTGTCGGACTTCCAAGACCTGCGCCCTGGCGACATCATCGAAACATTCGATGAGCGCGAAATTCCGCGGGTCTGACTTCGGCGTTGGCACACGTGTTCGTCTTGGCGCTCGACGTCGAGCTGCGGCTTGCGGGCTGCACATCGCTAAAAGACAAACGTGGTGCGTTGCGCCCAGTTATCGATGGGCTTCGTCACCGACACAACGTTTCGGTGGCCGAGACTGGACACCAGGATCAATGGCAACGGTCACGTCTTGGTGTAGCTGTTGTGAGTAGCCACCCTGAGCATGGCGAAGAGGTCATGGATTCGGTCGAGCGCCTGATTTGGTCTCGCCCCGACGTTGAGGTTGTGCAGAGTTCAAGACATTGGATGGATATCGACTGATGAATCAACGTGGCGGCAAAGACTACGAGCGATCTGCGAGGGTCGGCGAACTCATGCGCGAGATCTTGGCTGTCGAGATCGACAGTATCGACGACCGTCGCCTTTGGTCGGTTGCCGTCACGGCTGTTGAGGTCGACAACGAGTTGGAAAAGGCGGTGGTATTTGTCGACACCGACGACGGCGAGGTTGCCCTTGGCGCCCTCGCCGACCACGTGGGAGCCTTACGTCGAGCTGTTTCGCGTCAGGCCCGGATCCGCAGGACTCCTCGTCTCGAGTTCAAGGTCGATGGTTCGGTCGGTACCGGAAACCGTATCGAAGATATTCTCAGCACCCTGGACATTCCACCCGAAGCGGAGGCGGGGGCAGCCGTAGCAGTTGAGACAGAAGCGGAGGCGGGGGCAGCCGTAGCAGTTGAGACAGAGGCGGAGGCGGGGGCAGCCGTAGCAGTTGAGCCAGAAACAGAGCCGAAGAATGGCGCGTAGGCGGCCGAGCACGGTCCACGGCATTGTCGCTGTCGACAAACCTCCGGCGATGACTTCTCACGATGTTTGCACTGTGGCGCGTCGCGAGCTTAATGAGCGTCGTGTTGGGCACAGCGGCACTCTCGATCCTGACGCCACAGGGGTGTTGCTTTTGGGAGTTGGAAACGCGACGCGCCTACTACGTTTCCTCACTGAGCTTCCCAAGACCTACACCACCGACATCGTCTTCGGTGTCACCACAACAACGCTCGACGACAGCGGCGACGTTACGGCCACGTTCGAGATGTCTTTGGTCGAAGCCGACGTTCGTCGGGCTGCGGCGACCTTAGTGGGCGATATTGCGCAGGTGCCGCCGATGGTGTCGGCGCTAAAGGTCGATGGCCGTCGTCTATACGAGCTGGCCCGCGAGGGCATCGAGATCGAACGAGAGCCGCGTGCGGTGACGGTGCACCGATTCGAGATTGAACCCACGGCCGACCCTCTTGTTTGGGCGGCCGAGATTCAGTGTGGGTCAGGCACCTACATCCGTAGTTTGGCTGCCGATCTAGGAGAACTTCTTGGCGGCGGCGCTCACTTGAAGAACCTGCGTCGCACTCACATCGGGTCCTATGTTGCCGATCGATGCAGCCAACTTGGTGCTCTCGAGCTGATGTCGATGAGCGACGGGCTTAGCGACCTCGATCTGATTACTGTCGATGACGCTGAGGTGGGCAGCATTTCCAATGGTGGCTGGTTGTCCGATGTTCCCGATGGCGACGGGCCTTGGCGTCTGATCACAGGCGCCGGTGAACTTCTAGCCGTGCACGAGCGCACCGACGATGGCCGGGTCAAACCCGGCGTCGTGATGCCCGCCCGATAGCGTCATTGACGTGGAAATTATCCGAGACATCGACTGGTGCCCGCGGCCCGACCAGGGCACTGTTGTCACTATTGGCCAGTACGACGGTGTTCATCGTGGCCACCGGGCTGTTGTTGCCGAAATGCACCGAATAGCGGCCGAGCGAAACGCCAAGACTGCGGTGGTGTCGTTCGATGTTCACCCGGCTTCGATTGTTCGGCCAGACTCGGCACCACTCCTGTTGTGCGACCTCGATCAGAAGCTCGAGTTGTTGGCCGAGACCGGCGTCGACTATGCCGTGATCATCGGCTTCGACGAGGCTCAATCGCAAGTTTCACCAGAGGACTTTGTCGACGAGGTGCTGCGCGGTTGCCTAAACGTAACGACGGTAGTTGTGGGGGAAGACTTTCACTTCGGTAGAGATCGACGAGGCAATGTGGAGCTTCTCGAATCGATAGGTCTCGACAGTGGCTTCGATGTGATCGGGTTACCGCTCGTGCGGCAGTTGTCTCACGACGCGGAGGTCATCTCTTCGACCGAAATTCGGGCAGCACTAGCTGGGGGCGACGTCCGCAAGGCTCAACGGTTGTTGGGGCGCCCATTTGAGGCCCGCGGAATCGTTCGCACCGGTGACCGCCGGGGTCGAACCATTGGTTTTCCGACGGCCAACGTGCCAACCGACGTCCAGTATCAGTTGCCATCCGAAGGTGTGTACGCCGGGTACTACGAACGACCTGATGGGTCGGTACACCCAGCTGCGGTGAATGTCGGCCGTAGACCGACATTTTATGAGTTTGCCGACAGGGCACTCGTCGAGGCTCACCTGATTGGGTTTCGCGGCGACTTATACGGAGAGGTAGCCAAAGTTCGCTTTATCGACCGGCTTCGGGGCGAGATCCGATTCGATTCGATCGAAGACTTGACCGATCAGCTTCATAAAGACATCGACGCGGCTTCGGCGGTCCTTGGCTGATTGTCCATTAATCGGCATTGGCGGTGGTGGGTTCGACGCTCTGCTGCTACCATTTACGGCTTGCGTGCCACGGGGCGTTGCACCGATTCACGCAGATACCAAACGTCGGTGCATACGGTTGAATCTTCAATCGAACATTCGCCCCAACTACAGATGTGGCCGCCCGACGCGGTCGTACGTTACGAGAACTTCTTATGTCAGATAAATCCGCCACGATCACTGAGCACCGCCTCCACGACGCCGACACCGGGTCGCCCGAGGTGCAGATTGCGCTTCTCACTGGTCGTATCATCTACCTCACTGAACACTTCAAGGTCCACAAGAAGGACCACCATGGCCGTAGGGGCCTGTTGATGATGGTTGGCAAACGTCGCCGACTTCTCGACTACTTGAACGACAATGACGTAGAGCGTTACCGCTCAATAATTTCTAAGCTCGGCCTTCGTCGCTGAGCCACGACCACAAGGCGGCCGTTCCGGCCGCTTTGTCGCGTCGTGCCTACCTTCGGTGCCGAAGAATCGCATCTAGCGTCTTCGAACCTTCGGAGGAACTCTCATCGCATAGTGGTGGGCCCTCCGCGAGTTTTGGTGCCGACTGTGGTTGCCTGGCAATGCGAAGCGATTCAATTGTTCAAAAATCGAAACAAAATACCGGGCAGGAAGGTCCTGCCCAACGAAATGGAGAAACAATGGCTGAAGCCATTACCGTGTCGACTCAGATCTCTGGGACCGACAAGACGCTGTCATTCGAAGCAGGCAAACTTGCCGGGCTTGCGAATGGCGCTGTAACTGCCCGTATAGGCAACACCCAGGTCCTAGTGACCGCAACTGCATCGTCGAAACCACGTGATGGGGCCGACTTCTTTCCACTCACCGTCGATATCGAAGAGCGCATGTACGCCGCTGGTCGTATCCCCGGGTCGTTCTTTCGTCGTGAGGGCCGGGCGTCTGAGGACGCCATCTTGACCTGTCGCCTGATCGACCGGCCTTTGCGCCCCAACTTCCCAACGAAGTACCGTCACGACACTCACGTTGTTGGCACCATTTTGGGCGTCGATGGCGAGAACCCATACGACGTTGTTGCCCTCAACGGCGCATCAGCTGCGTTGTGGACTAGCAACATTCCGTTCGAGTCTCCTGTGGCGGCCGTCCGTCTTGCTTGGTCCGTCGATGGCACCTGGATTCCGTTTCCAACGTTCGAACAAGGCGAAGCCTCTACGTTCGAAATGGTCGTGGCCGGACGCCAGCTCGACAGCGGCGAAGTTGCCGTAATGATGGTCGAAGCCGGTGGCACCGAGAAGTCGTTCGACTATTTCGCCGACGGTGCTCCTAAGGTCACAGAAGAGGTCCTTGCCAGCGGGCTCGAAGCTTCCAAGCAGTGGATCGACGACATCGTCGAGCTTCAGAAGTCGCTACGTACCGCCCTTGGCGATCCCGGCACCATGAACTGGATCGAGTCTTCTGACTACTCCGACGAAGTCCTTGACCGGGTTCGTGAAGTTGCAGCACCTCGTCTTACTGAAGTCATGTCTATCGCCGACAAGGCCGACCGTGACTTAGCCCAGAGCGAAGCAACTGCTGCTATCAAGTCCGAGCTCGAGACCGAGATGGCCGAGGTGGCCAACGGTGCCAAACAGGTATCGGGCGCTATTCGGGCCGTCACCAAAGAAATCGTACGTAGGCGAATCGTCGAAGACGGTTTCCGCATCGACGGCCGGGCCACCAACGAGGTGCGTGAGTTGTCGTCTGAGGTTGGCTTGTTGCCAACAGCACACGGATCGGCGTTGTTCCAACGCGGCGAGACCCAAGTACTCAACGTGACCACTCTGGGCATGTCGCGCATGGAACAGCTCATCGACACGCTCAACCCGACCAACCGCAAGCGTTACATGCACCACTACAACTTCCCGCCGTTCTCAACGGGCGAAGCTGGTTTCATGCGTGGACCAAAGCGCCGCGAGATCGGCCACGGTGCTCTCGCCGAACGTGCTCTCATTCCGGTTATTCCATCTAAGGAAGACTTCCCGTACGCGCTTCGTTTGGTGTCTGACGCTCTTTCCTCGAACGGCTCTACCTCGATGGCCTCGGTTTGTGGGTCATCGCTATCGCTGATGGACGCCGGGGTTCCGATTAAGGGCGCCGTGGCTGGTATTGCAATGGGCCTTGTTCATGCCGATGGCAAGTACACGACTCTCACCGACATCCTCGGTGCCGAGGACGCGTTCGGCGACATGGACTTCAAGATTGCTGGCACTGCCGACACCATTACTGCTCTTCAGCTCGATACCAAGATCGAAGGCATTCCAGCCGACGTTTTGGCTAACGCTTTACAGCAGGCGCGCGATGCTCGTATGCACATCCTTGAGGTTATGGCCGGCGCGATTGCCGAGCCTCGGGCGGACGTGGGTGCCAGTGCCCCCAAGATTGTCAGCTTCGAGATTCCGATCGACAAGATCGGCGAGGTCATTGGCCCACGAGGCAAGGTCATCAATCAAATTCAAGAAGAGACCGGTGCCGACATCAGCGTCGACGACGATGGCACTGTCGGGACGGTAGCTATCTCTGCTGTTGATCGCGCTGTAGTCGATGAGGCCGAGCGTCAGATCCGACTCATCATCAACCCACCAACCGCCAACGTTGGCGAGGTTTACGACGGTCGAGTCGTGAACATCACCAAGTTCGGCGCGTTCGTCAACATCTTGCCTGGCACCGATGGTCTGCTTCACATCTCCAAGATTGGCGGCGGAAAGCGCATAGACAAGGTTGAGGATGTTCTTAGCCTCGGCGATGTCGTGCCGGTAAAGGTCGACGACATCGATCCAAACGGCAAACTATCGCTTTCGCTAGCAGGCGACGCCCCTGCGTCTGCTCCGGCCTCGGCCCCCGCTGCTGCGGCGAGCACGTCCGACGATTCGGCTGCTGAGCCAATCGCGGCTGAGAAGAGCACCGGTAGCCGAAGCGAAGAGTCTGAGCCAGTGCAGCCCGAAGTAGTTGCCGACGATGCTGTCTCGTCAGCGAGCTCAGACGAACGAGTTGATGTCAACTTCGGCGAGTCGTTCGACGCTAAGGCAGCCGAACAGTTTGGCGATCTCGGTCCGGCTCCGGCTGGTGGTGGCGGACAACGTCGCCGTCGTCGTCGTCGTTAAGGACTTAAGTCAAAAGGTGGCGAGTTAGCTCAAAAGGCATAGCTAGTCTCGCCCCGAACATGTCATGATCAGGCTAGGGCATCGTGCCCTGGCCTGATTTGGATGTAGGTGTACGTGTCAAAACGGATTGCGGTTCTGGGAGGTTCTGGCCGAATGGGCCGGGCTGCGGTTGCTGCTGTTGATGCAGATCCCGATCTACGACTAGTGGGGGTAGTGAGCCGGAGTCATGGAGGATCGATGGCTGCCGATCTTGTACCGGGGGTCGAGAATGTCGTGGTGGTCGAAACTGTTGAACGACTCGACCCCGCCGACATCGATTGTTTGCTCGACTTGACGGTTGGCGACGCCGCTGCGAATCACATGCGGTGGGCTGCCTTGGCAGGTCTGGACATCGTTGTTGGGGCTAGTGGCGTCGGCGACGACGTGGTCTCATCGATGGCCGAATTCTTCGACCGGAGCCGTTGTTTGGTCGTGCCAAACTTCGCTATTGGCGCAGTGTTGATGATGCGCTTCGCAGAGCTGGCTGCGCCCTATTTCGACTCTGTGGAGATCGTCGAACTACACCACCATCAGAAGCTTGATGCGCCTTCTGGGTCAGCGGTTGCTACAGCATCGCGAATAGCGGCAGCGAGCCAGACTTGGGCGGCTGATCCAACGATCAGCGAATCGGTTTCTGGGTCGCGAGGAGCACGGGTGCACGGTATAGCGGTTCATTCGATTCGGATGCATGGCCTGCTGGCCCATCAGGAAGTCATGTTTGGGTCGCAGGGTCAGACGCTTACGATTCGGCAGGACACAAGCGATAGGTCCTGCTTCATGCCCGGCGTGGTGCTGGCAGTATCCGAAATCGACCAACTTGATGCCGGCGTGACCGTCGGCCTAGACGTACTACTAGGAGTCTGATGGCACGCATTGTTTGTGTAGGTTCGCTCAACCACGACTTCACCGTCTGGGTTCCGCGACGTCCCAGGAGTGATGAAACCTTGCATGGCGATCGTGTTGAGGAGTTCAGAGGCGGCAAGGGCGCGAACCAGGTTGTGGCTGCGGCCCGTCTAGGGGCAGAGACGTCGATGGTCGGCTGCGTCGGCATCGATGGTCGTGGCGACTTCCTGCTCAGCGGACTCGCTCTCGACGGAGTCGAGCATGGCCACGTTCGTCGGGTCGATGCTCCGACCGGAGTTGCGCTCATTACTGTTGATCCCGAGAACGTTTCGATCGTGGTCGTATCGGGTGCTAACGGTGCCCTCGACCCTTCGATGGTTGTTGAGGCTCGAGACGTCATCGAGGGCGCTGATGCCCTGTTGCTTCAGGGCGAGGTGCCAGCGGCCGCTGCATTCCAAGCTGCCCAGATCGCGGCAGCGACAGGAACCCTTGTCGTGTTCAATCCGGCCCCGTTCAACGACGTGGCCGATGCCGTCATTCCGCTCACCGATGTTCTTATCGTCAACCGTCAGGAAGCGACCGAACTTGGTTCGGTCGACTGCCCGATAATGGTGACGACACTCGGCCAGTTCGGCTGTGACGTAACTGTTGATGGCGCAACCGAACACGTGCCGCCCTTCGATGTCGCTACCGTCGACCCGACTGGGGCAGGAGACTGCTTCGTTGCTGCCATGGCAGTGGGTTTGGCTGAAGGCATGAGTCCGATCGATGCGGCTTCGTTCGCCAACGCGGCGGGTTCGATAGCGGTTGAGAAGTCGGGCGCTCAACCGGCGCTGCCGATGAGGCATGCAGTCGAGGAACGCCTAGCAACCCACTAACGAGCCGCGCCCAGAGGGGGAGGGCCAACGACAGAAGATTTAGGTCGCTGGGTCCTGAGTCCCATCTTGGCTTGTCCACACTTGGCTGACAACTAGTACGGCCATGATTGCCATGAAGGCGAGCTGGTATCGGCCCAAGAACTCGACCACCGATCCAATCGGACCAGAAAACACTTGGCCGAGGCGCCAGATGACAAACAGACGCAACGCAGTCCCGCTGGCATTCAGCGCTCCAAAGATCCACGGTTTCACCCGAACTAGGCCAGACAGTAGGCAGACCGGGTAGTTAGGGAGGGCAGCGATGAAGAATGGCCCAAACCTCGGAAACCAGCGATCGAGCCAACCGATCGACTTAGTGATCCGGTTCCGCGGGCCCAGTTCGGCATCGATCGCGGCGCGACCCTGGGGACCGAACTCCGATCCGATGAGGTACAGGAACGGGTCTGGCAGAACCAACCTTGTGAACCCGACTACAAAAAATGCCCACGCCGGAACTGAGTTCACGGTGAGAATCAGGAATGGATCTGACGGCGCTAGTGCGATCAGTAGGAGCGGGGCTTTGTTGGCAAGGGTCGCACTAGGAATCTGCGCGAGGAGCGCGCCAACCATCAGCACCCCTGGCACGATCGCCAGCCGGTTCAGTCGACGGCGCTGTGTCTCATTTAGCACCGCTGGCTCGTTGCTCACTGCGCACAACTCTACGGCCTCAGAGGACCATTCCTCGCAGCGGAAACATCGCTAGTGCTTTGACCACAAACGTTCGCGCGGGTGTGTCATGCAGCGAGTGGCTGGTGGGGTCGGCCCCATTTGTGGCCTTTCTCTGATCGGACTCGGGCGCGTTCTTTGCGTTGTGCTCGGAGGAGCTGAGGTGATCGGGCGTGGTCATTGCGCCAGCGGAGGTGGGCGTGGATGCGGCGGGTGAGCACGACGTGGTTCCGATGGTTCGAGTTGTTCAACACGAACTCGCGTAGCGGCCCGAAGTGCGCCTCGATCGGGTTCGCCCACGAGCTGTAGGTCGGCGTGAAGCACAACTCGACCTTGTTCTTGTTAGCCCATGCCCGCAGCTTGGGGCCCTTGTGGGAGTTCAAGTTGTCAAGGATCACATAGATCTTGTTGCCGTCAGGCCGCGCAGCGCGGATCGACTTCAACGCAGCGAGCACGTTAAGCGCAGACTTGCATCGGCGCACGACTCCCCACATGGTGTCGTCGCCAATCGAGTAGCAGCCGTGGAACTGACGAACCCCGTGGAGCTTGTGATAGTTCGCCGGCTGGCGCTGCGGCTCAGACGAGGGTGCCCAGCAGTTCCCGCCGACCGGACCGATGTTGAGCGGACCGAACTCGTCGAACGCGAAACACCTGTTGGGAAACGTGTTCATGACGTGTTCGATCCGGTCGAGCTTCGCGTCACGGTCGGGATCGTTGGACTCCTTCCACGTCTTGGTGCGCTGGAACGTGACGTGATTGTCGGCCAGGATCTGGCGGCAACGTTCTCGACCGATCGCCACGACCCGGTCAGCGTTGTTAGCGAGATACTCGACCAGCTTGCGAATCGACCAACGCGTGAACGGCTGGCCCAGCTTCTCGGGTCGCGTCGTGGCCGTCGCAACAATGAACTCGACATCGTCAGTCGTGATCTGGCGGGGACGGCCACCCGCCCACTGAGGGTCCAGCGATCGCATCCCCAGATCGTTGAACCGGTGGATCATCTCGCGCGCCCGATCCTCTGATGTCGCGACCAGCTTTGCGATCACCGGCACCGTGTTCCCGCTAGCCGAGGTTTGGACAACCAGCGCTCGCCGCCACCTGACGATCGACTTGTCGCTGCGTCCACCACCTCGTCTCACGATCCGGGTGATCTCGGCACCCTCATGGTCGAACAGTCGACGAACTCGCAACGGTTTACTCATCACCCAAGTCTGCGCGACCCAACCATCCAAGTGGTAGACACGCACCCCACAAGTTCATGGCCACATCGCTAGGCGGCCGTTGGTTAGTAGAGGCCTGCAGCAACCACGGGACGCGCGGTGGATCGTTTGTCGGACGGGACGTACTCGGTGTTGTCTTCAACGCCGTTGTACGCCTCGAGCCAATTGGTGTGGGCGCCAGAGACTGTTACCGATGCGCCGTCGGTGGCGAAACCGACCGTGAGGGCTTTCTGGACGAAGGCCCCTCCAACCACTGCAAGCCCGATGCCGCCGACGACAGCGATGAGCATTCCGACGACATTGGCCGAGCTAAGTGCGCTCATGAAACGCATCAAGAAGAAGATGGCAACGATCGAGCGAAGACCGAGCAGCCCAAGTTGTTTTGTCTTCACCGACTTCGATCTGCCGATCCTGGCGGTGAAGGCATCGCCGCTGATGCGCTGCTGAATGGCCTTCGTCATCAGGCCGATTGGCAGGGCTGCGATCTGGCTAATTCTTGAGTCTCCGCTAACGAGTTGAGCGAGTGATTCGACGGGTTCACCGCTGACCACACAAACCAGCGGCAATTGCCCTGCCTCGAGTTCAGTTCTGGTGATTGTTAGGTCGCTCATGGGTTGCTCCTGCACACTTTGCGTCGGACTATTGCCTGTTAGTTGTTGCCGCTGATGATCCTTTCGGCGTTTTGAGGCTGAATCTGTAGTTACTCCGTCGCAGCTGGCGGAGCCCAGGATCTGTAGCGTTGTGCCGATGGCTACGGTTCGCGAGCGAGTTCTTGACGGGGCAAGGGTCGCGGCGTTCAAGTTTTCGCTGCAACGCCTCACCGTCGACGACATCAGCCGCGAGTGCGGAGTAAGTCGGGCCACGATCTATCGCCATTTTTCGGGTGGGCGTGAACAAATAGTCGCCGACCTTGTAGCCGACGAACTCGACCGATTCCTGAACCACCTAGCCGCGGCGGTAGACGGCATAGACGATGTGGCGCCGGTGCTGACAGTCGGGCTTATGTCGGCGCGCGATTTTGTCGCTCGACACGAACTTCTCCAGCGAATTCTGGCTATCGAGCCCGAGATCGTGCTGCCATACCTGACGGTGGCCACTGAACGATTATTGGAGCTAATCGGTGGCTTCCTAACTCCGTTCGTTCAACAGGCCAGTTGCGCCGACGATGTCGAAGCCACATGTGAGTATCTGGCCCGGCTGTTTCTCTCGTACGCAACCGCTTCTGGTAGCTGGGATCTAACAGACCCGATTGAGGTCGACCAATTGATTCAGACCCAGTTCCTTGCGTGCACCACGGTGCGGCCGAAGGAACCTTGATGACCCGATCGTTGCGGCTTAGAGGCCCAATTCGTGACTACGCATGGGGGTCTACTTTGCTGTTGGCGACCATGCGAGAGGCCAAGCCGACGAAGGCCCCAGAAGCTGAGATGTGGTTCGGCGCGCACCCTGGCGCCCCTTCGATGATCGAGACGGCGGCGGGCCCGCTTCGCCTCGACGACTACATTTCGCTTAACCCGACGGCTCGACTGGGCCGACGAGTCCATGAGAGCTTCGGCCGACTACCGTTTCTGATGAAGCTGTTGGCAGCAGGGCGCCCGTTGTCTCTGCAAGCACACCCAACGGTCAATCGAGCCAAGGCTGGTTTTGAGCGTGAGAACGCGGCCGGGATTCCCATCGATGCGGCGCACAGGTGTTACAAGGACGACAACCACAAACCCGAGCTGATCTGTGCCCTGACACCGTTTCGGGCACTCGCAGGGTTCCGTGAACCGATCGAGTCAGTTGCTGTGCTGTCGTCGCTCGATTGTGCTGCTCTGAGGCCCGCTATTGAAGTTCTGGCGGCCGAGCCAAGCGCCGACGATCTGGCCACCTTGTTGCGATCAGTTCTGACACTCCCACCGGCAGAGGCTGCGGATCTGGCGAGATCTGTATCGACAGCTCTCGACCACGACGGTGACTTTCCCGCGGTTAGATCGGTCGGCCGCTTCATTGCCGAATCGTTTCCCGACGATCCCGGAGTTGTGACTGCCCTTTTGCTTAACGCCATCGAGTTGGCGCCTGGTGAAGCGATCTATCTGGGCGCCGGGCTGCTGCATGCCTACGTCGATGGTCTAGGTGTAGAGATAATGGCAGCGTCCGACAACGTGCTGCGCGGCGGGCTAACCCCCAAACACATCGACGTTGACGAGCTTGTCGATTGCCTCGAGTTCGTGACCGGTCCCGTCGAGCTTGTCGAATCAGTCTCCGAAACTGGGGCTGAAACTCGCTACATCACCCCCGCCCTGGAGTTCGAGTTAGTTTGCATCGACGTTGCCGAGAGCGCGGCATGGGTTGCCGATGGGCCCGAGATCCTGGTCGTGGCCAACGGGAACTTTACAATCGACGGCGACAGTTATCGACCCACCGATTCGGCGTTTTTGGCTCCGGGCGTTACCTGCCATGTTGCGGGTACTGGCACGGTCTACGTCGGCCGGGTGCCTAGGTGTAAGGGCTGACGCACTGGATATGTCGAAACTGAGCCGAGCTGTGTTGACAATGAGACAAATAGTGACTTATTGTCTCATGACATGACTCGCATGGCAGTTGCTGCAACCGGTGGCTTTGAGCTAGCCGAAGTTGGAAGCATCGAGCGCCAGATAATCGAGGCAACCGAGGTTTGTGTCGCCGCCAACGGGTGGTCAAAGACCACCATGGACGACGTTGCCCGCGAATCGAACCTGAGCCGGGCCACGATCTATCGCGTCTTTCCCGGTGGTCGCGATGTCGTGTTGGGCGCGTTACGTCGTCATAGTGTTCTTAGGTTCTTCCACGAGCTCCGGCCGCATTTGGTTGAGGCCACGTCGGCGGTCGAGCTGTTGTCCACCACGATTTCGGCCGCGGCGATCCAACTCGACGATGATGAGCAGTTCCAGTATCACCTCGAACACGAACCTGGAGAAGTTCTCAGTACTTTGAGCTTCGAAGGGCTCGACCGAATCCTGGCCGTTGCCAGGGTATTCATCGGACCACACCTGATGCGATTTATGTCGAGGCGCGAGGCCGGTCGGGCGGCCGAATGGGCTACTCGCATTGTTGTGACCTATGTACTCGAACCGTCACCGTGGCTCGATCTGACCGATGTTCCTGCGGTCGAGAACTTCGTTTCGGAACATCTAACACTGAAACTCAAGCCCGCTACGCACTGATACCGGTCAACTGACCAAAAACTAGTCCCCCACCCTGGAGAAGCAGATGTCAGTAACAAACAACACTGGCCAGAGTCATGCCACTGATGCCGAACTCATCGGTCGCGAAGACGCCAACGATCTTCAAGCGATTCTCGCCATCACCAACACCGACAGGGACGAGGTGATCCACCATGTGAAAGACAACGCCGATTGTATCTACACCTGGGATTACAACAAGGGTGGCCGCCCTCGTCTTGAGAAGTTGTACGAAAAGGCCAAACATGGCCAGTGGAACGGCGAGACCGACCTCCCGTGGGAAACTCAGGTTGATCCATATGAGTTGGCAACGAAGGCCTACGAAGAAAACGGCGGTCTCGACCAGATGCTCGATCTCAAAGGCACCGGTATCGAGTCGTGGGGTCGTAAGGAGTGGATCGAGTTCGAGGTGCAGTCGCAGAACTGGTCGCTAAGCCAGTTCATGCACGGCGAGCAGGGGGCGCTTGTCTGCACTGCAAAGATCGTCGAAACAGTGCCGTGGATCGACGCCAAATATTACGCGGCAACCCAGGTTATGGACGAAGCCCGCCACGTCGAGGTGTTCGCCAAATATCTCAACACGAAGCTGACAGGCCATTACCCGATTAATGCCCACCTGCGAATGCTTCTCGACGACATCATCGAGGATTCCCGCTGGGACATGACCTACCTCGGCATGCAGATTATGGTCGAGGGTCTTGCTCTCGCCGCCTTCGGATTCCTGTACCAGACGACCGAGGACCCGCTACTAAAGAAGCTGCTTCGATATGTGATGAGCGACGAAGCCAGGCACGTCGCTTTCGGTGTGCTGTCGCTAAAAGAGGTCTATCAAGATCTCACTACGGCCGAGCTGATCGAACGCCAAGAGTTTGCCTTCGAAGCTGCGGTCCGTATGCGTGATCGCTTCCTCCAGCAGGAGGTTTGGGAGCGCATGGGCGCCGATGTCAACAAGGTTATTCCGGTGATCTTTGACAATCCCGATCGACAAGAGTTCCAGCACTTGCTGTTCACCAAGATCGTGCCGAATTGCGGCAAACTTGGTTTACTCGACGCCGGCGACGGTTGGTTACGGAAGAAGTTCACCGAGATTGGCGTCATCCAGTACGAGAATTGGGTCGACACCGCCGAAGAGCTTGACAGCTTCTCGATCACCGCCGAACTCGAAGCTAGCTAGGTATTACGTCGGGCTGGTCTCCGCTGCGGCTACCTTTAGAGGCCATGTCCGACATCGACACATCGCGCCTGCTCTCTTTACTCGGGTTGCGACTCAAAGGTTTCGCTTCAGCTGAAGCGATCGCGGAAGTACTCGACGTCGACACCGCCGACATTACTGAAGCCCTCAAGGCTGCGGTGAACGACGGGTTTGTGACGTTTAACGAAGCTCGTTCGGTCTATGTCCTCGACTCAGCAACAGGCCGACCTGAGGGCGAGAGACTGTTGTCCGAACAACTCGACAATCTGGCTGTGCGAGCCGATGTCGAAGCTACGTACGCTGCGTTTCTCAAGCTGAACGGTCGAATGCTTCAGCTGTGTACCGACTGGCAGATTCGATCAGACACCGAAGAACAGACACTCAACGATCACACCGACGACGACTACGACCAGGACGTGATCGGACGACTAGTCGATCTCGATGGTCAGATGAGGCCGATACTGGCTTCGTTACGAACTGCTGTCGATCGCTACCGTGCCTACGGACCCAGGTTTCGTGCCGCCCTCGACAACCTTCTAGCCGGTGAGCTCGAGTACTTCACGAAACCAATCATCGCCAGCTATCACACGGTGTGGTTCGAACTACACGAGGACCTTCTGGCCACCCTCGGCATCGACCGTGCCACCGAAGGAAGTTCATGACAGTGTGGTTCGGTCAGCCCTTATCGGTCATACTCGCCAACATCGCCAGACTCGAGCGCCACTAAGTGCCTGCACCTGTAACTATCACCCACCTTGGCGGCGTCGGCGAGGTGGGCCGAAACTGCACTGCCATCGAGTACGAGGGACGCGTCATAGTCATCGACTTTGGTCTGATGTTCCCGGATTCGTCGATGCCAGGCGTCGATGTCATTTTGCCTGACGATCGGTACCTACTCGACCATGCTGATTCCATTGATGGCCTAATCATCACCCACGCTCACGAGGATCACATCGGTGGGGTCACTCATTTTCTCGCCAAGTTTGAGACCGAGTTATACGGATCAGCACTCACTATGGGGGTGGCCGGGCACAAGGTGTCCGAGGGCCGACTCGACGAACGCACGTGGCTGCACACCGTCGCCGATGGTGAGACTGTAAAGATCGGCCCGTTCGAGGTCGAGTTCTTGCCGATCACGCACTCGGTTCCTGGTTCGAACTGCATTGTGGTTCACTCTCCGCAAGGTGTCATCGTGCACACCGGCGACTTCAAGATCGACGAGACTCCCGTCGATGGTCGGGTAACGGATCTCGACCGTCTTCGAGAACTCAGCGCGAATCCAGGTGTCCGGTTGTTGATGGCCGATAGCACCAACGCCGACCTCCCAGGTAGTTCGGTCAGCGAAACCGAGATCGGGGCCACCCTTCGAGACCTCTTCCCTGGCTACCGTGGCCGCAGGGTCATTGCGTCGTGTTTCGCTAGCCATTTGCACCGTGTTCAACAAATCGCCGACATCGCCATCGCCGAAGGACGAACGCTGTTCCTGGTCGGCCGTTCGATGCTGAACAACGTACGGATCGCCCGCGGTCTCGGGATGCTCAACATCGCCGAGCGCTCGCTGGCACCAATAGACAAGATCAACGACTACGAACCTGGCCAAGTGTGTGTGATCTGCACCGGCTCCCAAGGTGAACCACAAGCAGTGCTCGCCCGTCTGGCTGCTGGGGACCATCGCGACTTCAGCGTCGGCGAAAGCGACGTAGTGCTATTAAGTTCGCATCCGATCCCTGGCAACGAGCGTTCGGTGTTTGCGGTGGTTAACGCGTTGGTCGGCCGGGGCGCCGAGGTCGTACATTCTGGCCAAGTCAAGGTTCACACGTCCGGGCATGCCAAACGCGACGAGCTCAAGGTCCTGCACGATGCCGTGTCTCCGGAGTACTTCGTGCCCATCGAGGGCGAGCTACGGATGCTTCGCCGACACGCCGACCTAGCGATCGAAGAGGGCTTGGATGCCGACCACGCAATACTGGTGTCTGATGGCAGCCAGGTGGTGCTCGACGACAACGGAGTAAGGCTCGCGAACCAACTGCCGCACCGCTACCGGTACGTCCACGGCAGCGGTGACCTACTCGATGCCGACGTCCTCGCCGACCGGCGGGCGATGTCGGAGGGTGTTGTCTTGGCAACCGTCACCCTCAACAAGTCGGCGTCGCGTGTTTTGGCTGGCCCCACAGTCGTGTCGAAGGGGTGGGCAACCCAAGACGAGCTCGACAAGCTGGTGCCCGCGCTCGAAGCTGAGCTCAGCCGGGTGGTCGGTGCCGTATTGTCTGGCGACAAAGCCGGTTTCAAAGAAGTCGAGCGGGTCCTGCGTCGAACCACGGGTCGATTCGTGTCTCACAAGACGCGCCGACGCCCTCCAATCATGGCTTTGGTGCAGATCTCCGACTAGTCAACGTTATTCGCGCTAACCAACTGGCATACTTCGCCAAGTTCGGTACCGTAGGTACGCGTGGCCACCACGCGTCAACCCTCAACCGCACAACGTCGAACTGCGAAGAAGCAGCCAGCGAGCCAAACTCGCAAACGATCGTCCCCTAGTCGCTCCCGCGCTCCGAAAAGTTCGCGAACTACACGACCACCAGCGCGCAAGAAGTCGGCTGCACGGCGAACGAGCCGAACCGCATCGCCCACAGCACGTCTTCTCAGAAGTCGTAGCCGTGACCTGACCGTCCTGTTGTTGTTTGGCCTTGCGGCGTTGAGTCTTCTTGGCATCCTCGATGACCGCGCTGGGCCCGTTGGTCGAGCGTTGCGTGATGGCATTGCCCTTGCCGTCGGCGTGTTTCATTACGCCGTCCCATTCGTTCTAGTTTGGGTCGGGTGGTCGCTTCTAAGGTCTAGAGAGACCGAGCGCAGCGTTCGTGTCAGCCTTGGCAGCGCGTGCGTGTTCGTCGCCGGACTCGGCTTAGCGCACCTTTCCCGTGGCCCGGACAGCTTCGATGCGGCCGCGGTCGAACTGCGACGCGGTGGCGGTGTGCTTGGCGCGGCTCTGGCCGAGCCGATTCGGGCACTGGTTGCCACTCCTGGGGCTTGGATTGTATGTCTTCTGATTGGGTTGTTTGGCCTACTGGTTTGGTTCGATCTAACTCTCGGCATGGTGGCCGACGTGTTGGCCAACGCTGGTGCGAGGGTGTTCGATGTGGTCTCGGGTTGGTACGAGGCTCTTGTCGAGCCCAGCACAGATCTCGGAGCTGAAACCATTCTCGACCTAGTCGACGACGCTGCTCTCGAGGTGGTCGACGAAGAGGAATCAGTTCCTGGGATTTTCATCGAAGCTCCCGATGATCCGAATGACAAGGCCGACAAGGTCGACGTAGAGCCGAAGGTCAACGTCCCCGTCCCCGCCCCGTCCGTCACTAAGGGCGAACAGCTCACCATCGAGATGGTTGGGCCGGCCACGACGAAGTGGAAGTTGCCCAAGCCGTCGGTTCTTGGGCGCAGTGGCGCCCAGACAGTCGACGAACGAGCTGTCCACGCCGGTGGTAGGGCCCTAGAACAGGCACTGGCCAGCCACGGCGTCGAGACCAAGGTCATCGGCATGACCGTTGGCCCCACTGTGACCCGCTACGAGCTCCAACTCGCCCCTGGCGTCAAGGTCGCACGGGTAACCAGTCTGAACAAAGACATCGCGTATGCAATGGCGAGCGCCGATGTGCGAATTCTTGCACCGATACCGGGCCGCTCGGCCATCGGAATTGAAGTACCGAACGACGATCGTCACACCGTTGGGCTTGGCGACATCCTGTCAAGTGCAACGGCGCGCGACTCCAATCACCCCCTCGACGTCGCGTTAGGGCAGGACATTGCTGGCCGGCCCATCATGACCAATCTCGCCAAGATGCCTCACGTTCTAATCGCGGGAGCCACCGGCGCTGGAAAGTCGTCTTGTATCAACAGCATCCTGACTTCGCTCCTGATGAGGGCAACGCCGGACCAGGTGCGGCTCATCCTCATCGACCCGAAGCGAGTGGAGATGGGCCAGTACGATCGGCTTCCCCATCTGCTGACCCAGGTTGTGACCAACCCCAAGAAGGCAGCAAACGCCCTCGCTTGGGCAGTCAAGGAGATGGAGAAGCGTTACGACCTGCTCAGCGAATGTGGATTCCGCGACATCACCGGCTACAACCAGGCCTACGATAATGGGCAATTGGTAACCGCCGATGGCGACGAACGAACCTATGAACGCATCCCGTTCATCGTTGTTGTGGTCGACGAACTGAACGACCTAATGATGGTAGCGGCGCGCGACGTAGAGGACTCCATAACTCGGCTAGCCCAGATGGCCCGTGCTGTAGGTATCCACCTGGTGATCGCGACGCAGCGGCCGTCGGTGAACGTGATTACTGGCGTGATCAAGGCCAACATTCCGTCGCGTATGGCATTCGCAGTATCGTCTCTTGCCGATAGCCGAGTCATCCTCGATCAGCCCGGTGCGGAGCGACTAATCGGCCAGGGCGACATGTTGTTGCTAACAGCCAACTCCAACGTTCCGCAGCGAATCCAGGGTTGTTGGGTTACCGAAGCTGAGGTCCAGAAGGTCGTGGCTGCATGGCGTCGCCAGGCCCCCGATGTCAACTATGTGGACGGTGTCGAAGGCACCGACGAGGCCGCTCTCAACGCGGCGCGATTACCGGGGGGAACTACCGGCGACGAGAGCGACGACGAGCTTCTCATCAAGGCCATCCGTCTGGTAGTCGAGAGCCAACTTGGTTCGACATCGATGTTGCAACGCAAGCTCAAAGTCGGGTTCGCCCGTGCTGGCCGTCTGATGGACTTGATGGAACAGCGTGGTGTTGTTGGTCCGTCTATTGGGTCCAAAGCCCGTGACGTTATGGTCACAGTCGAAGAGTTGACGTCGATTCTTCCGCCCGAATAGCTGTCGGTGGCAGATGAAGACGAGGCAACATCGTCGGCCGACGAAGGAGCCATGTCTTTGGCCGATGAAGGGACGGCGCGCGATGTGCTCGCCAGTCGCGACTTTCGAATCCTGTTTCTTGCCTCGTTCGCGTCGAACACGGGCCGTTGGATGCAGCAAGTCGTTCTCGGGATCTTTGCCTGGAAGCTGACCGGTAGTTCGCGTTTTCTGGGTCTGGTCATCTTTGCCCAGATGGGCCCGATGTTGTTCCTCAGCATCGTTGGTGGTTCGCTGGCCGACACAATCGATCGCCGACGTTTGCTGGTTGTTAGCCAGGCCTGGCAGGCAACGTGGGGCCTAGTTCTGGCATGGCAGGTTGCCGATGAGCAAATCTCGCGGGCAGGCCTGCTCGGGTTGGTCGCGCTGATTGGGGTGGGCCAAGCCTTGTACGCGCCGGCGTTCACGGCCGTGTTGCCAAGCGTGGTGGGGCGGCGCAATCTGTCGGCGGCAATCTCGCTGAACGCAGCTCAGGTGAACGGAAGTCGGGTCATCGGTCCGGCGATTGGTGCCTGGATGGCGTCGCGATTTGGCACAGCCGAGGTGTTCGCCATCAACGCCGTGAGTTACGTGTTTGTGATCGGAGCGCTGTTGGTAGTGGAGATCCCGGCGGTGCGTTCCAAATCGACGTCGGCTAGCGATCGGCTCCTCGGTGGATTCAGACTGGCTAAGGCGTCGCCCCAGGTCGGTCTACCGCTAATGACAATGGCGACCTTCGCCGCGTTCTGCTTGCCGTTTATCGGGCAGATGCCGGCGCTAGCCGCCTTGAACCTAGGTGTTGAGCCCGACAGTTCTACATACGGGCTGTTGTATGCCACGTTTGGCATGGGCGCTCTCGCTGGTGCTATCAGCGTCGGGACAATCTTGGCCAAGGTTCCAAAACCCAAAGTCGTTCGGGGCACCCTCGGCCTCTTTGCCGCATCGTTAGCTGCTCTGGCGTTGGTGCGGTCGCCTACCCCTGCCTATGTTGCGTTCTTCTTTGTTGGGTTGTTCTATTTCACGATGCCTGTGGCCCTCAGCACGTTCCTACAGCAACATCTTGCCGACGAAGTACGGGGCCGGGTCATGGCGCTGTGGACTCTGTCGTTTGCCGGTGTGATCGCGTTGTCGAACTCGATTATGGGTGCCCTCGTCGAGGTCACCTCGATAACCGCGGTGGCGCTCGGTGGCGCTGCCGTTGCTGGAATAATGTCGTTGGTTGTCAGACTTGAAGCCGGGCCGGTGGTTGGCGAGGAGTTGTTGACGCGTCGCTCGCTCGAACCGTGACGCGTATGTGGGTCTGGGCGCGACAAAGGCCGCCAGCGGAACTGGCGGCCTTTGGTTATAGAGAGATCTTCGTTAGGAAATAACTGTCACGTTCTGGGCCTCTGGACCCTTGCGGCCTGGGCCGATTTCGAACTCGACTTTGTTTCCTTCTTCGAGGGATCGGAAACCCGAACCCGCGATGTTTGAGAAGTGGACGAACACGTCGTCGCCATCTTCGCGTGCGATAAACCCGAAGCCCTTCTCGTTATTGAAGAACTTGACGGTGCCTGTAGCCATTACATACTGCTTTCAATTTTCAATTGCGAACCACTTGCCGATTTTGGCCTGCGGTCAGCATCCATCTTAGAGGGTTGCCGCCATTCCCCCTCAGCTCAACTTCAAAGATCGCGCAGTCGTGGGTTCGTTAGGTTTCATCACCTAGGCCCGCTGCCACAGCCGACCAAGGTGACTTTCGCCGAAGTTGCCTAGCGGGGTGAGATGACAATCTCGGTGATGCGAGCCGGTCGCGGTTGACTTCTCGACGGACGCCTGCCGAGTCCGTTCGATCACCGTGCCGCACGCGAAATAGCGACCTGTGCCGATGGCCAGTTGGTTCTGGCCGTTGGCGGCGGTGGGTGTAGTGGCACTGGCGGGTTTCGTGGCCCGACTGCCGTTGAACAGTTCGCTATAGTCGCAGCGTTTCGAGGAGGGTGCCGGTGGGGCTGTAGCGGCCTGGGATCGCGGCGTTGGTGGCTCCGGTCGAGGGCTCGTTGTTTGATGGTCATGTCGGCGTGCAGGTACGCCTGGGTCGAGTGGATCGAGACTGGCTCCGTATGCGACTGGCTCCGTATGCGACTGGCGCCTCAAACGTCTCCTTCGTCGCGACCTGAGCGAGTCGAGACGGACGACAGAGGCGTCGCTGTCTCGGCCGCCACAGCAAATAGGTATGGGGCGGCGTTCACAGTCTCAAGTAGGCGGCGCGGTGTACCTTGCGCAGTCGTGGTGAGACTGTTACCTTAGCGGGCACGTAGTGGAACTGTGGAACTCATCAGTGAGGAAGATACTTCTAGGAGTTATCGTCGCCGCAATCGCCGGGGTCGGATTGGTAGTGCTACAGACTGGTTCGGAGGACGGTCCGGCTGCACCGCCGTCGGAGTTTGGCCTGCGGCTGGCGAACATTACTGGTGACTCAACGCCGCGGGCGAGGTCAATCGATCAGGCGATGGATGAATGTCTCGGTCTACCCGAAGGAACTTCTGCGGCGGCGAGGGCCAATGAGCCGGAGGCGTCTTTGGTGACCTCCGACGCGGTCCGTCAGGTCGAGGACTCGGTCCGGCAAGCACGAGCCGATCTGGTTGCTCAGGCGGTTGGGGGCTCAAACGGTGTCTTCGCGGCCCCGGTGGATGTTGATGGTGCGACGGGTTTGGCCGCTAGTCGCCTGGCCGAATGTGAGAGGTCGGTGCACGCGGCCATGCCATCGGGTATCGAGCTTTTATCAGAGCGCCTCGGCGTTGCTCTGACGGCGATGGAGCGTGAGTTCTGGTCCGACGAGGTAGTGCAGGAGGCTCTGGGTGAGTGGTCGGAGTGTTTTGGTTCGGCTACGGGACTAGCGGTTGGGTCGCCGTCTGAGGTCTTGGATTTGATCGCTTTACGGCAGACCGAGTATGCGGCCGCTCTTAACTCTTCGCTCCCGTCGCTCAACCGTGAAGTGCTGGCTGCCATGGGCGTCCACGTCGGAGATGCCGAGGTGCTAGATCTCACTTCCCCGGAGGCTGTATCTGGTTCCATTGATGTGGAACCAGCTCGCGACGCACTCCTTGCTGCGGAAGGGCTACTCAGCGGTAGCCGCAGCTGTGGCGTGGGTGCCGACCTTGTAATGCCTGCGTCGGTTGCGGAGATCCGAAAACGAATCGAAGCTAAGTTCCTAGCCGACAACAGCGAGGTCCTCCGCACGATCGAAGAGGAAATCGGCGTTCCGGCCGAAGTATCTGTTGCGAAGCTGGTCACGCGATGACGGGCACAAAGCGGCGAGCGGTTTTCATCGTAGTCGGAATGCTCGCGGCGTCGCTGTCGGTAGCGCAAGCGCCAGAAGCGGGTGCAGCTTCCGGGTGGTGGGGATGTACCGGCGGAACTCCAGGCGGAACGACGCCATTGGACTTGTATTCCTCGATTTGGAACGTCAATAGCCAATCGCCCGATCTAATTTACGAAATTACCTTTCCAGGCTGGGGCGCCGGGACCATGAACTCGTGGTTGCACACAGACCACAAGTCAAAAGGTTCGACTACGCTTGCATCCGGCACGTTGCACAGCCTGGAACACTCCGTTTCCATTGCCTCCAGTCCTGGCGCGCCGTATCGGGCAACTTTTGTTCGGGTCAAGTTTGATCCGCCGCCGGCTCCACTTTTCCCGTGGTACGGATGGGCGTATGGTTCTGAAGATGTGGCTGAGGAGTCGTGTACCCAGCCGTTTGGTAGGTCCTTGTGGCGGAGTGCAGCCGGTGCAAGTCATCACTATTCGGGCAACAACATAATTGGCAATGACGGTCGTCGTTGGGAGTCGCCAGCGCAGCTCTGTGTCTATGCGGGTGCTGGCCACGGCTTCAGCTCAAGCTTTAGCTGGTCGGGTGTTTCGGCGGGTTCATTGTCGGGTGGTTCGAGCGGGTGTAAGCAGTACCTCTACCAGCCCGCGCGATCAGCACCGCACTTCACCGCAAGTACATATCGCTACAACACGACGACGTGGCAGGGTTTCTGGGGCTCAACTACCTTTTACATACGCTAGTGGCCTTGTGGGTCGAATGTTGGGTCGTGGCTAGTAGCGCTGGGTTCCGGTGCTCGTTGAGTTTCCCGTGGTGTCGGGTCGATCTTACGACTTAAGGTGGCACCGGGTTGCCAACGGCGTGTCTGATACCAACGGCGGCCGTTGCTTCAGTGAGCGTTCTAGTCGAGAACGTGACGTTTGAGCTCGCGCCAGTTCCAGATGATTGTCCGATCGAGGAGTTGGGCGCCACAGGTGTCGGGACGGACGGGTTGACGACCTTGAGTCCTTCGGTGCGAAGATCATGTCGAAGGCGTCGATGAAGAACAAGACTTAACAGCGGGCGAGCAGACGCATGTGACAGCGGAGGCGGCGGCAGCCGGAGCAAATGTAATTGCGCGGAGTAACGTACGTTCTGATCAATTCTGTATGACCTTCTTAGCGAAGGGGAGTTTATATGTCGCATCGTGGCCTCGATCGAGGTAGCCCAATGCCACTTTGGGCCCAGCTTGAGACCGACCTTCGTCGTCGGCTCGACGATGGTGAGTTCGACGAGAAGTTTCCCACCGACGCCGAAATGGTCGAGACCTATGAGGTGAGCCGGCACACGGTTCGCGAGGCAATTCGCAACCTCAACCGCACTGGGGTGCTACGTCGCGAACGGGGGCGCGGCACGGTCGTAAACCGTTCTCGATATGAACAAGCTCTCGGCAGTCTCTACAGCCTGTTCAACTCGATTGAGTCAACCGGTGCTCAGCAGACCAGTGTTGTCTTGGCGATGGATGAACGATCCGACTCGATTGCGGCCGCGCAGCTCGAACTCCCCGAGGACGAACCGTTCTTCTACCTTGAACGGCTTCGCGAAGCCGACAACGAACCTTTGGCTGTCGATCGAGCTTGGATTCCAATGTCGCTGGCGTCCCCGCTGATGGAGGCCGATTTTACCCGCACCGCTTTGTACGACGAACTCGAGAAACGTACGAGCGTCCGGCCCGATCAAGGATGGGAACGGGTCAGCCCGATTATTCCGACGGCATCGGATCGCGACCTTTTGGGTCTTGGTCGCACCGATGCTGCCTTTCGCCTCGAACGACTTGGTCGCGTGGGCGATCGGGCGATCGAGTGGCGCACCACGGTGATTCGGGGCGATCGATACCGGTTTGTGAGCGATTGGTCGGTTCGAAACGGATCCGATTTGACCTTTTTGCCCACTTGATTTCGCACGCTTGGTCATCAAAATTGATCGCGGTTCGATTTGACCGTACAATCGGCGCTACGGACAACGGGGACGGGATTCGACAATGATGCCATCGCCAAAGGAGAATGGGTGACTCGACTCGGGTTCCTGCTAGACAGCGATTCATGTATTGGTTGCCACGCATGCACGATTGCGTGTAAAAGCGAGCACGACGTGCCTCTTGGTGTCAACCGAACATGGGTCAAGTACATCGAAACCGGCGAGTTCCCTGACGCAGCCAGACACTTCTCGGTCATGCGTTGCAACCAGTGCGAGGACGCTCCATGCATGACGATCTGCCCGACAACGGCTCTGTTCAGGGCCGACAACGGTGTCGTCGATTTCGACGACAATCGGTGCATCGGCTGCAAGAGTTGCCTCAACGCCTGCCCCTACGACGCCATCTTTATCAACCCCGAAACCAACACCGCTAACAAGTGCAACTTCTGTAATCACCGCATCGAGGTTGGTCTCGAACCGTCTTGTGTCGTGGTTTGCCCAACTCAGGCCATCAAAGTCGCCGACCTCGACGATCCGACCAACCTGGCCACTCGCATCATCGGCCGTGACGATGTAGCGGTGCGGTCCCCCGAGCAAGCCACCAACCCCAAGGTCTATTACCGAGGTGCCGATCAGGCCTCGCTCGACCCGCTTCGAACTCGCATCGCCGACGACGGAATGATCTGGGCCGAGACCACCAAACATCACCCCAACGTGCCGATCGGCCCCGACGACAACGGCATTGTGGCCAGAACGGCGTACACCACCAGCCACCCCATGGCCTGGAAGTCGAAGGTGTCTGGCTACCTCGTAACCAAGGCTGTAGCCGCGGGCACCATGATGGTTGCGGCGCTGTTAGTGCTAATGGGCCATGCCCAAGACCAAGCCGCGGTCGGCATTGTGCCGCCGATGGTCGCCGGAGTATTCACCGCCATTACCGGATTGTTGCTCGTTATCGACCTCAAGCAGCCAACCCGGTTCCACTACATCATGACCAAGGGCAACACCGACAGCTGGCTAGTTCGAGGCGCCTGGATCCTCACCGCATTCGCGTTCGTGATGGCGGCATGGTGGATTGCAGGCATCGGCGACGCAACCTCGGTCATCACCGTGTTGGCGATTCCGGCCGCCGTGCTCGGAGCCGGCACCGCTGGCTATACAGCGTTCCTGTTCGCTCAGTGCGAAGGCCGCGACCTCTGGCAGAGCCCGATCCTGTTGCCGATGCTGCTAGCCCAGGCCGCGGCCGCCGGCGCCTCAGCCTTCTTGGTACTCGACCTGTTCATGGACATCCCTGAGATCACCGCCATTCGCTGGGTCGGTCTCGGAGGTCTGTTGGCCTCGATGGCGCTCGTGGCCATCGAACTCAGCGGACGCCACTCGCGCCATGTCGAGATGGCCCTTCACTCCATGACCAGCGGCGACTACAAGACACCATTCCGAATCGGTGTCGTTGTCGGAATGATTCTGCCAGCCATCGGCTTGATCCTCGCCCTGTCAATCGGGGGCGACGGCGGCACTACGTTAGCCATCGTCTCAGCACTGATGACCGTCGGTGGAATGTGGTTCTACGAACACAGCTATGTAAGCGCCGGACAATCGGTGCCACTGTCATGAGTAGTAAAGCCGCCGTCCCCCTGGCTCCCGGAGGTGTCCGATGACCGATCTCACCAACTACCCACCATCTTCGCAATGGCACGACTGGACCGAACTCGACGCCAAGGCATGGCCAGACAAGGTCGAGCGCAACTACGCGCTTGTTCCCACCACGTGTTTCAACTGCGAAGCGGCTTGTGGCCTCCTTGCCTACATCGACAAAGAGACCGGCGAGATCGCCAAGTTCGAAGGTAATCCAGAACATCCGGCCAGCCGCGGGCGCAACTGCGCCAAGGGCCCGGCCACCCTCAACCAAGTCAACGACCCCGAACGTATCTTGTACCCGCTGCGTCGGGTTGGGCCTCGTGGCGGAGGCCACTGGGAGCGCATCAGCTGGGACGACGCCCTCGACGAGATCGGCGAACGTCTACGCACCGCTTTCGAAGAGGATCGCCACAACGAGGTCGTCTACCACGTAGGTCGGCCTGGCGAAGATGGCTACACCGAACGTGTGCTTCAGGCCTGGGGCGTCGACGGCCACAACAGCCACACCAACATCTGCTCGTCGAATGCTCGTATTGGCTACCAAAGCTGGATGGGCCACGATCGCCCTTCGGCCGACTACGCCAACGCCGAGGTCATCTTCTTAATCTCAAGCCACCTCGAGAGTGGGCATTACTTCAACCCGCACGCGCAGCGCATCATCGAAGCGCAGGCGAAGGGGGCGACTGTCATCGCCGTCGACCCCCGGCTTTCGAACACTGGTTCCAAAGCCGACTTCTGGCTGCCAACCTGGCCAGGCACCGAACCATTCATGCTGTTGGCCATCGCCAGGCTGTTGATCGAGAACGGAACCTGGCAAAAGGATTTCGTCGAGCGCTGGACCAACTGGGAGACCTACCTCCGCGAAACAAGACCGGACCTTCCCGTCGAGTTCGACTCGATGGAACAGGCGCTGCTCGACGAATACGCCGAGTACACGCCAGAAGCGGCAGAAGAAATCGCAGGCATCGATGCCGCAACCATCAGGGAGATTGCCGACATTATTGGTCGGCATCCTGGCAAGTTGGCGTCGCACACGTGGCGTGCGGCTTCGGCCGGAAATCTCGGCGGATGGCAAGTTGCTCGCTGCCTGTTCTTCCTAAACGTGCTCACCGCGTCGGTGGCCACCGAAGGCGGAACCACCGGCAATGGTTGGAACAAGTTCAAACCCGCGCCGCCGCTAGGTCACCCGACACTCGAACGCTGGAACGAACTCAACTGGCCCAAGGAATACCCACTCAGCTATCACGAGATGTCGATCCTGTTGCCTCACTTCCTCAACGAAGGCCGCGGCAAACTCGACACCTACTTCACCCGCGTGTACAACCCGGTGTGGACCAACCCCGACGGGTTCTCCTGGCTCGAAGCGTTGAAGGATCCCGAGAAGGTCGCCTGTCACGTTGCCCTCACCCCCACATGGAGCGAAACAGCGCTGTTTGCCGACTACGTGCTGCCAATGGGTGTTGCTTCTGAGCGTCACGACATAGCCAGCTTTGAGACTCACGCCGGCCGCTGGATTGGCTTCCGCCAGCCGGTAATGCGGCGCTACGCCGAGTTGCAAGGCGAAGAGGTCAACGCCACCAGTCGAACCCATGAGTTCAACAAGGGCGAGGTCTGGGAAGAGAACGAGTTCTGGATCGATCTATCGTGGCGCATCGACCCAGACGGCTCGATGGGCATTCGTGAGTTCTTCGAGTCCAAAACCGATCCTGGCACCCCGATGGGTGTCGACGAATACTACGGCACCATGTTCGCCGAATCGGTACCAGGACTTGCCGACGATGCCGCCGCTGCGGGCAAAACTCCGCTCGAGTTCATGCGCGATCGAGGCGCCTACGAGATCGCTGGTGACACCTACCAGCCCTATGAGAACAACGTCGACGCGGCTGCTGTTGATGGCTGCATCAAGGGCGAAGATGGTGTGTTTCGCATGCCAGGAACAGCAGGTTTGTTCGACGGGTCCGACGAGGCGTTTCGATCAACAAAGCTGGCACCTCTTGGGGAGGGATCGCCTGCGGTCGAGGTTGGTGGCCAACTAAAGGAGGGCTTCCCGACGCCTTCGAAGAAGCTCGAGTTGTATTCCAACACGTTGGCCGACTGGGGTTGGCCCGAATACGCCACACCCAAATGGATACCGAGCCACGTGCACCATCAGGACCTCGACATGGATGCCGGCGAACGTATCTTGTTGCCCACATTCCGGATACCGACCCTCATTCACACTCGCTCGGCCAACTCCAAGTGGCTCAACGAGATCAGCCACCGTCATCCGCTGTGGATCCACCCAACCGACGCCGAGAAGCTCAACATCGAAGAGAGCGGCCTGGTTCGCATCACCACCCGCATCGGTCACTTTGTAATCCAGGCCTGGCGCACCGAGGGCATCAGGCCCGGTGTTGTCGCCGCGTCGCATCACATGGGCCGTTGGCGTCTTGAGGATGGACAGGCTCGCAACTGGGGATCGGGTCTCGTTTCGCTCGATCAGGACGGCTCTGAGTGGAAACTACGCCGCCACGACGGCGTCGAGGCCTACGACTCCGACGATCCCGATACGTCGCGTATCTGGTGGACCGACACCGGCGTGCATCAGAACTTGACGTTCGCGGTGCAGCCAGACCCGATTTCGGGCATGCAGTGTTGGCATCAGCGTGTAACTGTCACGCCAGCCGAAGAGGGCGACCATTACGGAGATGTTGTGGTCGATACGGCCAAGTCCAAAGAGGCATACCACGACTGGCTCAGCAAAACTCGCCCAGGCCCAGGCCCTCAGAACCTGCGCCGGCCACTGTGGTACGCCCGCCCCATGAAGCCCCACGTCAGCGCCTACAAGTTCCCCGCCGAGGCCGAATAACCCCGAAGACCACTCCTGTCACCGGGATCTGGCTGCGGGCGAACGTTTCCCGGTGACGGGAGTGGTCTGTTCGTTCGTTCTTTCGGGGTTTGGCTCGAACGAAGTGAGAGTTAAAACCCGGTTAGCGACCGTCAGGTCGCGGCGCGGCGCCGATCCATTCGAAGTGCATGCCGTCGGGGCGGGTCCAGGTGCCGCCCCAGGCGAAACCGTTCGCTCTGAAGATTTCGACAACCCGAAGGTCGAGAGTTGGTGGGGTGCCCCAGCGGTTGGTGGACGGGTTGATATCGACGCCAAGGCCCCAAGCGTGCCTCGACACCGCACCGCCTGAAGTTCCGCGGATACGGCGTGGGTTCCAGCACCCGCCGTATCGCCGCGTGTCTCCTACGTCGATCACTCCGGTAAGCCCGGCCGCTTCGACCTCGGTGAGTGCAGCGGTGAGATCGTCGAATAGGGCCCGGTTGCACCAGATTTGGCCGATGATGGGAAAGTCCTGTCTGGCGATGTTCTGCGCTACCCAGGCTGGCTCCATCTCGATGTTGTCGCCTGCCGCGAACCGGTATTCGAACTCGCCCAGAAGTGTCTTCAGGCGCAGGGTCGACAGCACATTGTCGACGCTTGGCTCGTCCCAGCTTCTGGCCCACCTGACCCATGTTCGGGAGGCAGCGATCTTGGCCAAGCTTGTTTCTAACGCGGCATAATCGTCGACCCCGACGACCCACAACGATGAGGGTCGGGAGAAACCGAACGTCGAGGCGTCGGCTATTGAGAACAGGATCTCAGTCGATGCGACGCGGCCGTCGGGAACTACGGCACCAACCACACGCTGATAGGCGCGACCATTCCACCCATAGAACTCGATTACGTCTCCTGGCCGCGCGCCTCGTAGCTCGGCTGTACTCCAGCTCAGTACTACTTCGCCGCGCTCGAGTGCGCCGACAACATCACCGCCGACAAAGACCGATGCCGCTCGTGGGTCGATGGCGCGAGCGGTGAAGGGAATCTGCCAGCCTGGTGCGGCTGCATCGATTATTTGACCCCGTCGGCGCAATGCCAGAACTCTGACAGTGCCGGTGTGATTCAGCGAAGAGACGCCGCCTGCCTCTGCGACGGCAATCTGAACCTCGCCGACGAGGCTGTCGGTCATTCCGCCCGATTGCCAGACTGCCATGCTCGGCCGACTCGGGTGTGCTGTGAGAACAATCGAGTCGCCATGAGCCGAAGCTCCGACCACAGCACCAACATCGGCGGACTCTCCAGAAAGAGATTCAAAATCGGTCGCATCGCCGAATGCGATTGTGTCTCCGCCTTCTGTTACGAGGTGGTAACCCTGGCCAGAACTGGTTGGCACGAGATCGATAACTGGCTCGGCTGGTGGGTTCGATCCGCTTGATCCGTAGAACACGGCATCGCCGAACGCGAACACCCCTCCATCGATGGCGACCAGCCAATAGCCGAGTCCTGTTGGTGTAGAGCTCATGCCAACGATTGGGTGGTTGAGGTCGAATGCACCCATTGATCCGTAGAACCCCGCGTCGCCAAACGCGAAAATGCCGCCATCGTCGGCGGCCATCCAATAACCAGCCCCAGTTGGGGTGGATGCAATGTCGACCATAGGTCGATGTAGATCAATGTCGCCGGTCGACCCGTAGAAACCCGCGTCGCCGAACGCGAAGATCCCGCCATCCGACGCGGCCAGCCAGTACCCGCCGCCGCTAGTTGTTGAAGCCATGGCAACAACGGGCTCGACCAAGGTCGCACCTCGCATCGACCCATGATCTAAGGCGTCTCCGTACGAGCCGACGTCGCCCGTTGAGGTGACGTACCAGCCGCCCAGTTCGGCGCCAGGGATGACGGCCCCACCGACGATGGCGGCCTCGATATCAACAGCCGAGACAAATGGTGAGGATGTATCGCCGACGACCACAACAATCGAGCCGCCCTCGGCTGGGTCGGTTGCCTCGGAGGCACCAGTTGAGCTCGCCACCACTGTGCTCGATGCAGCTATGACTAATGCGGCAGCAGCGATTCGTCTCATGGGTTTCTATCGGCAGCCGGTGGCGGCGAACAAAGGAGGGATCCTCGATGGGTAACTGCGGCGTTACGGCCGCTACGGTCTTTGGCATGGCCAGTGCAACTACGGATCTCGGAACGTCGGACCTTCGTTACAGCAGGGATGACCTTATGCGAAGTCACGACTACGCCGCGCCCCACGTGGTTAACGGCGAAGTGTTGCATGGCGGCATGATGGCTGACGGAAGCTACATGCCACCGCGGGCCCTGGTGCGCGAGGCCGCCTTCGCTGCTTGGGAGGCGGCGCTTGCCGAGCGAGGCGGCGAACCCCTTGATGCCAACGCGTCGCTCCTCGATGGGCTCAGAATGCCGACAGCAGACCAACAGGGCGTTCTGCTTCGCAACGGAATCGGTGCGCCGTTCTGGAATGGTCTGACCATCACCGGCAAGATCGAAGCGCGAGGGCGAGTGCTGGCGACCATGCAGTTCCCTGAGCTTCAGCCCGCGATTGTGGAAGACATCTCCGAGATGGCTATCGGGCATCTGAATGAGGGGCTTCTCATTGCCCACGGTCTCGACGAGGGTGGGTCCCCCGAGGAAGGCATCGGTGGGCACGACACCATGTGGTTCGTAGTGCGCGATCTAGCGTTTGGCCCCGATGCGTACGACGATGTCGATCCGCCAGAATCGATCGGCCGACCCGACTCTGGTAGCCGGTTGGTTGAAGAAGTCGATGCCGCTACTGAAGGTCTGATCTCGTTCTTGGCCAACTTGTTGATTATTGAGTTCAGGGCCGAGAACGCCTTCGCCGATACCCAGGCAATCTTGCGAAAGCCCGATCTGTTTACCGATCGGCCGGCCGACGCCGAGGTTGGCGCCGAAATTGTCGAGCGCATCCGCACCGATGAGGCCATTCACGTTCGGTCGCTGTGCCTGTATCTTGGCGAACTTCGCTCGGTCACTTTCAAGACACTCGATGGTGGCACCATGGCTGGTGCAGAGCTCATCGATCGGTTCTGGGAAGGCCTGGTGCGCTGGGCGACGGTTGACCAGCCTGCTATCAGCTTCGACCGAGATCGGGCTGTGCTCGAAGAACATATGTCCCAACACACCGACGCCGCCAGAGTTCTGGCTGAGTTCAACGCCGCGAGTTAACAACTCTCGCTGGTGCGCCAACCACGGTGTCACCGGCAGCAACATCTCGGGTGACGACCGCTCCGGCTCCCACCGTTGCCCCGGCGCCGATTTCGACCTTTTCCAACACCGTGGCGTTGCTGCCAATGGTTGAACCCGGGCCGACCGTGCAGTCGCCAGAGACGCTGCAACCTGGCATAAGGCTCGAGTAGGCACCGATGATGGTGTCGTGGCCGACCAGGGCTCCGTGTGAGATGTAGCAGTGATCCTCGATGCTCGAAACCGGCGAGATCGAGGTTTGGGCCAAGATGACGACGCCCTTGCCGAGCTTTACGTTCGTACCGATAGCAGCTGTTCTGTGGACGACGGTAAGGGGCTCCAGACCAACTACAGCGGCGCTCTGGGCGATATCTTGGCGGTCCGACGGATACCCGACACACGCAATGTAGTGAAGGTCGATTAGCTCGGCGGCGAGGCCAGCCAGGGTGTCAAGGGCCAACAGGTCAACGTCGCGATCTTCGAACCGGTGGCTGTCCATGCTGGCTGGGTCGGAGTGGAACAGGCCGACTACCCGACAGTGCGAATAATGCTCCGCGGGGGCGTCGCGATTTAGCGACTCAATGAGCGACAACACATCGTTGGCATGGCCTGAGGCGCCAACCAGGGCAACTTGAAGCATGGGAGCCCTGTCGGTCGCAGTCGTGTGCGCATAACCGGCCAGGAGAGCGGTGCTGCCGACTATTGCGGCTCTCGCTGCGGTCGACTGGAACGGCATGCAGAATGTGCCGTGCAGCATCATCGTGCCGCTGTTCAACAAAGTTGAACTCACTCAGCGTTGCGTGGCCGCGCTGATCGCCAACACCGATCCAGAACTATATGAGTTGGTGTTGATCGACAACGCCTCAAGTGACGCCACGCCAGAATTCTGCGCCACCCTCGATCCTTCGGTCGTCGTGATTCGTAACCACGAGAACCTTGGCTTCGCCAAGGCCTGCAACCAAGGTGCCGCGGCGGCATCTGCTGAGCACCTGATGTTTCTCAACAACGACACCGAGGTGCATCCAGGCTGGCTTGAACCTCTTTTGGCTCAGCTCGAGGACCCTAGGGTTGGTGCTGTCGGATCGAAGCTGTTGTTTCCCGACGGAACAATTCAACACGCTGGCGTCGTCATCGTCTACAACGCCACCTACCCGGCTGAGTTCACTCCAACCCACTATCTGTATCAGGCGCCGGCAGACACTCCAGCGGCTAACCGAGCGAGGCCCTTCCAAGTTGTTACTGCGGCGGCGATGTTGGTGCGGCGATCGACCTTCACCGCACTAGACGGATACGACGAGGGCTACTGGAACGGGTATGAAGACGTCGACCTGTGTCTCAGGATTGGTGAGCGCGGCGAGGTGGTTATGTACGAGCCAGCCAGCGTTGTCACCCATATCGAGTCAGCGAGTGGTCCGGAGCGATTCCGCAAAACAAACGAGAACGAGCAACGTTTGTATGAACGTTGGGCTGGGCGAGTGGAGTTTGATCTTCAATACGGGCTTGATGGCCAGCTGGCCGCCGACCCCCATGGTTTGGTAGTCGGTGAGCTGTCCGAATCGCCGGTCAGGCTCAAGTCGCCTGATGTTGGCGCGTGGAAACGAGCGCCGGCAATAGTTCGCGACCGCGAAGCCACACTTGAGCAGATTCAAACACGGCGCGAACACGACCTGCTTGTGGCGGCGAGAGGTGGTTCCGACGTCTGCTGGCTTGAAGGCGAAGAGGCCGAACCCCTTGTGACCGTCCGCATTGCCACCTACAACCGCGGCCGGCTAGTTGTAGATCGGGCCATAACCTCGGCCCTCGAACAGACCTATCAGAACATCGAAGTCCTCGTAGTGGGCGATGCCTGCGACGAGGCCACGACTCGCGCCGTTGAATCGGTAAGTGACCAGCGCGTTCGTTTCGTTCGATTGCCAACGCGGGGTCTCTATCCCGGCGACAGCGAACACCGTTGGATGGTTGCCGGTGGTCATCCGATGGTCACAGCACTGGGTTTGGCCAAGGGTTCATGGATCGCACCGTGTGATGACGATGATGAGTTGACACCTGATCATGTCGAGGTCTTGCTCACTGCCGCAAAAGAGCGCCGGCTGGAGATGGTCTGGAGCCGAGCCAACTGTGAAATCCCTGTGGGCACCTGGCGAGAGATTGGCGCGCCTGAACTCGTCTGCGGGCGGATTACTCACGGCTCGCTGATCTATTCGTTGGGGCTCAGGCATATGTTGCCCAACGTTCGCTCCTGGCGAATCGGCGAGCCAGGCGACTGGAACCTCTGGCGTCGAATGTTCAACGCCGGTGCGCGGATGGGGTTCGTCGACCAAGTGACCTACACGCACTACGCCGAGGCGAGGTTCCGTCGCCAGGCAGAGACGCCCGTAGGACTGTCATGACTGTCGCATCACCTAACCAGGTTGTCGATGTCGATGTCGACTCGGCTTCTGCGGTAGCTCCAATCCCGATCGCCCGGCCCGATCTTCCTCCTTTCGAGGACTACACCTCGGTCTTGAGCGAGATCTGGTCAACGCAGATGTTGTCGAACTTCGGCCCGATTTCGCAAAGACTCGAGACCATCGCTCAGGACTATCTTGGCGTTGCTCACGTGCGAGCAACCGCATCGGGAGACTCCGGGCTGATGGCTGTAATCGCCGCCCTTGGTCTCGCTCCAGGGTCGCCGTGTTTCATCAGCTCCTACACCTTCAACTCGACGATCAACACCGTTCTATGGAACCAACTGCGACCGGTGTTTGTTGACATCGACGCCGACACCTACAACATGTCACCGGTGGCCCTTGGCGAAGCAATCGCCAATGAGCCTGATGCCGGTCTGGTACTGGCTACCCATGTGTTCGGCGCACCTTGTGATGTCGCGGCCATCGCCGAACTGGCGGACGCCAAACACCGGGTGGTGTTCGACGCAGCCCACGGTTTGGGTGCAAGCCACGATGGAACCAAGCTCGGCAACTTCGGCGATGCCGAGATGTTTTCGCTGTCAGGCACCAAACCCGTGACATCTGGTGAAGGTGGACTTGTTGCCACTAAACACGATTGGTTGGTCGATCGGCTTGAGAGAATTCGCGGCTACGGGTTCCGCGGCGATTATCGGTCCGATCTTGTCGGAATGAACGCAAAAATGTCGGAACTGCACGCCGCTCTGGGCCTGCTCAATTTCGAACGCATCGACGAAATTCTGGTTCGACGCGACGAACACGTGGCTCAGTACAGAGCCAGGCTCGGGTTGAGCGTTGGCTGGCAACGGGTGCTACCTGGAGATCAGTCAACTACCAAGGACCTTGTGATCGGGCTTGGCCGCCTTCGTGGTGCTGTCGAAGGCGAACTCGCCAACGCCCAGATTCAGACCAAGCGATACTTCGTTCCTCTGCATTTCATGCCCGCATATTCCAAACACACAACTGGCCCTCTCCCGCAGACCGAAGAGGCCTTCGACGAGTCGTTGTGCATTCCTCTCTACGGAGACATGACCGCAGCTCAGGTTGATCGGGTTTGCGATGTTGTGCTTAGCGTTATAGATCGCTAGCGGGCTACTGCTTCGACGATCAACAGACTGTCTGGTCGCGTCTCGAGACCAATCAGCTCTGGCCAGTCCGACTCGCCCCATTGGGCCGGCGCGATGCTGTCGAAGCCGATCGCCTGAAGTCGCATCGTTAAATCGTCGAGGTCATAGACATATTGGTGGCCCCAGTCGCGCATACCCATGTTCATCATGTGGGCGGCACTGTCGAGCCGGGGGAAAGCTTCGACCCATACCTGGTTTCGCCATCCGTTGAGGTAGGCATGCACCGTCGACGCCAGGTCTGGCATGGCGATTCTGACCCGACCGCCAGGACGGAGAACCCGATAACACTCGGTCATCAGCGCGATGCCATCGGCCAGGGCAAGGTGTTCGAAGAAGTGCTCGCTGTAGACAACTTCGACAGTGTTGTCGTCGAAGGGAAGACCTTGGCTGAGATCGTGAACGATGTCAGGCGAGTACTTCTCGTCGAGATCAATGTTGGTCCAGTTGTCCAACAGATTGGGGCCGCACCCCAGATGCAAAGCCAGCCCGGACGGCGCTCCACGATCCGGGCTCGATGGCCTAGCCGGCACGGAGGAAACTACTACTGCGCCGATGTCGGTATGGGGGCGCTCTGGTCGGGCGATTGTTACTTCGTCGGCGGCAGACTCGAGCGCGCCGAGAACACGAAGTCTGGCGGTTCTGTTGGCCCCAGGATGTTCGGGGAGGAGCACCGACGTCGGACGGAGCTGAAGGGCTCGATACTCGCTGGCGAACAGCAGTGGACCGAGAGTGCCAAGCTCGCTTTGACGTTCATCGCAACGACGGACCACTACGCCGCTTGGAGCGTCGGGTGAACTGTGAGCATCTGCAGCCAACCCGTGCACGTACTCGGACTGGTCCTCGTAGGCAACCGCTAGCAGGTGTTCTATGTGGTCTGGTCTGGCGCTATCGCCTGCATCGACAAGGGCGACCCAATTGCCTTCGACAACTAGCGACCCGAGGTTCGCAAGATGGGCCAGGCGTGAGTGCCGGTCCTGGTCGTCGTCGAGTCCAAAGTGTTCGACCTGGCGCACGTTGGGTACCGAGAACGACAGGTCAACACCGGAAGGTGTGACGACAACAATTTCATGCGGAGCGTGGGACTGATCGAGGAGCGTGGACAGGGTGTCATCTAGTCGGTCGATATCGGCGGCGTCTCGAGGATCGTGCACGACCACAATCCCAACCTCGACACCGGCCTGAGCTACAGACCAATCGATCGGGCGTTCGGCCCTGATCTGGTCGAGCATTCGCAAGTCTTCGTCCATGACGAGCGACTCGGCCAGCCTTTCGGCCATGGGTGGCACTCCATCCTCGGCCGCCGCCATAGCTGCTGGTGAGCCGAGTTCGGGGAAGCGCAGGCTGGTCACCTCGCAATGGGGGAGGCCTGGAGGGATTATTCGCAGACCCAGGCTCATGTAGTCGTCGTCGGTCACCAGCGAGCCGATATCGGCGACGGCAACGGCTGAGCATGTAGTGATACGGATCTCGACGCTATCTCCCACCCGAATGCCAACACGTTGGCTTCCTTTGAGAACTAAGTCGGCGGCCCAACCGGCGGAGTCGACCACAAGGCGCTCACCCGTGGCCAAGATGAGCATCTGGTCGGCGTCGACGGAGTCGAGATAGTGGGCGAGTTCGGCCTCATCTGACCAGTCGAGGGAAACTATCGGATCAGAGGCGGTGTGGCTCGAAGCGAATTCGCCAGACCGATCCAGAACCATCACTGCGTCGGTTAGCGACAGGGCCGACTCGACTGTCGTTTCTAGGCCATCGACCACACCGTCGCTCAGCACAATTGCAACTATTGGTGCAACTATTGGTGCGGGTGGCGAGTCCGGCGATTGCTGGTCGTTCGCGGTGGCGAGATCGATCTGTTCGGCTTCGCTGATCAGCGTTTCCGTGGGCACTGTGGTCTTAACCTGGATGTTGGTCAGCATGAGATCTGTCGGCTCTCCAATTCGGTCCATGAATTTGGCTGTTGGTGGATGGGCGCGTACCTGAGGCTGATCGTCGACCAGGACCCCGCAGGCCGAGCCGATCTGTTGTTCGAGTTCGGCCCGAGCCGCGCCCCAATCGGTCACTTCGACAACCTCGCCGGCCGAGAACACCATGATGGTGTCGCTACCGTCGAGTCCGCTAAGGGCAACAGCTGCACCCTCGGCAGTTGTCCAGTCGACGTGGATTACCTCAACGCCAAGACGTTGAGCCCTAGCTAGTCGGAGTGCGAGCAGGTCGGCCCCTGAACGTTCGACCACCCGGAAGTGATGGCCAAGACCTAGCAACGACCACACTGTGCTTTCGGTGGCATCGTGGTCGCCATTGGACAGGACGAGGCACGTGAGTTGGCCAGTCGTCACCGACGCCGGTGCCCGGTGATGGCGAGCGGCGCTGGCCAGGGTCGTCAGATAGTCGGTCCCAAGAGAAGCGAACGTTGCGCTGCCGTGGTGAAGCACGATCGAACCGTTGGCCACTCGTAGGTCGCCGCCAGCGGTGCGGAGGCGATTGCTGAGTTCATCGTCCTCGAAGTTACCCTGACCGAACCCATCGTCGAAGCCTCCAAACTCGACGAATGTCGATCGCCTCGCCAGCAAACAAAAACCAACGAGGCGATTGGTGCGCCAGGTCTCGCCACGTCGTGGCTCGGCGACTCGTTCGGCCCAAGCGTGGGCCTCGTCGATCTGGGACAGAGGCGGAGCGCCAGGCTGGCGTTGTATTCCCGAGACTTCGTTCGACCTCGGCCCAACCATGAGGGTCCGATCGATCGCAAGGGCACTCTGGAGTTCGTCGAGCCAGCCGGTCGTTACTTCGGTGTCGTTGTTGAGGACACAAACGAACTCACCCGTGGTGGCCGCAATTCCGTTGTTGACTGATGCCGGAAAGCCGAGGTTCGTTTCATTCGTTACCACGATCAGGCGGTCATCGTCGAAAGCGGCCAACTGCTTGGCAGTGTCATCGAGCGATGCGTCGTCGACCACGACAATCTCGAGCTTGGCTGTCGTGTTGCGATCGAGAGCGGCAAGGCACTTCTTGGTCAGCTGCCACATGCCGTGAACCGGAACAACCACCGAGGTGACACCTGGCCGTGTGTCCACCGCAGCAATGTTTCGGATTGAGGGGGTGTGGTCGCGGGCTTCACAATCGGTCTTGGTCCAATTCGAGATGTCAGCGACATCAAGAACGAGCTCGCATCGAGCATCGAGCCCTGGTCGGCACCGGTTCGCGAGCACCGCCCATTGGGCGTTGGGCCGAGCTCGAAGGAGTTGTTGAACCTGGCTGCCGTCGTTGAGAACCTCATCGTCGAGGTGAAGGACCTGATCAACCTCGAACGCTGCTGCTAGGCCGTCGGTTGAGTAGTCGTCGACATCGAACTCAAACACTCCGCGGGCTGCTAATGCCCTGTCTCGAGGATCTGGCGAACGTGTTTGGGCCGATGGCGGCCGACGCCACACGACGGGACGGGTGGCTGCGATGTTGGTTAACAGCTCGCAGTCGCGATCTTCGTGGCCAGAGGTTCCTTCCACCAGAATGGCGTTCGGTGCTGCATCGGCAATTCTGATGGCCACAGGGGCGCTGGCGCCGCGCTCGACGCTGGTGCTTCGTGCGAACACTCCTCCAACAAAGTGACCTGTTGGTGGATTGGCTAGTGCTGCGGCGCCTGCCCCAGGGTTCGTGATCCATCGAGCGTAAGGCGCCAACAGTGCAACTCCGAACCGATCAGTAGTGAACAGAGGACTGTCGTCGGCAACGCAGCCCGCGCCAAACGGTTCGACGCGGTTGTTGCCGGCAGCTTCGCCATGGCGAACGACTCCACCCACGTGGCGGATCGAGTTGTCGGAGTTAAGCAGGCCGACACCAACGGTGTTGTCGGTCGTGCCGCACAGTTCGATCAACGTCGACAACCAGCCCGACTCGATGATGGTGTCGGCACCGACCGTAACCACGACGCTGTCGGGTGGCAGCGGCTTTGACGGATCGAGGATCTGATAGCCATCGCCGAGCAATACCTCAAGTTCGCCGAGGCGATCGGCTTCAGGTCGTCCATCGAACCGGATAGTTATCAACCGGTTTCGGCGGGCGACTTCAGGCACTTGAACCACCAAAGCTGGCGACTAGGCCTCGTTGTCTCTCGGGTTGTTCGATGACAGCCGCACGCTGAGTCTGGCCGTTCTTGGATAGGTGTCGGGCCAGATGATTACGTACGTCGGCGCCCAACACGTGAGCCGAGGGAGCAAGCTCGTCGAAGAGGGGCCATTGGCAGCTCACCATGGCTGCAACGAGACCGGTCGATACCACGTCGGCGCTGACCGCGACCTTATTGACAGACGCCGCGGCGGCTTCAATGGCGCTAACCGCGAGAAGGGCTGTCAGGTGCGGCTCTGTGAGCTTCGCAACCGCTGGTAGCAGGCCAGTGACGTCGCCCTTGGCGATCATCAACGGAAGTAGAGCCTCGAGTAGGTCCACGTCGTCGAATTGGCGACACCCGATTTCGGCAACGGCGTTCCACACCGACTCATCGAAGGAGCGTCCATCGTCGGCCCAGTCCAGTACCGTCGCCCAGCTCGGCTGACCACACTGGGCTCTGGCCACCGTTATTGACTGCTCAGCCAAGCGGTGATGTTCGGGGGAGTTGTAGACCGGATCGGGCAAATCGGTAGCAGGTGGGCTGTCAACCGCCGCGAGCAACTCGGCGCTACGGCCGAGAGACACCATCGTCGAGGAGAACACCGCCGCAACGAGGGCATCGGTAGGCAAGATGGCATAACCCCGGGCTGAGAGCTCGGCTGCTTCTTCGGTCTCGCCCGCGTTCATGAGTATCCCGCCGAGGCTTCCGAGCAGGTAAGCGAGCCACTCAGGCCGGGTGTCCTCGGCGGCCACAACCGCCTGGCGCAACAATGAAATCGCTTCAGCTGAGCTGTCGTCGGCCAACATCAGTGACCTGGCCAAGTCGACCGAGGCCTTAACCGACCGATCGTCGAGGTGTTGCTTTCTGGCAAGTTTGAGGTTTCTTTGGGACTTGCCGCGGCTTTCGACGACGTCGTCGGCATAACCAAGGTGGTCGATGCTCATCAGGTCGAACAGCGTGGTGTTGAGAGGATCGCCAGGTGCTTCGAAACGAACCGGTGTCTCGTGAATTCGGCCCGAGAACGCCAACAGATGCGATCTAACCAAACGCCTGGCCCTGAAGACGCTTGTTGGTTCAGCGTCGATCCCGTTGTTGCGGTTGGCTAAGTTGATGTCCAACGCGTCGAACTCATCGCGGTAGGCACCGAGCACGTCCCTAACAAGGTTCGTGTCGGTCTTAGCCACCCTCTCATCGGCGTCGATCCATAGTGTGAACACGGCATCTCGACACAGTTCGGCGGCTTGGTTTCGGGCCCACGAGAAGTCGTCGCGCCAATCGATCTCGGTGACGTTCGCGCCCCACTCCTTGGCGATCGTGATGGTCTCGTCGACCGACCCGGTGTCGACGATTTCGACTCGGTCGACGAGGCCCTTCAATGACTCAAGGCAGCCGGGCAACATGTCCTGCTCGTCCTTCACGATCATAGAGGCCACTAACAAGGGCCTATCAAGATCACGTCCAGCAGCGCGAACCTGTGCGCCGCAAGCGCCGTCATGAGCGGCGAAGGCGCCGTCGACTCGGTACAGCCCAACACCGCGGTCCTTTAGCACTGCGAACGGGTCGTGAATTCGTTTGGTCAGCAAGTTACGCAGAGTTTCGGTGTCGGTGACGAGGCAACTTGGGCGGGCCTGGGTGATGGGCGTGACCACAACTGCGCTGGACTTCGCTAGCCGACGTAGCTCTGCCCTCGCCGTGCTGGCAGGCGGAAGAGATCCGTGGAAGTGGCCGCTGCCTCGATCGTTGGTCGACGGCACCGCAACCGTTGCGCCGTCGAGGTGGGCCCGAACAAGCCTCGCCAACGAAACAACGTCGATGGCGACGTCGTCATGCACAAACAGAATCGGCCCGTCGCCGAAACTATCGAGCGCTTCGGTGATTGGTTCCGATGTGTCGGTAAGGGCGCGGCCTGATTGCCCCAGCGCCGCGATCTCAGCCAGCGGAACGTTAAGGTCGGTCGCGGTCTTGCGGTGGGCCTTGGCTAGCCCCCGCGTCGTCGCTCTTGGGCCAAAGGCCAGAACAACCACGCCGGCTAGTTCTGTAGCTGGGTTTTCCAGGTTTCTTTCACTCTTAGACTGCGCCACAAACGCCTCCCGATTCATCAAAGCCAGTCGACCGACGCAATGGCCGATTTAGACGCATGCGGACGCGGTCGAGGTCGACCACAGGTCCGACGTTGCATTCGCTCCATAAACAGAGATACTTCAACTATGAACTACCCCGCAGGGTCCAGTAAGGGCGAACCTGTCATCAAAGAATCGGTGCCTCTAGCAACGCCATGGGCCACCATCGATCCGTTTCTGTTTTGCGTTCATCACCGCGACGCGTATCCGGCCGGCGACGGTCACTACGGGCCAAGTTCGAGCCTGGCCGGGCGCAATCTTGGCAGCGACTTTGCCGGCGTTGACGGCTGGAATATGTACCACGGCTCGGCCGTCCCTGGGTTTCCGCAACACCCTCATCGGGGGTTTGAGACCCTCACCTATGTGCGGCACGGTCTGGTCGATCACGCCGACTCGCTCGGTGCGTCGGCCCGTTACGGCGAGGGCGACGCACAGTGGATGACAGCCGGTTCTGGCATTGTTCATAGCGAGATGTTTCCGCTGCTCGACGAAAGTGGCGGTAATCGGCTCGAACTGTTTCAGATCTGGATCAACCTGGCTGCCGCCGACAAAATGGTTGAGCCCCATTTCTCGATGCTCTGGGCTAGCGACATCCCGGTGATCGACATTACCGACGATAACGGCCGAGCGACCCGGGTAACTCTTGTAGCCGGCGCAGTTGATGGCCTTACGCCGCCTCAAGCCCCGCCTGACTCGTGGGCCGCTAAGCCCGATAGCGACGTAGCGGTATGGCACATCGTGCTCGACGCCGGTGCCACATGGACAATGCCCTCGGCCAACCACGCTGACACTCAGCGCATGGCCTACCTATTCGAAGGCGACTCTGTGTCGATTGGAGGCGAGCAGGTCACCGGGTACACCGGCGCCCTGATTCGCTGCGACGAAGAATTCGACGTTGTAGCCAACGGTGGTCAGGTACAGATGTTGGTTTTACAGGGCCGCCCGATCGGCGAACCAGTGGAGAGATACGGGCCGTTCGTGATGAACACCAGAGCCGAGATCCAAGAAGCATTCGACGACTATCGAGCCACCGCATTCGGGGGTTGGCCCTGGCCAAACGACGGACCCGTACACGGTCCACTCGGCGACCGATTTGCGAAGCGACCTAACAGGCCTATCGAAGTCGGTTCGGCCTAAAGGCCGAGCCGTTAAGCGTGGCCGTGGCCCGGGGGCCCGATGAGCGTAGCGAATCTGGAGCCGAAGGTAGTCCCGGGCAACACCCAGTTCGCCTACCGAGTCTGACCGTCGCCGTCGATCAGCGCGACGGACTCGTCCCAGCGATTGTGTGCTCGCGACATCACCAGAGCCGCGGTGCCAAAGAGGATGGCCGAAATGGTCATCGCTGACGGAACACCAGCCGCCTGGGCAACCACTCCAAGCGCGATACCGCCGCCGATCTCGCCAAAGGCCTCGGCCTGACCGACGAACGAGTGGACCGTGGCCCGTTGGCGGCTCGATGCGAAGGTGTTGGTCCAAGCCGCAACAATGGGCTCCGACGCGACCCACGATCCGCCATGCATCACTAATCCAAGTGCGGCGAGGGCGAGAACGTCGATTTGGGCCAACATGGCAACTCCGACGGCGGTGAGAACCATCAACGCGACCATCACTCGAACCACGGCCTGGCCATTGACGCGGTCGCGGACAAACCACAAGGCGGCGACTGCCACCAACGACCGCGCCGCCACGATCACGGCCACAACCACAATCTCGTTGAAGTCGTCTGGCAGGCCTACGTCGAGAAGCCTTCGGATGTCGAGCCTGTCGATTGCTTCCTTGGCGAGGCCGCCGATTACAACGGCCGTGACCAAGATGCGTAGTGCTGGGATGTGGCGGCACTCACGAGCGCCGGCCTTAAGGGTCTGGGCGAACTCGGCCCATCCGGCCTGGTCTGACCGTACAAATGCTGTCTCTGGCATCGCCACCGCTAGGTAGATACCCCAGGCGGTGTAAAGAACTCCTGACACAACCAGCGACGTCGTGAGTGTTGTTAACGCCCCAAGGGCCCCGAAGATGGCCACGCCGAATACGCCGGCAACCAGCTGAAGGCGTGCTCGACGGAGCAGCACGGGTTCGGTCTCCGCGGCCGAACCTATCTCGTCGGTGATCCAGGCCGTCTCGGCTCCTGACTCGAATGTGAAACCAATGCCGACCACAATCTGGGCCACGACAATGGCAGCAAATGGCTCAACGATCGCGGTAAACACAATCGCCGGACCGATCATCAAGAACGAGATGACGGTTGACCATTTGCGCGAATATACGTCGGCCACAACGCCCGTAGGGATCTCGGCGGCCAGGATCGTCAGTTCCATAGCGGTGCCAAGCAGCACAAGTTGAATTGGCTCGAGCTCTAGGTCGCTAACGAATCGAAGAAACAGCAGCGGCCAGAAACCACCGAGCGTCAGCCTCCTGGCAACGCCTGTCGAAAGATAGATGCGAGTTGCTCTGGCCTTGGATTCTTCGCTCGGGTCAGGCATTTAGGTTAGCGATACAGCGGTCGCCAGCCTATTTTTGGCCGAATGAGGTAGCCAAGCTTGTGCCGTCGAAGTCAGACGGTGTCTCGCCGGTAGTGGCATACATGTATAGAGCCGTCTGGAAGATCGCGTTAAGCGACGTGAGAACAGCGCTCAGGCCCACGATTCCGATCACAGCGATGATTACCGCCAAGATGACGAGCACCGTTATGCCCGTGGAGAACAGGAGCACAACGACGAGGATCAGGGGAATAGCGGCAACAATGCCGAGGATTCCGAAACCAACCCTTGCGGCCAGGTTCTCGCCCCAGGTGGTCTTCAGCAGCTGTCCCGACCGTTTAACGCCATCGATGGCGCCAAGGTCGTCGATGATGATGGCCGGAACGACCAGGAACGTGACGATCTCCCACGCCGCGCCGGCGAGACTTATGACCATCTTGCCAATGAACCCGGCCCGCTCTCTGAGCGCTTGAAGAATCAACCCGACAGTTGCTGTGAGAATGGCCCACGGCATGAGACCGCCGAGGTGTTTGGCCGCTCGGGATATCGAGCTGCTGACAGTCGGGTCGCCACCTGTCATTCGTTCGTAGGCGCCGGCTACCAGGGCACCATTAAAGAACACAGCAATCATGCTCAATCCCATGGCGGCGATGAGCCCAAGAAAGGCAATAGCGGGATTGAACGATTCTTCGCCTGTAACGGAGTCGATCGTTCCCGAATCGAGCATTCCCCAGGCAGGAATAGCCAAGACACCCAACAGAACAAGAGACGCAAGCACTGACATCACCGGCAGCCACAACAGCTCGCGATCTTTCATCAGAACCCGCCAAGAAACCTTGCCGAGTTCGATCGTGTTGCGAATGCGTGCCATCATTTGCGCCTCCAAGAAGCCGTAGATGGTTCAGTGTAGAGGGCTGTGTAGCGTTGCTTCGCGTCCCTGCCGCTTCGCTGGTTCGAGATTCGTGAGGTCACTCTGTCACAGCGTGTCGGTAGGTTCGACGTCATGAGATTCTGGGATTGTAGTTTGTGGTCCATGGGAGCCAGTCGATGAGCAACGCACAGCAACTGGCTCTGCTAGAGGCACCGAGGCCAACGCCACAGTGGACCCCAGACCCCGACGGTGAGCACGGCGAGGTCTTCACTCGTCGATGGATCGTCGACCTGATGCTAGATCTCATCGGGTATGAACCAGGCACCGACCTGGCCGAGACGGTCGTGGTCGAACCATCGTGTGGCGGCGGCGCCTTTGTGTTGCCAATCGTCGAACGCCTCGCCGAGTCCTGTCGACGACATAACAAGCCGCTACGACTCACTGGTGGCGCGATTCGAGCCTTCGACCTGTTGGAACACAATGTAGAGGTAACGCGCAAAGCCGTGGTGGAGCGACTGCTCGAACTGGGGGAGACGCTCAATGTTGCCGAGCGTCTCGCAGGAACGTGGGTCACAACGGGAGACTTCTTGCTCACCGAACACCCCGAACGGTCAGCCGGCTTTGTCGTCGGCAACCCTCCCTATATCCGCCTCGAAGACGTTCCGAACGAAATCAGCGACGCCTACCGATCCGAGTGTCCCACGATGCGCGGCCGAGCCGACATCTACGTGGGCTTCTACGAAAAGGGCCTTGCCCAACTCAAACCAGAAGGCAAGCTCGCGTTCATATGCGCCGATCGTTGGATGCATAACCAGTACGGGGCCAAGTTGCGCAAACTGATCAGCGAGCAATACGCGGTTGACCTTGTCGTCAGCATGCACGAGGTAGACGCATTCGAAAGCGATGTCTCTGCCTACCCAGCCATCACGATTCTCAGAAACGGCGAACAGCAAGAATCAAAGATGGTCCAAGCCCACTCATCGTTCGACCGTGAAGCAGGTCGCACGATCCTCAAGTGGATGCAAGAACCCCACTCGACGATCGCCGCGGCCGAATCCTTCGACGCAGGCGAAGTCTCAGGGTGGTTTGCTGGGCCCGCACTCTGGCCAGCCGGTTCGCCCAACGATCTTGAGCTAATCGCCGACCTCGAATCCCGCTTTCCGCCACTCGAAGACCCAAGGACTGGCACCCGAGTCGGAATCGGTGTGGCTTCAGGATGCGACGCCGTCTATATCCCAGCCGACGTCCCCGACGTCGAAGATGACCGGCTTCTCCCGCTGTTGATGTCAAAAGACATCGCGGGCGGCGACCCCGACTGGTCAGGCCGACATCTGATCAATCCCTGGAAGGACGGCAAGCTCGTCGATCTCATCGAATACCCGAAACTTGGTGCCTACTACGAAGAGTACGAAGATCAACTTCGCGCTCGACACATTGCGAAGAAGCGCCCACATGCATGGCATCGCACTATTGACCGCATCGACCCTCAACTACTCGAACAACCAAAGCTGCTACTACCCGACATGAAAGCCGCTGCACATCCGGTCCTCGACACGGGTAAGTACTACCCACACCACAACCTGTACTTCGTAGTATCGGACGTATGGGACCTCGAAGTCCTTGGCGGAATCCTACTTTCCGACATCGCCAATCTCTTCGTCGGCGTTTACTGCGTCAAAATGCGCGGCGGAACCTACCGCTTTCAAGCCCAGTACCTCCGCAAGATCCGAGTCCCAGACCCGGCTCGAGTAGCTGACGCAACGAGGCTTGAACTTCGAGCGGCATTTCGAGAGCGAGATTCAGCTCGTGCGACAAGAGCGGCGCTTGTTGCCTATGACCTTCCAGCCAAGACGTTCCCCACAGCCGAACGGCAGTCGGTCCCGGTCAAATAATGCAACCTGTTGCACAATAGATCCGTGCCGCTTTCTCCAACAGCCCGCTGGACCACTAGCATCCGATGCGAACCGTTTAGAGCCGTGTATCGGGAAGCGCAGGAGGGTGGTTACAAAAGTTGGGACCAGATCGAGGGCTCGTTTCTAGCCGCGATGTCGGCCTTTGACACCTCGATCACATCCTCGGTTGGTGCTCAGCTGAGCGACGAAGAGAAGTCCGAACTCAGTGCCGACCTCCAGAACGGAAAGGGCGACTTCTTCAACGACTTGCTCGGGCTCATACTCGAGAACTGTTCGGGCATCGATCTTCTATCGACTCGTCGAAAGGTGCCTGGCCTGATCGTTCCGGTTCACAACCTCGACGCCGTTTATCCCGACGAGGGGCCGATCAGGTTCATGCTCGAAGCCAAAATGATGGGCACCCACAAACACATCAACAGCCCGAAGCAAAAGGCAGTCGGCCGGCCCGGATCGGCCGACATCGACAAACGAGTGAAGGAACTCGCCTTCAAGTGCGTCGATCTGAAGGGCGAATACAGTCGCCTTAGAACCATGGAGGGCACTGCGCCGGTCGCCGGAGGTCCAGGCGGCGGCGATCTCACGACCTGGTTACGGTCCGTCAACCCCAGGATCTACTTCTTCATCGGCGTGAGAGTCGTTAGTGATGCCGATTTCGAGCGAACGCTCACATGGGCCCGAACCGCACAGCAGGTACTCGACGCCGTAGGCATCTACTGCTTCGAGCCTACAGATGAAGGTCACACGAAGTACCGGCGCCGAACCGACGTGCCGCCCAGCCTCCAACTAGAGCGTGTGCTGTACAAAGCATGCACCGACCTCCAGGCGCTCGGCTCCTCGTGATCCACCCGCTTCGCTGGTTCTAACCCGGCGGAGGGGTCGGTTCGAGTTCGCTGGCGATACCGCGAGCCATGTCTATAGGTCTTCGAGGGCTTCGATGGCCAGGCGGGCGACGTCGTAGATCGTGTGATGCTGGACTTCTGTTCTGGCTTGTTTCCAGGTTTCTGGAGCGATATCTGCGAGCGCTAGTGGCGGGAGCCAGGCAACTTGGCCTTCTTGTTTCTGCGATGCCCCGAGCGCGGCGATCTCGTGTTTACCGTGGGCTGCCAGGACTCTGGACGCGCTAACAAGACCTCCTTGAACTCCGAGGGTCGAGGATTTGAGAATGCTCTCTTGGAGCACGCAGATCAGCCGATCGATAGCGGATTCGCCTACTTCGGCCCCCAGAATCGACGCGTTCACCAGAGCGATACTTGCGAACGTTTCAGTCATGTACATTCCGCCGATCTCGCTTGCCATCTGTTCGGCCCTCTTGAGTAGATCAACTTCAATTTCACCGGGCCGCCGACGCCCGCGGATCATTTGGTCGGCTTGGCGCTGAAGAAGACACGCTTGGAGGTTTCTTGCCCCAATACTGATGCACCAATCGATGCCTTCTTGCAAACGAACTATCGTCGCCTCGGTAGCGGCTACGACGTTGCCACCCGCTGATTCGACTACGGACAATGACGCCGGTCCGTGGAACATGTAGTTGACGAAGCGAACGTATGGGTCGCTAGTTTTCACCGTGTCGTACCGTGCCAAGGCGGCATCGAAATCGCCATCGATGTACGCGGACCAGTAGCCTTGGGTGTTCGCCAGAATATCTACCGATGGGTCGTCTTGGGCCAAGTTGGCGCTTCGGTCTCGAAGCGTCTCTATCTGTGCCCAATCGATCCGTAAGAGTGAGTCCACCCACGAACTAACTAGGGCCGCACCCCAGCCGGCATGAGACTCGATGTCTGGTATGGCCATCGTCTCGGTGGCCCATCGGTTCGGGTCGGTCTGACCGTGCCAGAACGAAAAGGCCAACGGACGGTAGAGACGAAGATCATCATCGATACGGCCCGATTCGAGTGCCCAACGATGTACCGCAGCGAGGTTGTCCATGTCGTGATGGATGAGGTCGAGGATCGGGTCGCAACTCGCCGCACCGAAAGTCTCATAGCAGTCTTCGAGTCGGTCCAGATAGTGATCAAGATGGGCGTGTCTCGCGGCTGTGGGGTCATCCAGATGTGTCTCCGCGGCCCGCTGTCGCACAGGCTCAAGAAGCCGGTATCGAATACCGACGTCGGTGCGCACCGGTTCGATCAACGAGTGCGCGACCAACTCCCCCACCACCTCGAACGGGGCAGTAGCTGTAGCCGTAGATACCACTGCTTCGGCTGCGTCAAGGTCGAACGTGCCCGCGAACACTGTGCAGGCGCCCAGGCCAGCTGCAATGTCTGGGTCGATGAGGTCGATGGACCAGTCGATGGCTGCGGTCATTGTTCGATGGCGCGGATCGCCACGTTGGCGTCGGCTTGAAGACGAAAGAAGCTCCGTCAACCGAACCAGGATGGTCGCCACGTCCATCGACCCTGACTTGCCCGCAGCCAGCTCGACAGCAAGAGGGATGCCATCGACCTGAGCACAGATCGCCTCGACAACATCACGATCCCCCGAACTCACAACGAAGTCGGGATTGCGGAGTCGAGCCTGGCGAGTGAACAACGCTGAGGCGGGCTCACCCAGGGCCAGCGGCGCGAGCCGCACGAGCTGCTCACCATCGACGTCGAGTTCGAGCCGCGAGGTCGCCAATACCGTCACATTGGCCACCTCGGCTAGTGCTTCGACCAGGTCGGCGGCCGTACTGGCGACATGTTCGCAGTTATCCAACACAACCAGCACCCGACCACGACGACCCAACGCGGCCGCGACCTCGACAGGATCCTCAGGCGCACCAGAGATACCAACCGTCTTGGCAACTGTCGAAGACACCACCGCCGGATCACTCAATGGCGCCAGCGACACGAACCACACCTCAGACATGACTTCCGTAAGCCGATGAGCAACCGCCTTCGCCAGAGATGTTTTTCCTACCCCGCCGATACCTGTAACCGTCACCAGTCGGTGGTCATCTAACAAGCCGATCAACTCGGCGATGTCGCCGTCGCGTCCAACTAGATCCGGTGGATCGCCAGCCAAGTTAGTCGTAGCAGTGTGAACCACATTCAACGGCCCGAAGTCGACCAGATCGCCGTCATCGAGCTGACTAATCTGCTCGGGAACGCTAAGACCTTTCAGACGGTACTCACCGAGCCCGGTCAGGTTCCACACGTTGGTCGTAGAGCCCGCCAACAGACGAGCCGTCACCCCCGACAGCAGAACCTGACCTCCGTGACCCGCAGCCTCAACGCGGGCAGCCCGGTTCACAGCAGGGCCGAAATAGTCGCCGTCGCGTTCGTGAGCTTCCCCAGAGTGCAGCCCGATCCGAACGCGGATTGGTGTGTCTGGGTCCCACGTGTCCTCGGTGATGGCAGCCTGGATGTCGAGCGCAGTCTGGGCCGCGGCATCAGCGGTCTGAAATGCTGCCGAGAACGAATCGCCAGCCGTCGTGAACACGTACCCGTCTTTAGCATCTATAGCAGTGCGGAGGATCTTGTCGTGACGTTCCAACGTCGCCCGCATCTGAATCGGATGCTGATCCCAGAGCCGCGACGAAGATTCAATGTCGGTGAACAGAAATGTCACCGTGCCCGACGGCAAAGGCCCCATCACACCAGCATCGCGCAAAACCGCCGCTGCCACCTTGGGCGGCGGTCAAAGGTCAGGTCATGCGACCGCTCTAAGCACACTTCGGTAGCGGCTAACCGAGACTCTGCGCTCTCGCTGCCGCTGCGCTGGTTCCTATTGCTCCGCGTTCCTGCCGCTGCGCTAGTCCTCGCGGGCGCAAGTGATCCGGCGGTCGGTTGGGTAGCTGGTTTCCAACAGCACCTCGTGAACCAAACGGACGACGCAAGCGTTGTCGGGGTAGACGGTGTGCTGGAGGTGCTCCACTTCGACTAGGTAGCCGTTCGACAGAGTCTCGGTGGCCAGCCCGACCGACTCGACGAACGGCGTGGCCGGATCATTGGGGTTGCCGATCACAAGAATCGGAACGTTCGCTCCGTCGAGAGCAATCGACAGAGGCTCGGGAGCAAACTGGTCGTAGTACGGGCAAGCATCGAAGGTGTCGAAGTTCAGCGCGGCCAGCAGCGGCAGTTGATCCTCGATCTCGTCGAACATGACCTCCGCGTCCCTGATGCGGTCGGCTCGGTCGACGTGGCCTTCGACCACCCAGTCGTCGAGGCAATTGATGTGTCCGGTAATCGAGACCTGGCCAGGATCGGGAATCTGAAACTGAGCTAATGACGCGAACACCGAGGGATCGTCGTCGAAGGCAAGACCGGCGATGCCCGAATACAACAGCGACCACGTGTCCTCGCTGTAGAGGGTGGTTATTAGCCCGAGCGGCCCGGCCAGTGGATTGTCGTCGAGTTCGCCGGCCACAAGATCGAACTTCTGAGTGGCCTCAAGGTAGAGGCTTAGCGGATCGCCATTGTTGAAGATCTCACAAGTGCTGTCGTCGCAGGCGGCTAAAGCCCGGTCGAGGAGAACCTCGAAAGTTTCGATCTCGAGGATGTCGTTGGCGACTCGCTCGGCGGTTGTTGCCGACGGGTCGATCGGATCCTGGGCGCCGTCGAGCACCATTGCCCTCACCCGATCCGGGAACAGTGACGCGTACCACGTGCCAATGGTCGAGCCATATGAGTAACCGAGGTATGAGATCTGATCCTCGCCGAGCGCGGCCCGGATGATGTCCATGTCTCTGGCTACAAATTCGGTGTGAAGCAGACCGGCGACCTCACCCATAGTTTCGACACACAAAAGCGCAGCATCCTCAGCGATCTGCGTTTCGGCCGCAGTGTCGATATCGCCCTCGATCTCGTTCGTCATGGCCAGCCGTTCACCGTCAGCTCCACAGCCAAACGTGGGCTCTGACGCACCGACGCCGCGTGGATCGAAGCTCACGATGTCGAATGCCTCTAGTTCTTCTGGGAAGAATCCGGCGCTAAAGGTTTCTAGGAGTTCGAGCCCGCTTCCACCAGGCCCACCAGGATTCACGACCAAAACCCCGAGGCGTTCTGAGGGATTGGCGGCCGGGATCCGACCCACCGCTAGCTCAAGCGAGGCTAGGTTTGAGGCTGCGCCGTAGTCCAGCGGAACCGTAACTTCAGCGCACTCGAAACTGCCACACCGACGCCACTCGATCGGCCCGGTATCGAAGTTCGACGTCTGGTCTGGGATAGCGATCGAGCCATCGGTGCCCCCGCCCGCCGAGCTGCTGGCTTGCGCTGTCGTGGTTGTCGGCTCAGATGAGTCGGGTTCGTTTCCGGTGCAAGCCGAGGCTACGACGGCGATGGCGAGCAACGCTGCGATCGCTCGCCCTTTCGAAACGTTCTTCACCCATCTAAGAATACGGCTGGCTTGGCTGAGCCAACCGTCGGGCCCGTATCCTTGGCCGTTCATGTCCGCTAGCCCTTCCCGATATCACGTTGTTACCCTTGGTTGCCCCAAGAATGAGGTCGACTCCGACAAGCTCGAAGGCACGCTCATTCGCGACGGCATGGTTCGTACTGAGAACGCCGACGATGCCGATCTCGTTGTGGTCAATACGTGTGCCTTCATCGAGGATGCTCGCCAGGAATCGATCGATACGGTCCTAGCTCTAGACGACCTCAAACGCGACGGCGCAAGGCTTGTTGTCACCGGATGCATGGCCGAACGGTACGGCGACGAACTGGCAGAGGCGTTGCCCGAGATCGACCAGGTGGCCGGCTTCGGCGTGCCGGTATCGCTGGGGCGTAAGCCCCTTAGCCTTGAGGTTGTTGCCGAAACTGTTCCGTCGTTCGACCTTCTCAACTTGCCGAGACCCAAGAGTCGCCGACCATGGGCCTATCTAAAGGTGGCCGAAGGGTGCGATCGTAGGTGCGGTTTCTGCGCCATCCCGAGCTTCAGAGGCCCTCAACGCAGCCGTAGCATCGCCGATCTCGTGGCCGAGGTCGAACAGCTTGAGGTCAAAGAGATCGTTCTTGTCGCCCAAGATCTGGCCAGCTACGGGCGCGACGTTGGCAGGGCTGGCGACATCGTGAAACTGGTCGAGGCGGTGCAGTTACACACCGACCGGGTGCGGCTCCTGTATCTCTACCCCTCCGATCTGACCGATCGCCTCATCGACACCATCTGCGGTACCGGCGTTCCGTATTTCGACCTTTCGCTTCAGCATGTTTCGCCGGCACTGGTGCGACGTATGCGGCGGTGGGGTAATGGCGAGAAGTTCTTGAGCCGCATCGACGACATCAGGCGCCGCGAACCAAGCGCAACGTTTAGGTCGAACTTCATCGTCGGCTACCCAGGCGAAACAGAGGACGACCATCACCAGTTGTTGCGTTTCGTCGAGGATGCCCAGCTCGACTGGTGTGGGTTCTTTACCTATTCAGCCGAGGAGGGAACCTACGCCGCCGACCTGGATGGCGCGGTTTCGCTCGACCTCATGCAGGAACGTCTACGCGAGCTGACCGAGATTCAAGATCGCATCACGGCGTCGCGTCGCGTCGATCTGATCGGATCCGAACTCACCGTATTGGTCGACGAAGTCGGCGTTGGACGCTCACATCGAGAGGCTCCTGAGATCGACGGCATCATCACGATTCCTAGATCGTTGGAACCTGGCTCGTTTCACCAGGTTGCGATCGTCGACTCGATGGGTCCCGATCTACAGGCCGAAGGCATCTGAATAACTTGGGCCAGATTTAGTAAGCCTGAAACCCTTTCGCCTCAGCGCGAGTCAAACCTCCGTGGTCGACGCAGGTTCTTGGATAAATCTGGCTAATGGGCTCACTCTGACGCGCCTCTTTGCGTCGCCCGTGTTCATTGTTCTGATCACCAAACACGGGCCGAATTGGTGGGTTTTTGCGCTCGGCGCCACCATTGCTCTGACCGATGCTGTCGATGGCTGGATAGCTCGCCGATACGGAACGACCACCTCGGGCGCGTTTCTGGACCCGCTGGTCGACAAAGTGTTCGTGCTAGGCGGCATGTATGCACTGGTGGCGACGGGTCAGTTTCACTGGGTGCCGGTCTCGTTTATTGCGTTTCGTGAGTTGGCGATGTCGTTGTACCGATCGACCGTTGGGCGCACCGGTAGATCGGTACCGGCCACGTACTTGGCGAAGATCAAGGTCACGGTTCAGATCTGGGCGATTGGGTTTGCCATAATTCCTCAAATTGCCGAGAACGCGCACTGGATCGCGACCTTGGCGCTCTGGGTTGCAGTTGCACTCACCTATTTCACCGGTGCTCAGTATCTGCGCGCGGCCCGAGCCCCAGCGTGAGGTGCGAGGTTGTTGCTGTTGGTACCGAACTTCTGCTTGGCCAGATCGTCGACACAAACTCATCGTGGATCGGCGAGCAGCTAGCCGCAGTCGGGATCGACAGCCTCTTCCAGACCAAGGTCGGTGATAACGCCGAACGCATCGAGTCGGCTCTAGAGCTGGCCCTTTCGCGAAGCGAAGCCGTCATTGTCTGTGGCGGGCTTGGCCCAACTCAAGACGACATCACCCGCGACGTCATCGCTGATCTGATGGGAGTCGACCTCGTGCGCGACGACGCCATCGCGAGTCTCATCGAGTCGATGTTCGCGGCGCGAGCCAGACCGATGCCGCAGAACAATCTGCGTCAAGCCGATGTCCCTGTTGGCGCCTCCACGATGGAGCAGCAGCCCGGTACGGCACCAGGTCTCGTGTGTCCCATCGGCGAAATCAACGAACGCGGCTTCAGCGCCAAGGTCATCTATGCGGTGCCTGGCGTGCCTTCAGAGATGCGCCAAATGGTCGCGGGCACCGTTCTTCCCGATTTGTGTCGAAGGGCAGGAGAGACTTCGGTCATCGGCAGCCGAGTGCTTCGCACCTGGGGCCAGAGCGAGTCGGCGCTGGCCGAGATGTTGGCCGACCGCATTGCCGAACTCGACGAACTCGGTCATGCCACGCTTGCGTTCTTGGCCAGCGGGGTCGAAGGTCTGAAGGTTCGCATCACCGCCAAGGGGACGACCGGCGCCGAAGTTGCCGAGACGCTCGGCGCCGAAGAGGTGGTCGTCCGCGAGATCGTTGGCGACATCGTGTTTGGCATCGATGACGACACGATGGAGTCGGTGGTTCTTGGCCAGCTTGTCAACGCGGGACTCACGTTGGCTGTTGCTGAGTCGGCTACGGGCGGTTACATCGCCGCTCGTTTAAGCGCAGCAGTTGGCGCCCCCGATGCGTTTGCCGGTGGAGTGGTTGCGCCCACAGACCAGGCATTGGCGGCGATGGTTGGCTTGTCTCCCGGCGTTGCGTCGACGGCCGAGGAAGTAGCGGTGGCGGTTCGTCGCTCGTTGGGTACCGTTGTGGGTCTCGCCGTTATTGGTGGCGAGCCTGCGGTCGCTCCTGCCTCCGGCCGCCGAGCGTCAGTCACGAATTCGGTGGCAATCGTACTAGGCGACGCCGTCGAGGTTTTCTCGATTCAAGTTCCCGCCGACACCGATCGCCTCCGCCAATACACCTGCATCAGTGCTCTCGATCGGCTACGCAGGACTATCCGAAGCCCTTCATCTTGTAACTGATGAAAACAGCTACACCTGATGTAGCTCAGCTCATCAATTTGGCGCCGACGTGCCCGAAGTGTTGAAGCCATTTTGGGAATGGGATTTCTGCTGCTTTCATGGCCCCGAGTGGTGGAACACTCACTGGGCCAAGACAGCCAGGGTGGTAGTCGACCACAGCGACATGATCGAAGACGGCTGGCGCGACTGGCTTCAGTTCAACGACTTCATCGCGCCGACGATGGAGGGCTGGTGGATCGATGAGGTGGCCGCAACTCACGAGATGCTCGAAGCCGACCGTGGTGCCAATATCGGCTTCACGAGGATCGTGGCCTCCAAGCCGTAACTGTCCTGTCGTGACACTGATGCGTATCTGGGCCATTATTTCGCAGACGAACGTTGTGCCATGGGCGGTGCACGAGTTGCGGTAGGCCGATGCTCGATTCTCAAGATTCCGACGCACAAGACATCGAGATCATTGACGACCTCCGCATCGACGCGACCCTGATGCTCAGCGCGCTCAAGAAACGAAGAAGACGCAACGCGGCCCGGTTCGTGGCTGGTCTGTTGCTGATTGTGGTCCCTGGAGCCATTTGGGCCGCTACGTCCAAGGACCCGATTCGCGGATTCGACGACAACCAGGTGTTCCCTGGCGGTCCCTTCTTTGAAGGCGACGCCGAGGTCGATTTCGGTTTTGGCGAGGCTCCAGTCGAGTTCTTCGAGGCTCCGGCTACAACATTTGTGGTCGACAATTGATGAAACGTCGAAGTCGAAGCACCGGCTGGTTCGGGATTGGTTTTCTAGTCGTCTTCAGTTCGTTTGTTGTGACGTCTTTGGCCTCGACCGAACCCATCAGCGCTCAAGAAGCGGGTATCACATTCCGCGTAACGGCGCCCGATGGGGTTGTTTCTGCGTCGGGTGGTTTGGTTCCGATTGAGATTGTTGTCGGCTCGCCTCGCGCTATCCAAGGGGTAGTGATCGTCGACCTTTCGCAACGAGGGGGCGCCATCTACCGAGTGCCCATCGATGTGGCCGCGGGCACCGTGGTGACGGTTCCGCTCGCTGTGCCAGTCTCGTTTGGCGAACTTGTGCTCGACGCCAGCCTCATCGTCGACGGCGAGATTGTCGCCGAGGCGTCGCTACGCCGCTTCGGAGGGGGAGGCCAGATCGGTATTATTGCAGCAGTCCTTGGCGTAGAGGCACCCGCTGGAAGAGTTCCACTACAGGTTGGTTCGGGTTCGGCTCAGGTTCTCGAGGTGTCTGCCAGTGACTTGTTGTCAGTGGGCCTTCCGGCCGTGTCGACGCTGATTGTCTCGCCTGAGGCCCTTGTCCAACTCGACGGGGCTGCTGGCGACGTTGTTCTTGGCTGGGCCGCCGGAGGCGGCGATCTAGTCGTGGCTGGCGATCCCGGTTCGATCGACACGTTCCTACCAGTCGAATGGAGGTCCGCCAACAACGACGCCACCGCTCAGCCCCTAGGCGTTGGCATTGTCCGTTACGCCGGAGCTGATTGGGTCAACTCGGTGTTTCCGTCAGGCACAGCGGTCTCGGATCCCTTTGGTGGGCCCGGTGCCGGAGTAGTCGGCGAAGTCGGTCAAGATCCGCTCAGCGACCTGGCCGCCGACGCGGGCTTGCGCCTTCCCGGAGTCGCCACCGTCGGGTGGTTGTTGGTTGGGTACGTGATTCTGGCCGGTCCCGTCATGTACCTCGTATTGCGAAGAGCAAAGCGCACGAACCTGGCCTGGGTAGCGCTGCCGGCGTTGGCAGCGGTGTTCAGCGTCACAGCTCTGGTGATTGGCTCGGACCTGCGATCCGACCGTGGCAATGCCCACGTGACCATCATCGAGGTTTGGCCAAGCGGGTCTCGGGCGACGACCACTGCACTGTTTACGTCGTCGCGTGGTGGCGATCGCCGCGTCGATTTGCCAGCAGGCTGGTCGTACTTGGGAGGTGGGTCTCGGTTTGGGCCAAGCGGGTCGGGCACAACTGTGAGCCCGGGCCGCGGCGGCACCAGAGTCTCGTTCGATCTGGCCACCGGCGGGACGGCCTCTGGCAAGTTCACGGGCCCAGTGCCGAGCCTCGACTCGGCGCTGGCCATAACCGACGTGCGGCTTCAGAGCCGAACCGTTAGCGGTACGGTCACCAATAACTCGACGGCCAACCTCGAAGAAGTGCTCGTCCTTTTCGGCACCGCGGCTGCCGATATCGACGACCTGAGTGCGGGCGAGTCGGTCGATTTCTCTCTCGAGTACTCAGACCGATTCGTTGGCCAGGCCCGCGAATTCGCCTTGTGGCCGGGAATGCAATTCGGTCGGTTTGGCCCGCAAACCGAACCAGACGCTGTGGTTGGCTCGGCCGTGTGGGCCGACTGGCGCACAAGCGATGGTTGGAACACCCTGCGTCCAGCAGTGGTCGGTGTGGTTGGCTGGACCCGCGATCTCGACTCGCCCGTTGCCGGGATAACGAACGGTCGCACCGCCTTGTTTGCCAGAGCCACGGTTCTGCCAGACTCAGCCGCTGGCGCACCGGTCCCTGTAGCAGTCGTCAACGACCCCGAGTCGTCGACCATTCAGGAGGCCAACTTCTTCGGACGAACGTGGGTGACACGAGTCGACGTGCCAGCCTCGGTAGCTGTCGAGATGCTGGAGGTGACCGCGACCTCGATCGTAAGTGGTCTCGAATTCTGGGTCGACGGCGAATGGCGACCAGTCGAACTTCGGGGCGACCGCAACGTAGTGATTCAGCCGCCAAACGAGGCTCTCGTCGATAACACCGTCTGGGTACGCTCTTCGGTAGCCGAATGGCAGTTCCCGGGCCGACCTTCGGTTTCGGTGGCGATCGGAAGCCAAGGCGAACTGGTCATGTTGCTGGAGCCCGGCGACCTTTCGCTGCGCTTAAGCGCGCCACAGGACTTCGAGGACTTCGATGCCGTAGGGGTTCTGGGCCAAAGCATCGACATCGAAGTCGAAGCGGGAACAAGCCTCGGGTTCTTCGGCGATCTTGTCGGCCCCGAGTGGGACGAATACAACCTCACGCTTGTTTCTGGCGACACGGTCACTTTGTTGCTGTCGGCAACGCACGATTCGCTGCTGCGGGTTCGGAATCCAGATGGCCGCCAAGTCGCCGAGAACGATGATGCCGGCGACTGTTGCAACAGCGGGTTGACCTTTACGGCCAATACCGACGGTGTGTTCGTCATCGAGGCCAGAGAACTCGGCGGGTTCGGTCAAGGCGAATACGAACTCATCATCGAACGAATTGGTGGATCATGAGCCTCGACGTCGCCCTCGGGCCTGCCGACCAGCAACACGGTTGGGCCATCGAGAGTCGAGCTCTGACGAAGAGGTACGGCGACCTGGCCGCGGTCGATGGGATCGATCTGGTTGTGCCTCGTGGTGCTGTTTATGGCCTGATTGGCCCCAATGGTGCCGGCAAGTCGACGCTGATGTCCATGATGGCGTCGTTGCTGCTCCCCACGGCTGGCTCATTGAGCGTGCTCGGTTTCGACCCTGTGTTGCAGCCAATCGAGGTGAGGTCTCGTATTGGGTATATGCCCGACGGTCTAGGTGTCTACGACGGCATGTCTGTATCTGACTACCTCGACTTCTTTGCCGGGGCCTACGGCATAGAAAAGTCGGCGCGACCAGACCTTGTTGCCGGGTTACTTGAGTTAGTCGAACTGACCGTCAAACACGACGCCGAGGTCAACGCTCTCAGCCGCGGTATGAAACAGCGGTTGAGCCTGGCCAGGGCATTGGTGCACGACCCTGAGTTGCTCATCCTCGACGAACCAGCATCGGGGCTCGACCCGCGAGCCAGGGTCGAACTACGAGAACTCATCGCCAACCTTCAGTCGATGGGCAAGACCATCATCGTCAGCAGTCACATTCTCAGCGAGCTGCAAGAAATCTGTACCCACGTCGGCATTGTCGAGGCCGGAAAGCTGCTGGCATCGGGGCCCCCGAGGGAAATTCTCGAGCGACTTGGAGGTCAAAGAGCTGTCAAAGTGCGCTTTGCCGACGGAACCGAAGAGGATTTCCTGGTCGACGACGAGGCTGGGCAGGTCGATCTACTGCGACGGTTCATTCTCGAAGGTCGCGACGTGCTCGAGTACGTCGAGGTCAGTTCGGGGCTAGAAGCTGTGTTTCTCTCGGTTACCGAGGGGTTCGTGCAATGACCGCACGAACGGTCGGAAAAGTGTCGTGGTGGCGTAGCCCGGTGCTCGGTCGCGAGATGGCAAGGCGCATGCTTTCGCCGCGGGCCGCGGTGGCCATAACGGTTTGGCTCGGGCTGTTAACCGCGGTTTTTGTGCTGGCGTATGTTGGCAACAATCAGACGAACCAGTTCGGGTTTCAGTTCACCAACGTGGCCGAGATCGGGCGTTCGGTCTTCGAATGGTTGTTGTCGGGAATGTTGTTCGTGGTTTTGTTCTTGATGCCGGCCACAACGTCGGGATCAATAGCGGGCGAGCGCGAACGCCAGACCTTGCTTCCGCTCCAAGTGTCGATGATGTCGCCGTTGTCGATTGTGCTTGGCAAGCTGGCCGCGGCCATTGTTTTTACCGCCCTTCTGATCCTTCTAACCACCCCGCTGCTTGCCCTTACTTACCTGATTGGCGGCATCACGATTCTCGACGTGGCCAAGGGTGTCGGCATGGTGCTGTTGACGGCCACGATGGTTGGCGCTGTGGGAGTTGCGTGCTCGGCAGTAGCCAAACGAGTCCAGGTTGCGACGGTGCTCGCCTACGGGTTTGTGTTGATGATCTCGATTGGATCGCTCATCTCGTTTGGCGCTATGGCAGTGCTCGACGATGCCAGAGGGTTCGACGACGTCAACCCGCCCAAAGAAGTTCTCATGCTCAATCCGTTCTTCGCCACTGCCGATGTCTTCGACAGCATTGGGCAGTTCCCTGGCGACGACACCACTACCCCATTGGGCGCGGCCAGGCAGGGACTCGACGAGGTCGCTCGGGTCGGCGACTTCCAAGCCAGGCCAAACGCCGAGTCGACCAGACTCTGGCGCTGGTACCTCGTCGCGTCGCTGACCGTGATCTATCTATCGGTTGGCATTGCGACAGTCAGAGTGCGAACCCCGGCCCGGACCGAAAGGTGAACGAGCTGCCAGGCTCTTTGCCTATTGGGCTGGCCGAACTGTTGGCGGCCGGGAGGCGGCGCCTTCGCGTCGTTTGGGCGGTGGCGAGCGCCGAGATCGTGCTTCCCGCGGTCGCCTCGATCTCTCTGCTGCTCGTTGTGATCGCGAGGTTCAGGCCATGGGGGTGGGCTGAGAATTCGGCAATCGTGATCTTGGTTGGGGTTGTGTTCTTGATGTTGGGGATGGCAGCGGTGCTGCCGATCTCGCCGCTGGTCGTGGCCAGAGCTATCGACAACGGCAGCCGTAATCACGATGCGTTGGCTACTGCCTTCGAGATCGACCGGGCCGATGCGTTTGCCCCGATGATTGCGCAGCGTGCCGTCGATTCGGTGCCTCATGATCTGGCCGATGCGCTGCCCGTGCGACCCCGCTGGCCTCGATGGTTGGTTGTTCTGGCCCTTGTGGTGGTTGGCGGGCTCATGATCTTGATGACTAATCCCCAAGACGCAGCGCGGGTAGCGGCGGCCGAACGCGACGAGGCGATCGAGGCTGTCGCCGACGAACTCGTCGAGACTGCACGCGACCTCGAGGAGTTGCCTGCCACCTCCGAAGCGGTCGCAACCATTGAGGACTTGGCTCAGGAGCTTCGAGACATCACCGATATCGAACAAGCGCTTCAGAGGCTCGAGGCGGTCGAGACCGAGCTAGCCGAACAGCTCGACGCCGATGCACTTTCCCAACGCGCCGCCATTGAGGGTTTGGAACGGACCCTTGAGGTGTCACCACTTAGCAGCGCTGGTGGCGAGTCGGCTGCGGCTCAACTCGCCGCTGCTGCGGAGTCGCTGTCGGATCTCGATGCCGATGCTTTAGACCAGTTGGCTGAGCGGCTAGCCCAGTTGTCTGAGACGCAGGCGGTTGGCGATCCGGCCACGGCTGCCGACTTGGCGGCTGCCAGCTCGGCAATTTCTGCTGGTGATCTTGGTGCAGCTTCAGCCGTGCTTGACTCGGCGTCGGCTGCGAACGCGCGGGCCGCGTCCGAGGCCGCTGCTGCTACCCAAGTCGAGCTCACCGCCGCCGATCTGGCTGACTTAGCTGCTCGCCTTGGGGCACTAGCCGATGCTCAGTCTGGCCAGGGCCAGGGACAGGGTCAAGGCGAGGGACAAGGCCAGGGCCAAGGCCAAGGTCAAGGTCAAGGTCAAGGCCAAGGTCAGGGACAGGGTCAAGGCCAAGGCGCTAGTGGTCAGGTGCAGGGCGGCGGTTCTGGTTCGGGCCAGGGTGGTCAGGGGTCTATCTCGGGTACCAACAACGGCGGCCCCGAGCCCGCAGGACAAGGCGCCGAAACCGACATTGCGGTGCCTGTGGGTGGCGAGTCCGACACTCTGGGCGCCGCTGCTCAAGCGACTGGCGACCAAACATCGACCGACCCGATTCGGGCCAACGGAACCACGTCCGATGGTGTGGTGACCGTTGCGGTCCGCGACGTTGTCGGCGAGTTCGCGGATCAAGCAACCGAAGCACTGGACCGGCTCGACCTGGTTCCGTCCGAGGCTCGTGCGGTGCAAAGCTATTTTGATCGGCTCGCCGAGATCACCGGCGCCAACTGACACGCTTCATACTTGAAGCGCCCAGGGAGACCATCACAAATGTCGAATGAACAAGTCTCTGACCAACTGGCCAAGAGCGACATGACACCCGAGCGCTACGCCGATGTGGTGGTGCGGCTCGAAGCCGAGATCGGCAAGGTCATTGTTGGCCAGCACGCGGTCGTGCGTTCGATTGTTGTGGCCATGTTGTGCGAGGGTCACGTGCTGCTCGAGGGTGTGCCTGGGCTTGGCAAGACGCGGCTGCTTCAAGCACTCGCCGACGCCATGTCGGTAGAGTTTGGCCGTATTCAGTTCACACCAGATCTCATGCCGGCCGACGTTGTTGGTACCCAAGTGCTCGAAACCGACGAAGCTGGCAACCGCACGTTTAGGTATCGACCGGGACCGATCTTTGCTGGACTTGTTCTCGCCGACGAGATCAACCGGGCCACCCCCAAGACTCAGTCGGCGCTGCTCGAGGCCATGCAGGAACGCGCCGTCACCGTGGCCGGCGAGACCCGCCCGCTGCCGCGACCCTTTCTGGTTATGGCCACCCAGAACCCCATCGAGCAGGAGGGAACCTACCCTCTGCCTGAGTCCCAGCTCGACCGTTTTATGTTCAAGACAGTGGTGCCGTATCCGTCTGGCGATGAGTTGTACGAGATCGTCACCCGCACCACCGCTGGGTCCGATGCAACGCTAACGCCGGTTACCGACGACGCTGAACTGCGGGCCATGATCACCCTGACAAGGGCGGTGCCAGCGGCTTCGCACGTTACGCGCCACGCAGTCGATCTGGTAGTGGCGACCCAGCCCGATGGCCGCGATGTGCCCGAGACAATCAGCCGCTACGTTCGCACTGGGGCCTCACCACGCGGCGCGCAGGCTCTCATGCTCGGCGCCAAGGCAACAGCGCTGATCGATGGTCGACCCGCGGCCTCGGTCGAAGATGTGAGGTCGGTTGCCCACGCCGCTCTTGGCCACCGATTGATACTCGGATTCGAAGCTGTTGCCGACGACGTCAGCCCATCTGAGCTGGTCGACAACGTTCTTGAGTCGGTGCCGGTGCCGCCATCGGGGGTACGTGGTGCTCCTTGACGTTGCGCTGCTAGCGACACTCGAACGGTTGCAACTAAGGACCCGACGACCTCTGGCCGGACAGATCAGCGGTGGTCACCGCTCTCGGCGGTACGGAACCTCGCTCGACTTTGCCGATGCTCGTGAGTATCAGCCCGGCGACGACTACCGGCGCATCGACTACCTGACGCTCGCTCGTCTCGATCAACTCGTTATCCGGTTGTACGACGCCGACGACGACCTCAGGGTCGACCTTGTGGTTGACACCTCAGCTTCGATGGCCATCGACGACAAGTTGCGCACCGCAGTCGAGTTGGCCGCGGCGGTCGGCTTCGTCGCGTTGACCAGGCGCGATGTGGTTCGTCTCCACGTTCCTGGCCGGCCTCCGGAACGGTTCAGTGGGCGGGGTTCGTTTGCCAGGCTCGATACCAGATTGGCTGGTCTAACAGCCCTTGGGGACGAGTCGTTCAGCGCCCTCGTTCAGCGGGTGCTTGCCGCGGCCAGACCGCCAGGGTTTGTCTTTGTCTGCTCCGACATGTTCGACCCCGACTGGGAACAGGGCATTCGTCGGTTGCCGGCAGCGGGGGCCGACGTTGCTGTCGCCCATGTGCTCGGACCAAGCGATCTCGAACCTGAGGCTGCTGGCGATGTCGACATTGTCGACATCGAAACTGGGGCCAGAGTCCCGGTATCGCTCACGAGGGGGGCAGTAGCCGATTACAAGAAGCGGCTAACTGCTTGGAGTGACGATGTAAGCGAGCAAGCGCGCCGTCGAGGAATGCCGCTGTTGGCCGTTACCGCCGGCGCCGACATCTCCGACGTCGTGCTCGGCGAACTGAGTCGAGCCGAGGTTATGGCGTGACGTTCGCTAACCCGATCGGGTTCGCGTTCTTAGCCGCGGCACTCCCCATAATTGCCATACACATGCTTCGGCCTCGACGGGCCGACCACGTGGTGAGCTCGCGCCTGTTGTGGGACGACGACACCGTCGGCGCTACTGCGTCTAGGCCTTGGCAGAGGCTCCGCGTCACTATTCCGCTTCTGCTGCAACTATTGATTGTCAGCTTGCTGGCACTGGCGTTGGCCGAACCTCGTCTTGAAGCCGACGCACAGCTGGCCAATCACACGGTCGTAGTCATCGACACCTCGGCGTCGATGGGGGCCACCGACGGCACGCCCGATCGCATGGCCGAAGCAATCTCGGTGGCCGTCAATCTTTGGTCAGAGCGCCCCGATGGCGGGCGCATGAGCGTGATCGCAGCAGGGACGACGCCGCGTGTTGTCACGGTCGCCACTTCGGATCGCGATGTCTATGAGCAGGCGGTTCGGTCGTTGCGGCTTGGCGATGGACCTGGCGATCTGGCCGCGGCTATGGCGTTAGCCGATGGTCTCGAAAGTACCGACGAGACCATCGGCATCGTGCTGGTGTCAGATGGCGGCCATCTCGACGCCGAGATGGCGGCTCTGCCAGACGGAGTGACTCATCGTCTTGTTGGTAGTCAGGACATCAACCAGGCCATAACCGGTCTGACTGTGCGACCTGTGGACGAAGGTGTGGAGGTAACGGCCACCGTCGAAGTGATTGGCGGCCCCGCTACTTCGGCGACCCTGCGACTTGATGTCGACGGCCGCACCGAAGCCGTAATCGACATAGAAGTCAACGCCGATGAACCTACCGTCGTGCAGGCCGTGGTCGCCAACGGCGAACAGGTTGTGGCCAGACTTGGCGGTCAGGACCTGCTTGCGGTGGACGACACTGCGTATGCCCTCACCAGACGGCGCACCGATCTGACAGTTTCGGTTGAGGGTGAGGACACCTTTGTTTCGGCTCTTATTGATTCGCTCCCTGGGGTCGAATTGGTCGATCCTGCTGTTCAGGTTCCCGACGTTTCGGTGTACATCGGTGTAGACGTGCCGAGCGATTTGGCCCGACCGTTCTTGGCCATCGCCGCGCCGAGAGGTGTTGTTGGAGTCGAGGTCGTTGGGGTGGTCGAGGCGCCAATTCCGACACTGCTTCGGTCGACCGATGCGCTTTTGGCCGGGCTCGATCTGTCGGGTCTGCGAATCGTCGATGCTCAGATTGTTGATGCACCGACCGCTGAGATACTCGTTGGGGCTGAGGGCGCACCTCTCATCTTGCGAGGGCGTCGAGCCGGAACCCCATTCGTATACATTGCGTTCGATCTAGGTCGGTCCAATCTGCCACTCGACGTGTCGTTCCCAGTGTTTGGCGACCGCCTGCTGGCCGAGCTCGCCGACGCCAACTCGGTTCCGGTGACACTTCAGGTTGGTAGCCCGCTGCTGTTGCCTATAGGGCGCGATGTTGTTGTGTCTGACCCATCAGGATCGCAACGTGCTGTGGCTGCTGGATCTGGAACCATCGTTGTGGACCGGCCCGGGTTCTGGTCCGTCGAAGCAGCGGACGCGGCAACCAACACAGTCGCGGTTTCGCTTCCGGCGGCCGAAAGCGACCTGTCGCCGTTGCCGGTGGCCCCGACGAATCCTCGGCTGCGTCGGCCGGGGGAGTCAACACCGACCGAAGTTACGTCTCTTCGCTGGGTTGCGATGTTGCTAGCCATTGTTGTTGCTGGTGCCGAGTATTGGTTGGCGAGAACTCGCAGCGGCGTGTCGAAGAGGCAGTGGGGGGCGGCGTCGGCGCTACGAATAGTGGCCCTTGGCGCGGCCGTTGTCGGGCTAACTGGCGTTTCGTTGCCGAGGCCGGCCGACGCCGTGACGACGGTGTTCGTGCTCGATCGAAGCGATTCGGTTGGCGATCCTGGCCACCTGTTCGGTAACTCATTCGTCGATCAGGCCGTAGCGGCTTCGGCTGATGACGCTCAGCACGCCGTTGTCGTCGCGGGCAACGGAGCTCGGGTTGAACGACTCTTGGGACCGAGCCGTGACCCGTCGGGTCTCCAGACCGTAGCCATCGACCCAGGCCAGACCGACCTTGCCTCGGCGTTACGTCTGGCCGGTGCCGTTACCCCAGACGATACCCGTCGACGAATCGTCGTGGTCTCCGATGGTCGCGCCACGGTTGGCGATGCGGCACGCGAAGCGAGTCAACTGGCCGAACGAGGCATCGAAGTCGACTACGTCACGCTTAACCCCGACATCGGTAGCGATGCGTCGGTTCTGAGCGTGCAGGCGCCGCGCAACGCCGAGGTCGGGCAGGTCATCTCATTCTCGGCCACCATCTCGTCTTCTGCCGAGCAGGCGGCCTTGGTGTCGCTGAAGCGTGACGGCCAAATCGTTAGCAGCATCGACGCACTGCTACGCGCCGGAACAACGACCGTCGTGCTCCAAGACACAGTTCTTTCCGGCGGGTTGGTGGCTTACGACGTGGTGGTTGATGTCGCCCTCGATGCCAGGCCTCAGAACGATGTTGGCCGAGTCACCGTCGATGTAGCTGGGCCTGCTGGTGTGTTGTTGGTCGAGGGCGCTCCCGGGGTGGGCGAGACCTTGGAGGCTGGGCTTGGCGCCGGCGGGTTGATGGTCAAAACGATTGGTGTGGCCGAGGTGCCGTCGCTCGATCGGTTGGCGGGGTTCGACTCGGTGGTGTTGGTCGATGTCGACGCCGACGATCTGTCTGACGAACAGATGGTGGCATTGGCATCAGCGACGCGTGATCTTGGCGTTGGCATAGTGACCGTTGGCGGTACGCAGTCGTACGGGATGGGCGCGTATCGCAACACGGTCCTCGAGTCGGTTCTGCCCGTAATCAGCGATGTGCTCGATCCTCGCCGTCGACGCACCGTTGCTCAGGTGTTGGCGATCGATACCAGCGAGTCGATGGGCGAGTGTCATTGCGCCGATGGGTTCGAAGGCACCGGCCGGGTGCCTGGAGGTTTGACCAAGACCGACATCGCCCGAACCGGCGCGGCGCGCGCTATCGATGCGTCGCATGCCGACGACGAGATCGGGATTCTTGGCATCGACACCGACGCCGAGTGGCTAATTGACCTTCAACAGATTCCGTCTGCCGATGTGATCGATCGGGGCCTGGCCCAGATTACGCCTTCAGGTCAGACCGACCTGTCGACCACGCTGTCCACCGCAGCAGTTGCTTTGCGCGCTAGTAATGCCGGGCTTAAGCACATCATCTTGTTCAGCGATGGATTCACCCAACCAGGCCAACTTGCTGTACTAGCCACCGAGGCTGGCGAGTTGTTTGCCGAAGGTATAACTGTGTCCGTTGTCGCCACCGGTGAGGGCGCAGCGAACGAGCTTCGGCCGATTGCTACTGCTGGAGGCGGCCGTTTTTACCCCGGTCGAGACCTCAGCCGCATTCCTGAGATCCTGGTACAGGAGTCGATAATCGCGTCCCGGTCTTTTATCAATGAGGGCGAATTCTTGCCAACCAGAACCGGCATCTCTCCAGCTACCGAGGGTCTGACTTCAACGCCTCCACTGCTCGGTTACGTGGCTACTACCGCCCAAACAACGGCCCGGACCCTATTGACGATCGGCGATGAGTCCGATCCGCTGCTGGCGACTTGGCAGGCGGGGCTTGGGCGAGCAACGTCGTGGACGTCTGACGCTGGTTTGAGGTGGGGTCAGGCGTGGGTCGATTGGGATGGATATGTCGACTTCTGGTCCGCTGTTGTTCGCGACACGTTTAGCATCGACGGTGGTGGGTCGCTTCGGGCGACTGTCGACGGCGACGAACTTCGCCTGGTTGCCGAACGGCCCGAGCAGGCCGATCAACTGGTTGGCGGTGCACTAACGGCCACGGTTACCGATCCCGATGGTGTTCCCCGTGAGGTTCCGATGGTGGAGCGCACCGACGGACGCCTAGTCGGATCGGTGCACCTCGACCAGCTTGGGGCTTACGCGGTGTCGGTCACGGTGGCTACTCCGGCGGGGCCAGTTGCGATCGGCACCGACGTTGCCAGCCTTTCCTACTCGACTGAGTACCGACCTGGCGTGGCCCAAGAGAGTGTTCTGGCCAGGCTTAGCGAGCTGACCGGAGGCCGCGGCGCCATCACTGCCGACATGGCGTTCGACGCTGCTGGTCTGACTGCGGGTACCCGCGATGTAAAGCTTGGTTCGTGGTTGTTAGTCGTGGCCGCATTCGCATGGCTGATTGGGGCCATCTTGTCGAGGCTGTGGCTGTTCGGTGCCCGCCGACCAGCCACCAGCTCGTCAACGAAGTCGGCTAAGCGAGCCAAGCTCGACGTCAGGCGAGGTAAAGATCGAAAGACTCAAACCGAATCGGGAGACCCAGCTGTTGGCGCGCCAAGCTCGGCCGCACCGTCATCGGTGTTGCCAGAACCACCCGCGCCGCCCGAAGTGGCAGCGCCGCCATCAACAATGGACGAACTCCTGCGTCGCAAACGTGACAAGGACTGAGGCTGCTGGTGGACGAATCTTGCTTCTGTGTTGCATCTGACTTAGATGACTAGTGCCGAGGGTTAGTGGTTGTTGGCGGCGTCGAGATGTCCAGCTCTAAGGCCCAGGAAGTAATCGAACGGCGCTACTTCAACTTCAAAGGCCCGACCGCCGTCGACCCCATGTTCTTGAAAGCAACCGGCGCATCGAGGCACTCACAACCGTGGTCTGCCTGGGGCTGCTCAGTTTTGCTCTGATCGAACGCGCTGCGCACCTAACTGTTAGCCCCGAGATCAAACTCGCCGAGTTGTGGGCGGAGCGACCGGCCAAACCCACCGGTCTGCTCATCCTCGTCGCCCTCTCTCACCTACGACTCGTGCCAGTCACTACCGACGAACCAGCCGAGGTCCCAAGACTGCCACCCCTGCAAACCCGGCTAGTCGAACTACTCGACATCGATCCCCGCGACATCGCTGAATAACACCACACCACAAGGCCCGAGACATCATCGTCTCATGTGCGGAACGCCCAACTAGCGGATTTGGCCCGCATAGATTGCAGTTGTATGGGACTATGTTTGAGTCTCGGAGCCGCGTGACGAGCCTGAGACGAGACAAACGCCGAGGGCTTTGCCGGGTCCAACGCGAAGTCCTGCCTCAAGTTGCCAGTTGCGTTGCTGATAGGCCAGATTGCTAGATGCCGTGAAGATCGCCACCTACCCACGCAAACACGCACGAAAAGTCTGCTATATTAGAGTTCTTCGAGTTAGCGATCCTGATGGGGCGAGAGTGTCCGCTCTAATCGCTCGGCTCAAGTAGGTGTGTGGTGTAGTGAGACCGATGTTCGTGAGGACTGTCGTTGTTGTGGCCCTCATTGGGACCGCACTTCTGTCCATCCCACCGTCGCCAGCTTCTGCGGCAGCGAACGGAACGGTACTTCTCGCTAACGAGACCCTCTGGCCCAATCAGCAAATACTCATGGGTCAGGCCAGACTCATAATGCAGGGCGATGGCAACCTCGTGTACTACGAGCCCGGTTGGTTAGCGGAGTTTTCATCTCAGACCCACGGCAATCCAGGTTCCCGGTTGATCATGCAGGGGGATGGAAATCTCGTTGTTTACTCGCCCGGTAATGTTGCGCTTTGGCATTCCGGCACGTGGGGTAACCCTGGCGCATGGACCGAGATTCGAGAGAAAGGAGACTTTGTTGTTCGAAATGCGACGACTATCTTGTACGATAGCGCCACCGATGCTGGCAACGAAGGCAGCCGGTACACGGCGCGAAACATCTTGGGTGGCTCAGGTGACATTGACTACTACTGGAATGGCGGTGGTAGTGGACCCGGCGCGAATGAATGGCTCAAGTTGCGGCCGCGGGATTTTGCGAACGTCGGTGGCTTCACCTGTGTCGACGTTCTCTTTGACTGGTTACTCAACCAGCCAGCATTCGGTCACCGACACTACGATGCTCGGGTCGCTCGCGTGTGTTCGCCGCCCCATGTAGACGTCGCGTCAATCGAATCTGAAACACATCACGATCATATTAGAGGTCTGCGTGTCGCTGGTGCCTGCAGATTCAACCCAGTGGCTGATGTCCGCGGACACTGCGCTGGTGATGCAGGATCCTTTACTATAGCGCTTCATCCGAACGCGTTCGTTGACTACTGGCTTGGGAGTTGAGCAGAGAGATGACATCTGTGTGGAAACGTCGAGCGGCGTTCGTGATTGCAGGACTTCTTGTCACTTCGGCTTGTGGTGTTGAGGAGGTGACGGTCTCGACCGGCACACCGACGGGCGCCGAGACCCTGGCTACGACGCTTGATGCGTTACAGCCCGAGCGCGAACTCGTTGGGCGTCTAGTGGAGCGAGGAGCACCATCCGATCGTTTTGTGAACGCGGAGCGGCTGATTTCGGGTAGTGGCGACGATAGGGTTCGCGCTGCTGAGGCGCGTTACTTCGCAGTTGAGGGTGCCGTCGGCGCTTGCATGTCGTCGAACGGTCATGTCTACGATGCTGAAGTTCTTGATCCGTTTGTCTATGTGGATCTTATGTCTGACGACTTCCTGCCGTGGGACAAGGTCTACCCCGAGTCGCCTTCGTGGACGGACGGATACGACGTTGACGTGTATCTGGACGATTGGACGGACACGAACGCCCTGCTTCGCACGGGGCTGGCCCCGGCGGTGCGGGAATCTTACGATCTGGCACTCTTCGGTGAGGTTTGGGACGCCGAGACCGCCCCGATCGGCTTTGTCGGCACGGGTTCATGTCGAGAGTCAGGTTCGCTGGTCGGCCGGGATCTGTTTGCCGAACAAGAGTCGCTCGCTCACACCTTGGCTCCCCGTATCGAAGAGATCGAGCAGCAACTGGGCAAGGACGAGGCGATTCAACGCGGCTTTGGCGACTACTTGTCCTGCATGTCCGATCAGGGGCTAGCCATCGAGACAAGCAGAGGTGAAATTGTCGACATGGTGGACGCCGCTGTCAGCGACTCCGGCCTCGACGCTGCTACGGAGCTTGAAAATCAGGTGAGAGTGGCTGACCAGGAGTGCTGGGGGTCCTTCCTCGACGATCACGGTGCAGCCATCTCGGCCTATCACCAGCGTCTTGTGGAGGCTCATCCCGACGAGTTCGACGCGCTCGCCGCTTTCTGGGCGGGTATCTAGCGCTCGGCTCGGGGTCGAGGTTGGTGAGCATCGCGTACCATCCGTCGGTTGAGGCGTCGGTTGAGGTCTCCGCGGACCCGGGCCTTGGCGGCCCGGGTGCTGGACCATACGTACACCCGGCGGAGACAGAGATCGGTTTCGGATTTCTTCTTCGAGGTGAGGAGGACCGTTGGTGTCCTCCAGCACCCGGTAGGAACCCCGATCCTGTTCCGTCTTCGTCGCGTTGCGCGATGTAGTCGACGCGATCAGCGGCATCGAAGTCCAAGGCCGCCAGCACGGCTGCACTGACGTAGGTCTTCGACGCCCGGGCGATAAGGCTCACGCCCGCCACTGCTATCGCAGCGAGGTTCGGGTAGGACGTCAGCTTGGAGTCCCGACCATCAAGAACCGTCGCTCACCGGCGAGCTTGGAGAGTGCCTCCATTGCCGGGACGACCTGGGCGACCTCGCCGGCGCCTCGGTCATAGGAGCGGTGCCATAGCGGGATCCCTCCGTCGGCGCTGACCGCCAGGCCGGCCTGGACCTGCAACAGATAAGGCCTGCGGTCCTTCGGGTGACCGAAGCGGGCGTCGAGTGGTCGCCGTCAGACCGGTAGTCGAGGGCCCACGCCCGCTCCCGGTCCTCCACGTGGACAAGCGGCGCGGGTGATGTCAACCGGTTGGCTATAAACGCCTCGATCACCTGGCCGTGGGTCGCGTAGGCGATATAGCGCACCGGACACGCCCGATCGATGATGCCAGCGATGTCGAGACGGCGGCCGAACTCGGCCACGACCGGGAGCGCCCGCCACACCTATGTTCGGTGGGTGGCCCGTAGCGGATTCGACGTTTGGTCACAGCGGCTCCTCGCGGACAGTTGCGGAATATTCTTGAAGCGTTTTCACTTCAAGAACCGAAGGCACGGATACCCGGAGGACAAGACCATGGCCGAACCCGGCGCACGGCAACGACGAGCCCAGGCTGGCAGAGCCGGCTGCCACTGCCAAGCAACCCACGAGTGCTACACGGCCCGTACCTCACCTGGACCCGCACCGTGAAAAGCAAGACCATGATCCGCAAAATTAGCGAAGACCAACACGTCCACTACCAGGCATGGTTCGACAACACCCGGAAACTCCGCCGCCTCGTCACCGACCTCGAGACCCTGTCCCTACGAGCATTCGAACAAGCCGAAGGAACCAGTAAACGCTGATCACGTCCCCGAAACCGCGGACATACCCTCAACCCCTACATGCGCGGAACGCCCAGCTAGCCAACGGAACGACCTGTAAGCCCGACTATGAGGTGATTCTTCACGTGAGAGGCAACGGCAACACTCTCGACGACAGCACCCCAAATCCCAGACGGTCCGGTTGCCAGGGGGCTTGAACAGTCCGTGACCTTGAAGGGCCTGAGGGTGAACCCTGGCTGGGGCGCCGTAGCGACCAGAGACCAGAATTGCCTTCTATTTCTCCGTCGCTGTGCTGGTTACCCTCGCGGTGATCTGAACCGTGCTCGGTTACACGTCACGAGCTCGGTTCATCGGGCTACTGCGCCTCGCACTCTCGCCTGTTTTGGGGACGACGACTCCATCTCATCACCACCGCGTCAGGACTCCCGACCGTCTACGCGCCCGCCGGCGCCAAACCGATCAACGCGACACCGCCCTCGACATGATCGCGTTCGGTGAGTTCGACACCGGCTGCCCGACATTGATCGCCGACAACGGCTACCGCAGAACCAGTTTCGAAACCGAATTCAACGATGCCGGCCTCACCCTGATCAGACCCGGGCTCAAAACAGAGGAGCTTTGATCCGGCCGCTAACCCTCAGAGCAATCCGACAAATCATCGGGTCCGTCAACCAGACGTTCAAAGCCCAACTCGAGCTCGAACGCCACGACGACCGAACCCGCCCAGGCGTCTGCGCCAGAGTCCTGCGCCGAATCCTTGTTCTCACCGCCGCCATCTGGCCCAACGAAACCATCAACACACCCCGACAGCCCAATCCCTACTCACCTACGACCACTGACTTCTTTGACGCATCCTGCTTTGACGAAGCTGGCTTCGTCGGCGCGGCTCTGGGCAACAGTGCCCCGAATGATGCCGCCGCGATTAGTACCGCTCCCAACCACACGGTCCACTGAAGCGGGTGCACGTTTATGTCGACAAGCACGCCGTCGTCGTCGGCGTCGCGCAACAGCAGTTGAACGTCGCCCCCGATGCGCACAATGGTCCGAGCCTCTGCCAGCCGCGTTCCCAATGCTGGTCGCACACCAATGGTGGGGCGGACCCGTTTGCCATCAACAGTGAACGTCGCCTCGACCACAATCGGAGCATCTATCTGATTCGGGCCGATGTTGGTGGCTGGCAGCACTTTCGTTTCAATGTGGCGAATCGAGTAACCCGCTATCACCGCCGACCCTCCGTCGCGGAGCCTGAAGGTGTCGCGGGTAGCGAAGGTGCCCGCCAGGGCGCCAAGGACGAGGAGTCCTATTCCGAGGTGGGCGATCAGTCGGGTGGTTGTGGCGCGCACATCTGCGGCTTGGGCCACGAACGATGCCCCCAGACAACCGGCGATGAACAACTGAACGACCGATCCAGACGCCGCGAGCACAATGAGAACTCCAGCGGTGGCGCCGATGAGCACGTTGGTTATCAGCTGGAGTCTGGTGCGGCCCTTCCGACGGCCGGTTGTGATCATCGCGATCAGGCCAATCACCGTCAGTGGAGCTAGAAGCTTGGTGTAGAACCAACCAGCGGTGATGTCCTGGCCCGACGTAATGGAGCCAATGAAGGGCCGGTAGGTACCGATAGCCACGATCAGGGTGGCCAGGGTCAAAAGAGCGACCGGTGCTCGGCGTGTCTTGGGCAGGCGGGCTCTGGCTTGGGAAGTTCTGGTTAGGGGAGTTCTGGTTAGAGGAGATCGTTTGGCCCTGGCCGTGGCCCACACCAATGTCAACGCGCCGGCAGCACATAGTGCTGCGAGCGGCCATAGGACCAGACCCAACGAACCGGAGTCGGCGAAGGCATGAACACTCGTGCGTAGTGATGTTCTGGTGAGCGCCGTTCCACCAAATACAGCAGGCCAGGTGGCGGCGAGCAGCGCTGTCGAGGCTTTTGTTCTAGCGGGGCTGTGTAGGGCGCCAACGAGCAGCAGCCAAATGATCAGGGCCACATTCTCGACCGGATCCCAGGCCCACCAGCCTCCCCACCCAAGCTCGACGTATGCCCAAGCCGAGCCGAGCAACAAAGCGACGGTAATCACGCCACTAGCGAGGTGTATGGACCTACGCCGTTTGGATTCTGGAAGCAGAACGGGAGCCAGTGCCAGCGCCATGCCGAGGTACAACAAGGGCGGGTGGATGAGCATCGCCCAGTGATCGAGAATGGGCGTGATGCCCTCTCCGGTCAGTGGCGGCTGAGCCAATCGATCGAACGGCGGCGCGGCAAATAACGAGGCGGCGAGTAGCCCAACGCCTACTGCGCCAGTAGTCGCCACTCGGACACTCGCCGTCTCGAACCTCGAGGTGCTGCTGGCTGCCTTGGCATTGTCTTTTGTCCACGTAGTTGCGACAAGTACCGAGAGCGTGATGGCGGTAAACACCAACATCGAACCTTCGCTACCGGCCCACGCGGCCGCCAGCCGAAGCGGTGTCGACATCCATGGAGCGATGTTGCTGGCGACGTAGGCGAATTCGTAACGTTGCCCCACCATGTGCTCCATCAGCACGACGACCGTGGCCCAGACCATGATGACGGCGCCGAGATTGGTCCGCTGAGCGAAGCTGCGGCGCCCAATGAGCGAAGCGGTTAGGCCCGCTCCGGCAAGAACGAACGCAGCGGTCAGCAACACCGGGCCGAGCTCAGTCACCGCGCATTGGTTCGCTGTTGTCTCGTGCTCATGGCTATTCCCTCAGCTACGGCGTCGGTTCCGACCCAATCGCGCGGCTTAACTTTCAGAGGCCGTCGACGAATCTGCTGAGTCTTCCAGCTGCGTCGGTAACTTCAGCGTCGGGGACCGTGACGGCAATACGGATGAGACCGGCGCCATAGGTGCCGAACGACTCGCCAGGCATGACGGCAACGTCGGCTTCATCGAGGAGTCGGTTGGCAAACTCGATGCCGCTCATGCCCGTCGAGGCGATGTCGGCCACGACGAACATTCCAGCCTCCGGCACAGGGCAGGCGATACCCGCCTTGCCGTCGAGGGCTTTGCAGATCTCGGCCGAGCGGCGGCCAAAGCTGGCGCGCAGTTCGGCCACAGTTGACCATGCTCCATCGATCGCGGTTGCGGCCGCGTGTTGGAGAAAGGGCTGGGTACCGAACATCATGGCCTCGGCCATCGGCAAGATCGCGGCCGAGGTCTCCTCTGATGCGAGCAACCAGCCCATTCTGAAACCGGGCATGGCGTGGCTCTTCGACAGGCTTGCGGCCACGATGGTGCGGTCGATCAGTTCGGGGCTGGCGAAGGGCGAGGCGGCCACAATTCCGTCGGTGGGGTAGTGTGCATAGACCTCGTCGGACACAATCCAGATGTCGTGGCTGCGACAGATTTCGCCGATTTCGCCTATCTCGTTGGCCGACAGAGTGGCTCCGGTCGGGTTGTGAGGCGAGTTCAGCAGTAGAACCCGAGTGTTCGGTGTGACGGCGGCTTCGAGCACGTCTGGTTGAAGGTGATATCGATCCTGCGACGACAGCTTCGCGCTGATCAGTCGGCCACCGGCCGCCGCGATGACACCGTCGTATGTGGCGTAGTACGGGTCTGGGACAACAACATCGGCGCCTGGTTCGGCCACCGCGGCCACGGCCAGGTAAAGGGCCGCCTGGGTTCCGGGTACGGCGATGAACTGCTGCTCCGTGACCTGTCGGCCGAGCCGCCGTGAGTAGTGTTTGGTCAGCGACGTTATGAGCCTTGGCTCGCCCCGAGCTGGTGCATAACCAGTCTTGCCTGCTTGCAGCGAGTCGACCGCAGTGTCGATGATGTCTGTGGGGGTGTCGGCATCGGGTTCGCCGATGGTCAACATGATGATGTTGACGTTGCCGTCGCGCCGCAGCTTCGCGGCCCGAGTGTGAAGCTGCCATTTCGACCCACCAAGTCCAGCCAATCGATCAACCATCGACGAGTAACGCATCGTCAAGAGTTTAGGCCCGCCCTGCCAAACCCGAAGACCACTCCTGGCACCGGCATTGGTTCGCCCGGCAACCTTTCCCGGTGACAGTGGAGGTCTTTGGGCCCGGCGCGGCGATGGCGTGGGTAGTGTCGTCGAATGGATGTCGACAGGATTAGGTTTGTGTTTGAGGCCGACTTGGCGCCGGTCGACATTAACAACGAGAGCGAGATGCTCGACTGGTTCGATGACCGACTCGGTGTCCAGGACGAGCCTGGACAGGCTGTCTTCCACACCGTGGTTGCCAATCAGATTCTTGGCGACGATCCGCCTGTTGCCTGGTCGACGGTGCAACGTCTGCAAAAGGCTGGGTTGGGTCGCGATGCAATCGTTCGCCAGATGGTCATGGTGGTCGGTGCGCAGCTCGGGTTCGCCTGGGAGGCCGGTCGAACTGAGTCGACTTCTGAGGTCACCGCTCAGCAGTCACTCGCACAACTGACAACGCAATACAACGCACTTCCGCTTCCCGATGTTGAAGCACTTCGAACAACCGTAATCGAAACGGTTGTAGCCTCGGAGTGGCCCCCAATTGACGATGTCGTCGCTGAAGCGTTGTCGCGGCTAGACGCTGAACCCGACACCGTGGTCGAAGCCATGCTCGATCGAACCATCGACATGATGCTCGACGGCGGCGAGCTAGCAATGCTGGCCACCGATCGAGTTGTGCACGTATCAACAATTCTCAACTCGATTGCTCTTACCCACGTCACGGAGGACTTCGAGCTTGAACTTGGCGTGCTCAGCTGCATTGGCACCGACCTCGCCGGCTTTGGCCACGTCTCTATGCCCAGGATGCCCAATGGCGATGCCATCGAGGTGTATTCGCTCGAAGCCGATCATCTTGCCTGGAAAGGCCCAAAAGGTTGGCTCGACGGGTTTGAGGCTGGCGACGCAATCAAGGTATGGGTCGATGACGAAGTTGTTGGTATCGCCAAGATCGATCTGCCTGCACCCAACACTGAGCTCGCTGTTCGTTTGGGCGAATGTATGGAGCGTGAAGTTGTCGAGACGACTCTGCCGGTCACGTTCGTCGAGCTCCTTATCGCTCTGCTGGTCGACGATTCGACGGCGTTTGATTCGCCTGAGCGGCCCTTGACGCAGCTCTACCTAGATGCCGGCCTCGAGACCGATGGCGGCTTGGTCGCTGTGGGGCCCGAAGGTTGGGCGGAGTTACAACAGAGCAGGCGTTTCAATCGTGTGCGTGCGATGGCTGACGATTCTGAGATGGCGTTCGATGTCCTAGCGGTTCTCGAGGTAGTGGAGGACACCAGATCGACTCAGTCCGACCTGCGTGATGCTCTGCGAGAACTGGACGATCCCGATATCTGTCGTGTTGTGCTCAACCAGCTGATCAGCGACGATCTTGACGTTGGCGATCCCGCTGCCGCGGGAGTGGTGGCCGACGGCCTGTTGTTGGCCGCCCGCCGTCCCATCGAGCAGGCGGTTGCCCACTTTGTGGCAGGGGTTGTCGCGGAGCGAAGCCGCGACGTCATGGGAGCACGAGAGCTATTCACGCAGGGTATGCGCCACTACGCCGGGTATGCGCCGTTGGTCGACCGAGCGGCGTGGTACGCGTCGGATTCTGGTGATGCTGTTGGCGCCACCCGCCTATGGGACATGCTTGAAGACGTCGATCCTGGCGAGACCGAAACAGTCCGTTCGTACACCGTCTCGTCTGGGAGCAGCGAGCGGCGCATCGGTCGCAACGACCCCTGCTGGTGTGGTTCTGGCCGAAAGTTCAAGAAGTGCCACCTTGGTCAACGGGAGTTGGTGGCGCTGCCAGATCGTGTAGCCTGGCTGGCTCGTAAGGCCACCGGCTTTCTTGTGCGCAGAAGTGGCGAGGCCAACGACACTGTTTTCGGGCTGGCCATGATGCGTGCTACTGAACCCGACCGAATGGCAGAAGCTTTCGAGGACCCCATCGTCATAGACGCTGCTCTAACCGAGGAGGGCTGGTTCGAGACGTTCATTGAACTTCGCGGCGAATTGTTGCCAGCCGACGAACTTCTGTTGGCGCAGAGCTGGCTGTTGGTCGACCGGAGTGTTCACGAGGTTCTTGAGGTCGATCCCGGCGTCGGGTTGACGGTGCGCGATCTGAGAACTGGAGACGTTCTCGAGGTGCGCGAGCGGGCGATGAGTCGTCATGCGAAAGTCGGAAGTCTGTTCTGCGCTAGGCCAGTCCCAGACGGTGAGACGCACCAGTTTATTGGTGGGCTGTTTGCGGTTGAGCCGGGTCGCGAGGCCGCGGTTTTGAGCCTTTGCGATGAAGGCGACGGGTTCGAGCTTTGCTCCTATAGAGCCAGCCTCGATCGGCCTCCCGAGATCAGGACGAGAGAGAACGAGCCGCTTGTGACCTGCGAGCTGGTGGCCTCGGTTAACGACGTGGAGGAGGCGAAGCGCGTGCTTGACGGTTTGTACGATCGTGAGCCCGGTGCTTCGGCCCGCGAGCACAGGTGGGTCGAGATGCACCCCATCGCCGAAGACGAAGATGTTTTGCGGGCAACGCTCACCTTCGACGACGGCCGCCTCAGGGTGCTGACGCACAGCGAGGAGCGGATGGACCGTGTTCTAGCAACTATCGCGAGTCGTATTGACGGGTTCACGGTGGTGTCCGATGGCCGCGTGCCTCTGGCTCCTGACGAGATGCCATCGATACCCTCTGGGTTCGCTGGCGGCCAGCCTGAGATCGACGCCGAGACGCGGGACGAGATCATGGCCGTGATGGAGAACAAATGGATCTCCGAACCCGTTCCGGCCCTAGGCGGTCTTACGCCGATCGAGGCTGTGGCCGACCCCACCCGACGAGACGATGTTCTCCGCCTGATCGACTCGTTCCCCGATAGCGGCCTTGGCAGTGAGTTCATGATGCTGCGCAAGGACAAGCTTCGGAAAGCGCTCGACCTTTAGGCGGTGGGTTCTTGGCACCGAACGCGTTTCGGTGGGATTTGTGCGCTGTCGCGGAGCGCTAGGAGCACCGAAAGCGGAACTGGATTGGTCGGCTAGTGTCAGCGACATGCGTTTTAGCTTTTGGTCAGGGAATGCACACTCTTGGGACGAAATTGTCGAGGCGTGTCAGCACGCCGAGGCCACGGGGTGGGATGGCATTTGGCTGGCCGATCACTTCATGCCGTTCACGGGTGCCGATGATGGTCCGTACCACGAGGCTTGGACGATGCTGGCTGGCCTGGCGGTTGCGGTGCCACGAATCCGCATTGGGCCGCTCGTGACGGGCAACACCTATAGGAACCCGGGTGTATTGGCCAAGATGGCGGCGACGGTCGACCATATGAGTGGCGGTCGCTGCGTGCTCGGTCTCGGTTCTGGGTGGCAGGAGAATGAACACACTGCTTATGGCATCGAGTACCTCACCGCGGGTGCGAGGCTCGACAAGCTCGAAGAGTCGGTCGAGATCGTGCGCTCGTTGCTCAGCCAGGAACGAACCAGCTACGACGGCGAGCACTACAAGTTCGAAAACGCCCCGCTTGCACCTAAGCCGGTGCAGTCGCCGTTGCCCATCATGATCGGCGGCGGGGGCGAGAAGCGCACCCTGCGGATCACTGCCAAGCTGGCCGACGAATGGAATGTGTGGGGCACACCCGAGGTGCTCGAACACAAGAACGCGGTACTCAACGCCCATTGCGCCGACGTTGGCCGCGACCCGGCCGACATTCAGCGCTCGGCTGTGGCTTTGCTGTTCTTGGGCACGCCGGCACCGACCGAAGGAGCCTTAGCTGGGCGGCCGTCGGTGTCTGGAACTGTCGAACAAGCCATCGACACCATTGGCCAATACCGAGACGCCGGCGTGGATGAGTTCATCGTGCCAGACTTCACGCTCGGTCCTCTCGACCCTCGTAAGGACACCATGGACGTGTTTATCAACGAGGTTGCATCGCAGTTCCGCGACTGAGCGACGTGTTGCTGGCTGTTCGCCGCGGCAAAAATGTTCAAGAAATAGCGTACGAGTGTTTGACGAACAGGCGTTCGGAGTTACAATGCTGTCATTGCGTTGGTCGGGGCTGCTAGCAATAGCGGCCGGTAGTTCTAAACAGCAACTGTCAGCAGCGCTTGGCAGTAACTGTCCCACCCCCAACGTAGGTTCTTGTGCACGGGCTTCCCCACCGGAATAACCCACACATCCAACCAGCCACTTTCAACAGAACCAAGTTCGAAGAACTACAGAACTAGCCCAGGAGGCACCCCCGTGGAGCGAGAAAAGGCCCTAGAAATGGCCCTCTCACAGATCGATCGCCAGTTTGGCAAGGGATCGGTCATGAAGATGAGCGATAAGCCGTCCATGTCGGTCGAGGCAATCTCGACTGGCAGCCTCGCCTTAGATATTGCTCTTGGGATAGGTGGCCTCCCCCGTGGTCGCGTTGTCGAGATCTTCGGCCCAGAAGCTTCGGGTAAGTCGACACTTGCGATGCATGTGGTCGCCGAATCGCAGCGCAACGGCGGTATCTGTGCCTACATCGATGCCGAACACGCCATGGACCCAGAGTATGCGGCCAATCTCGGTGTCGATATCGACGAGCTGCTCATCTCTCAGCCAGACACCGGCGAACAAGCCCTCGAGATCACCGACATGCTCATCCGGTCGGGCGCGGTCGATGTCATCGTCATCGACTCTGTTGCTGCCCTCACCCCACGAGCCGAAATCGAAGGCGACATGGGCGACACCCACGTTGGCCTCCAGGCCAGGCTGATGAGCCAGGCATTGCGCAAGCTCACCGCCAACCTGAACAAGAGCAATACCATCTGCATCTTCATCAACCAGTTGCGAGAAAAGATTGGTGTCATGTTCGGTTCGCCCGAAACGACACCAGGCGGGCGTGCGCTCAAGTTCTACTCATCGGTCAGGATCGATATTCGCCGTATCGAAGCCATCAAGGACTCCGGGGAGGTAGTGGGCAGTCGTACTCGTTGCAAGCTAGTCAAGAACAAGGTTGCCCCACCGTTCCGCCAGGCCGAGTTCGACATCATGTACGGCACCGGCATTAGCCGCGAAGGTTCGCTGCTCGATGTTGGTGTCGAAAACGGTGTCGTCAAGAAGTCTGGTGCCTGGTACACCTACGAATCCGAACAGCTCGGCCAAGGCCGCGAGAACTCCAAGAAATTCTTGATGGCCAACCCCGAGATTGCCGTCGAGATCGACGACAAAATTCGCACCCTGCTTGGTGTCGGCAAAAAGTATGTCGAGGCTGCGGCCGCAGCGGCGCTGGCCGAAGCAGAGGCCGAAGCCAAAGCAGCAGCCGAGGCCGCAGAAGCTGAGTCCCAAGAAACAATCGACCTAACCGACCAGGCCGACCTTGCCGAGAAGGTCGACGCCGAATAGGCCGGTGATCTAACCCACGCCCCCCGACACGTCTTTGCTCCTAACAAGACGTGTCACCCTCAGCTGTCTGTGGCTGGAACAGCTGAACATGCCGGTGCCCGCGGAGTGAACCCTCACCCGCGGGCACTGCCGCGTTTAAGGCAGCAGACCCTGGAATGGCTGGGTCGACGACAGGTCATAAGGCCCGGCTAGTCCTAGCCCAAGCCAGCGATTAGGGCAGGACTGTAAAAGTCACCCGCATCGAAGACTCCTCGTTGTTTGAGTTCACTAGGTCGTACTCGATCGATTCGGGGACTCCGACCTCATTGAACTCGACTTCGAGCGTGAAATCACTTGAGGCGAAGCGACTGACCTCAGCGGCCCTTCTTTGGACCAGTTGATGAAGGTCCTCAACGGTTAGCTCCCACGGGCCACAGGTCGCCAGAGCCTCGATCGGATCGGTTGCGGACTCTGTGACCACGCCGTTGCCGACGACGTTGACCCACGTGCAGCCTTGCCTTCGTTGCATTCGGCTGTCGGTTACGGTCATCCGGTAGTCGCCGATGTTGGCCCTAGCCCACGCATCGATGGCGTTAGCGAGCGCCAGCTCGACGGTGGACGGATCTTCTCGGTCGTTGAGGGCCAACACCTCTGTGTCGGTGAGGACGACGAACGTAACTTCCAGACGCTGTTCCTCGTCGAAGCCGTTCTTCAAGTCGTACTCGATTGACTCTGGAACACCGAGCCGGTTGAAGACGACGTCAAGAGTGTCGGCGCCTGATGAATCGCCGTATTGAGCAATTGAATTGGCCATATGTTGCACCTTGTCGTGAAGGTCCTCGACCGTTAACTCCTGGTGATAACACACCTGCCCGCTCGAAAGTGGATGGAGCGACGCCTGGTTGAGTTCGCCGTTGGTAACCACTGTGATCCACCTACAGCCATGCGACCAAATATTGCGGGTTTCTGTTCCAATCAACTGATAACTGTCGACGCCCGACTTGGCCCAGGCGCTCCTGGCGTCGTCGAGGGCCACCTCAACATCTGGCGCCAGTATCTCGGTCGGCGATTCGCTCTCGTCGTCGAGAGCCGCCAACATTTCTTGGGCGAGCACAGTGAAGGTCACTCGCAGCGAGGATTCCTCGTCGAAAGCGCTGGCTAGATCAAACTCGATCGATTCGGGTACACCAACGTCGTTGTACTCGACATCAAGGGTGTCTTGGCGTGAATCGGGCTCGCCGTACTGCCTGACCTCGTTGGCCATCTGGGCGATTCGACGATGTAGGTCTTCGACCGTCAATGTCCTCTCTACGCAGAATGTGGCTCCGCCTGCCGTGAGGTCGGTCGTGGACTCCACGACGACGCCCTCCGCGACCACCGTGTGCCAAGTGCATCCGAAGCTCCAATGGTTGCGACTCTCGGTGGCGCTGACCCGGTAGCTGCTGATGTCGGCGTTCTCCCAAGCGATCTTGGCATCGTTGAGATCACCCAGGGAGGCTTCGATGTCGGGCCCGCTCGAACTGCAGCTGGCGCCTACCAAGGCCAGCGCCACCGCCACGATCACCAGTCGTCGAATCACCATGGTTCAACCGTACCCCTGAAGGTCTCGACCATACCCTCGGCTAACTCTCGGTTAGACGACCCGGCAGCCAATAGGCTTGAGGGCTGTGACTCGCAAGTACATCGTGCGCACGTTTGGCTGCCAAATGAACGTTCACGATTCCGAACGCATAGCTGGATTGCTCGAAGCCGATGGCCTCGAACAGACCGACGCGATCGACGACGCCGATGTAG